>JALYJW010000087.1 GCA_030775085.1 Acidobacteriota bacterium | reverse complement strand
ACCCTAACCCTCTCCCCGGAGGGGAGAGGGGACTTGACCCTAGCCCTCTCCCCGGAGGGGAGAGGGGACTTGGTCCCTGCGGGCCGCGCTCGCGCCCACTGTTTGTTCCAGCTTCCCCCCAACTCCCTTCCCCGCTTCGTCGTTCGCAACCGGCGGGCGGGTGATCGGTTTCAGCCGCTGGGGATGGATAAGGCGAAAAAACTCAAAGATTTCCTGATTGATCGTAAAATCGCCGTGGACCTCCGCGACCGTCTCCCTCTGCTGTTGTGGAATGAAGAGATTGTCTGGATTGCCGGCGTGGAAGTCTCGGAGCGGTTCAAGGTCACCGGCGCGGTAGCGGACCGTTACGAAGTGTGGTTGGAGGGGCCGGTTGAATCAGACGACGACAGCGATGCGTCCCGTCTTCACCGCTGAGGCGATCGCCGCTCGCGTGGGCGAGCTCGGCGCCGACATTCGCCGCGATTCCGGAGACGCAGAAGTTTTCTTTCTCTGCATCCTCAAGGGCGCGTCGATCTTCCTGGCCGATCTGCTCCGATCCGTATCCGGCGACGTCAGTTACGGCTTCATCGACGTCATCCGCGAGTCCGAGGACAACGGCACGGCGGACGCGCTGGAGATCGACTTCCTCAGCTTCACCGACATTCGCGCCCGGCACGTCTTCGTGCTGAAGGACGTGGTCAACACGGGCATCATCGAGAACTATCTGCTCAGCCAGTTGCGGCAGCACGCGCCGGCCTCTCTCCGCCTCGTGGCGCTGCTCGATCGTCCCGATGCCCGCACCGTCGACGTGAAGACCGATTTCAGCGCGTTCACCATCTCGGACGGCATCTTTGCCGGCTACGGGCTGGAGCACGAGCGCCGGTTCGGAAACCTCCCGTATATCGGACGCGTGGGGAGCTGACCGGGCGACGCACAACCGGCCAGCTCGCCTCTGCAATAAGGCCCCTTCCCCACCCGTTACGCCACGCGATAATGTACGTGGCGCGCGCAGAGCATCGCCGTGACGCGCAGGAGGCAATTCGTTGAATTCCACGGTAAAGACCGCGCTTCTCTGGGTCGTGATCATCGTGTTGGTGTTCCTTCTCTGGAGCCTGTTCAACACGGCCAAGGGCACGACTGAGAAGATCGAGTACAGCACGTTCATCGATCGCGTGAACCAGGGGTATGTCGAAAAGATCGTCAAACGCGGAGATGACATCCGCGGCGAGACCAAGAGCACGATGCCGGGCGGTAAGAAGGAGTTTCACGTAATCGCCGACGGGCCGTTGCCCGAGGATGACGTCAAGCTTCTCCGAGCCAAGGGCGTGCAGTATGAGTTTGAGCCCCAGCGCGACGCTCCGTTCGTCGCCGCGCTCATCACCTGGGCTCCGTTCCTGATCCTGATCCTTCTCTGGATCTTCTTCATGCGCCAGATGCAGGCCGGCGGCAACAAGGCTCTCTCGTTCGGAAAGTCGAAGGCCAAGCTGCTCTCCGGCAGCGCCAAGAAGGTGACGTTCAAAGATGTCGCCGGCGTCGATGAAGCGAAGGTCGAACTGGCCGAGATCATCGAGTTCCTCAAGGAGCCGCAGAAGTTCACCAAGCTCGGCGGCAAGATCCCGAAGGGCGTGCTGCTCATGGGTCCTCCGGGCACGGGCAAAACTCTGTTGGCGCGCGCCATCGCCGGCGAGGCCAACGTGCCGTTCTTCTCGATCTCCGGCTCGGATTTCGTGGAGATGTTCGTCGGCGTGGGCGCGTCGCGCGTGCGCGATCTGTTCGAGCAGGGCAAGAAGAACGCGCCCTGCATCATCTTCATTGATGAGATCGACGCCGTCGGACGTCACCGCGGCGCTGGTCTCGGCGGCGGACATGATGAGCGCGAGCAGACGCTCAATCAGCTCCTCGTCGAAATGGATGGCTTCGAGTCGAATGAAGGAGTGATCCTCATTGCCGGCACGAACCGTCCCGACGTTCTCGATCCAGCGCTGCTTCGTCCGGGCCGTTTCGACCGTCGCGTCGTGGTCGACCTGCCGGACCTCAAGGGCCGCGAAGGCATCTTCCGCGTTCATACGCGCAACATCCCGCTGGCCGAGGACGTCGACCTGGCGGTGATCGCGCGCGGCACGCCCGGCTTCTCCGGCGCGGACATCGCCAACCTCGTGAACGAGGCGGCGCTGAACGCGGCGCGCTACGACAAGAAGAAGGTCCAGATGGTCGACTTCGAGTACGCGAAGGACAAGGTCGTCATGGGCGTGGAGCGGAAGTCGATGATGATGTCCGATCGCGAGAAGCGGAACACCGCCTATCACGAGTCCGGACATACGATCGTCGCAGCCATGCTGCCGGCGGCCGACCCGTTGCACAAAGTGACCATCATTCCGCGCGGACGCGCGCTCGGCCTGACGCAGCAGCTTCCCACCGAGGACAAGTACTCGTACTCGAAGCGCTACCTCGAGGCCATGCTGGCCGTGTTCATGGGCGGCCGCATCGCCGAGGAGGTGTTCCTCAACGAGCTCACCACCGGCGCCGGCAACGACATCGAGCGCGCCACCGGCATGGCACGCAAGATGGTCTGCGAATGGGGCATGTCGGATCTCGGTCCGGTCACGTTCGGCAAGAAAGAGCAGGAGATTTTCCTCGGCCGCGAGTTCGCGCAGCACGGCGACTTCTCCGAGGCCACGGCGGTCGAGATCGACAAAGAAGTGCGTCGCATCCTCGACAAGGCGTACAAGACCGCGCACGACATCATCAGCAGCAACAAAGGCGCGCTCGATCGTATCGCCCGCAAGCTGCTCGAGCGGGAAACGCTCGACGGCGTCGAAGTGAACGCCATCCTCACCGAGGAGACGGGCACGGACTACCTGAAGCTCAAGGAGTACTACCCCGACCAGAGCCCCGGCGAGCAGTTGACGATCGCGCCGGGATCGGGTCCCTCCACGGAAGTGGCCACGCCGGTCGCCTCACCGGACCGCAGCGCGTAAATGAGCGACGTGCCACACGAGGGCGGGCAGCAATGCCCGCCCTCGGATTCTTCAACTCCTGAAACGCCGCCCACCCCACCGGTTCGCTATTGGCGTCCCGCCGAAGAGCCCACCTGCTGCGGGTCCGGGTGTGTTGACTGCCCGTTCTAGGCGCGTTGGACAGCGCTACAATCTCGCGCATGCCTGTGATCACCTGTCCCGACTGCGGCCGTGATGTTTCGACGATGGCCACTGCTTGTCCGCATTGCGGGCGTCCCTCACCCGCCGGCCTGACTCCGATCGACAGCGCACCGGTACCTGCGCGCAAGGAAGAGACGTTGTGGCAGGGAACGCCGTCGATGGCGTTGCTGGCCGGCCACTTCGCTGGCATCGTGCTCGTAGCCGTAGGCGTTCCGTTGTTCACGCGCTTCTTCGCAGGGACGATGCCGGAGGGCGATGGCTTGGTGAGAACCGGATGGGTGATCACCGCCATCGTTCTATTCATTCAGGTCATCGCCCTTCTGGTTGCGTGGATCACCCTGCGCAGCACGATGTATCGCGTGACCAGCCAGCGGGTGCTCGTCGAGCAGGGAGTGTTCTCGAAGAAAGTGGACGAGATCGATCTCCGCTATGTCGACGATTCCACGTTCACGCAGAGCCTGATCGAGCGCATTCTTGGGATCGGCAGCGTGACGCTGATGTCGTCCGACACCAGTTCGCCCCGCTACGTTTTGCGCTCGATCAAGGACCCCCGCGGCGTACGCGAGATGATTCGCGCCGAGGCCTACCAGTCGAGCCAGCGCCAGGTATTCACGCGCGTCACGTAGCGCTTGACGAAAAGCGTCGAACATCTGGACAGGTGTTCAGCTCCTGGCGGGAGCGCTCTTCGTCGCTCACACCCTAACCCTTGTCCTATCTTAGAGTTGGCGTCGACGCCACTCCCGGCACAAGTCTCGATCTACTTCCGGCCATCGCTGAACGGAAATCAGCACGAGGGAGACGAGATCATGTCCGAAAACTTCAGCACCACCGCCCCGCTGGCCTTGGTCGTCGATGACGATCGTCTGGTTCGCGCGCAACTCAACACGCATCTCGGCAGCTACGGTTTTCGGATCGAAGAGTCCAAGACTGCTTACGAAGCAATTCAGGCTGCTGCGATTCGGCGGCCCTCAGTGATCCTGCTGGACGGACTGCTTCCCCAGATGCACGGCTTCGAAGTGGCGCGAATGATCAACGCCCTCGATGTGGAGTACAAGCCGAACATCGTCATGATGACGGCGATCTACAAGCACATCCGCTACCGCAACGAGGCAAGGTTGAAGTACGGAATCACCGACTACCTCGTGAAGCCCCTCGATCTGATGGAGCTCGACCAGGTCCTCGGTCTCAAGCCGGCGATGCTGACGAAGATCGCGTCATGAGCGTAACTGCGGAACGGACGCCGAAGATGCTGCTCATCGACGACGATCCTCTCATCGTCGAAGCGATGACGGCCTATTTTCAGATGGTGGGCATCGACGTTCTGACCAGTTCGTCCGTGTTCGAGATTCCGTTCGTCATCGGCCGTGAAAAGCCTGATGTCGTGCTGTTGGACATCAGCATGCCGCTCGTCGACGGAGCGACGATTCTGCAATCGCTCAGCGAGCGAGCCCGCCTGTCCACTCACTTCATTCTGTTCTCCGGCAGGAGCCGCCGCGAGCTCGCGGTCATGGTCGAGCAGCTCGGAGCCGCCGACTGCATCAGCAAGTCGGAAGACATGTCATCGATCGAACGGCGCGTGCGTTTCTGGATCCGCGCAGGCCATGGAGAAAAGGCTTCACCCGCGGAGAGAGCATGAAGATGGAACCGCAAGTCGCAGTCATCACGCACGCCCCTTTCAGCCGAGCGGCCTCGTTGCTGAGGGAAGCCGGGTATCTCGTGACCAAAATGACGCCGGCCCAGGCCGATCTTCACACCGGAGCCGAGGCATTGATCGTCGACCTGCGATTGTTCGACCTCATCCAGTGGCTGGATGGACGGACCGACGACGATAGGATCCTGATCATCGCTCCGGCGGCGTCTATTATCAAAGGTGTGACTGCGCGAACGATCCGCGCCAGCGACATCGAGGACGATCTGGTGAGTGCCGTCGATCGCATCGTCGCAGATCAACGCATTTCGGCTGTGAGCGCCGTCGACACTTCCTACAGTCCCTTGACCAGCTTCTTCGGCGCGATGGCGCGGTAGCTCTCGTCGATCCACGCTTTGAGCAGATCGATCGGAACGTCGCTCACTTTCGCGAAGCGCGCCGAGACCCAGCCACTCTTACCGAGGCCGTAGCCAGTCGGCTCGGCGAACGGCAGGTCGACCGCCATGTCCCGCGAGCTCGGGAGCTTGAGAGAAAGGCTGAGCTCCTTCGTGTTCTTCTCGCCGCCGAGGAACAGGAACGACTTCCCCTTCACCTTGATGGCGCGATGGCCCCACGGATGATCCTCGGTCGCCTCCGGAAACGTCATCGCGTAATCGCGCAGTTCCAGCTCGAGGGACTCCAGCGTCTTCTTTGGCATGAGCGGTATTATCCGCGCTCGCATGCGCAAACGCGTCTACATCGTCTACACCGGCGGCACGATCGGGATGAAGCGGACGCGCACCGGCTATCGTCCGGAGCCGGGATACCTGCAGGAGCAGATGGCGCAGATGCCGGAGCTGCGGCACGAGTCGATGCCGTCGTACACCATCCACGAGTACGACCCGTTGCTCGACTCCTCCAACATGACGCCCGCGGAGTGGGTGAAGATCGCGCGCGACGTCGAGACCAACTACGAACGTTACGACGGTTTCGTCGTGCTGCACGGCACCGACACGATGGCCTACACCGCGTCCGCCATCCCCTTTCTCCTCGGCGGTCTGCGCAAGCCCGTCATCATCACCGGCTCGCAAATCCCGCTCTGCGAAATCCGCAACGATGCGCGAGAGAACCTCATCACCTCGCTGATGCTGGCGTCCAACTACGCCATTCCTGAAGTCTGTCTCTACTTCGGCGGCAAACTCCTCCGCGGCTGCCGCTCCACCAAAGTCAGCGCCGACGGATTCGCCGCGTTCGATTCCCCAAACTTCCCGCTCCTCGGCACAGCCGGCATCGCCATCGACGTGAACTGGGATCTCGTGCGCCCCCCACGAGGCTCGCGCCGCATCCGCGTTCCCGAACTGAAGCGACCCGTCGTCAGCGCGCTACGACTCTTTCCCGGCATCTCGCCCGAGCTCGTCCGCAACGTCCTGCGTCCCCCGCTGCAAGGACTCGTCCTCGAAGCCTACGGCGTCGGCAACGGCCCGGACCAGGACCGCGCTTTCATCGACGCGCTCCACGAAGCCAGGCAACGCGGCGTCGTCATCGTCGACTGCACGCAATGCCTGGAAGGAACCGTCAACCTCCACGAATACGCCGCCGGCTCCGCCCTCGCCCGCGCCGGCGTCATCAGCGGCTTCGACATGACCGCCGAAGCCGCGCTGGCCAAGCTGTATTACCTGCTCGGGCGTGGGTACGCGGCGGAGCGCGTGAAACGGGAGATGCAGATGGACTTGCGGGGGGAGATTTCGGTCGCGTGAACTCTGAGCGAAGCGAAGAGTCAACTGAGCATCAACGCTGAACATCCATTGCGCGCTTGTCGTAGGTGCGCTCTTGACCCTTCGACAGCTACCGTCTTTCGCCGAGCTGCCCGGCAGCGCGACACGCGATGGCAACCCGGTGACGGTGCGGCGATGCGCGAGGTGTTGGAGGCAACCGACGCCTACCTACCTGATCGAGCTCGTAGCCTCGGCCACGATCGCGGCGCGATGAACGAGTACCTGGGGCAATTCAGGAACCGTCGCTGAGCAGGCGCGCGCCTGACGCCCGGCCGACATTGATACGAGCGCAACCACGAACACCAGTGATACCCGCCGGGAGACGTTGAGCATGACGAGAAGCATAGCAACCGCACGGATGACGCCAGTAGCGGTTTGGTGTCGCGTCATGTGCTGCATCGCGGCAGACGGATTCGCTTTCCTGACTGCCGATCTCTCAAGCGCCGCGTATGTGCCAGAGATACTCCGCGATCTCTGTTGCTACCGTGATCAAGCCGGCCACTTCGACAGCCGAAACGAACGCCGCCAGGTATTGCAGCGTCGGAGGGTGCATTTCCACCGGCAACGATCGGCGACGGACCACGCGCGTCTCCGCCCATCGATCTCCGACGCGCTGTTTTTCAAGCGAATCACTCATCGCCATTGCGGCAATCGCACCGAAGAACAGAGCATCGACGGCAAACGCCAGTGATCGTTTGACTGCTTGAACGAATCGCATCGGTGTCCCATCCGCCGCGATCACCTGAAGCCCGAGCATCCGCTTGCCAACGGTGCTGCCGGCCACACCCTCGAAGAGAGAGTGATACGCGAGCGTGGCGATGAAGCTGCCGATCCAGCCAATAAAAGTCGTTCGCTGCATGCTCTCGATCATGTCCGACGCCGGCCGCCCCGTGGCTGCCTCCAGAAAACCGGCCAACACGCCGCAGATGAGCGCTACAAAAACCCCGGCGATTCCGAGAACCATCCAGTCAAGAATTCGAGCGGCGGCACGAATCCAGAAGCCGGCAGAGTCGAAAACTCTCGCAGGGACAGACGAGCTGTCGTCAGGAACGGTCGATAGGTCGTCAGGAACGGTCGATAGATTGAGGTCCATTGGATCAAGAGCCCTATCGCAATTCGGCAGGATCGAGAAGTCGCTTCGAACGGCGTACCGTAAGAATGGAGATCCTCTTCGCCTCAATGCGGTAAATGACGCGATGTGATTGATAGATGATCTGCCGGTAATCTCGCGTTGCAACCTCCGGCACGACCTGGCCCGATTCAGGAAACATCCCAAGGCCATCGGTCGACTCAAACAGCCCGTCGAGCCATTTCACCGCGGCGCCGGGCTTGTCGTTGGCGATGAACCGGGCTTCCTCGTACGCACGCTCCACCGCCAGCGGTGACCAGATTACCTTCACCGGCTGAAGCGCCTGCGCAGTTCCGCCTTCGCCTCCCGGCTGGTCAACCCTTCGCCAGCGTCAATCTGCTTGACGGCCGTTCGCACGTCTCGAAGAAGCTCGAGCTCTTCCACCATGCCTTCATACTCAGCGACATTCAGCACAACCGCCGTGGAATGGCCTCGTTGTGTGAGAACGAGCGGCCTTCCGCTGATCTTCACCTGCTCGATGAGCTCCGCCGCATTGGCGCGGAACTCCGAGACCGGTTTGATGTCTTTCTCGAGGCTGATTCGGCGCATGATCCATTCCTCCGATGGGTAGCGATTGTACCATTGGGCGTACATCCATCCGTACGATCACCATTTCGTTCGATACGACCCCAGCACCTTCAGCATCACCGTCGCGCTGCGGACGGGACGGCGGGTCGCCGCGTGTTCAGCCGGCGAGGACGTCAGCGTTCCACTCGCTTCAACGACCTCCGAGTCCCGTTTCCACATCGAACATGGCAACGTTTTGGAGTGCGGTGGCCGCAGCCGCCGCTTTTGTATGTTCGAGCGCTGCCAGTGGCATACAAAAGCGGCAGCTGCGGGCAGCCGCCGCACTCCGAAACGGTGATCGCGCTTTTCGTTTTGATTACCATCTCGTCGCGTACGACCCCAGCACCTTCACCATCTCCGCCATGTGTCCAAGGTTGTCCAAACCTCGGGCGACATTCGAGTCCGTGTTGCGGCCGATGATGTCGACGTAGAAGGCGTACTCCCAGGGTTTGCCTTCGACGGGTCGGGATTCGATTTTGGCGAGGTCGAGGTCGAACATGGCGAAGGCGCCGAGGGCTCGGTAGAGGGAGCCGGGTTTGTTGGGGACGCGGAAGACGATCGAGGTTTTCCAACGGCGCATGGTCTCGCGCGTTTCGACCGGGCGGTCCTGCGGTGTCAACAAGAGGAAGCGCGTGTAGTTCTGCGCGTGGTCTTCGACGGCGCTGGAGACGATGTGGCCTCCGTAGATTTCGGCGGCTTCGGCGGAGGCGATGCCGGCTTCGTCGTCGCGGCCGCGCTCCATCACTTGCCGAACGGCGCCGGCGGTGTCGTGGACCGGCACGGCTTCGATGGCCGGGTGCGCGCGGAGGAAGCGGGTGCATTGCGCGAGGGCGACCGGATGCGAGTAGACGCGGCGGATGGAAGTGAGCGGCACCTGGCGGGTGGCGATGAGGTTGTGGACGATGCGCAGGTGGGTCTCGCCGCCGATCGTCAGGCGCGAGGCGAGCAGCAGGTCGTAGTTGCGGTGGATCGATCCGGCCAGGCTGTTCTCGATCGGGGCGATGCAGCAGTCCGCGTCGCTCGCGTCTACCGCCGCGAACATGTCGTCGAATGATGCGCATGGCACCGGCGCAATGTCGCGTCCCAACAGCCGCATCGCGGCGGCTTCGCTGAAGGCTCCCCGCTCTCCCTGATATGCCACGCTGATCGTCATCGTTTTCCTCCGGAAATGAAAAAGGCCCGCCCCCTGCGAGAGGGAGCGGGCCGGTTTGGCGTTTCGTGTTGGTGATGTGTCTCTACACGCTCCGCGACCTCGCTCCGATGGAGCTTGTAAACGCGAAGAAGGTGGCGAAGGTGCGAGTCACGATGGGCGCATTGTACATTAGCGGCATGACCCGACTCCTATTTGGTCCCGGTGCGCGCGGAGAGAGCATCCGCATCCTGCAACAGAAGCTCGTCGATGCGAGCTTCGATACGAACGGCGTCGACGCGAGCTACGGGCATGGGACCGTGACTGCGGTGCAGGCGTTTCAGCAGAAACACGGCCTGCCGGTCACCGGCGATGTCGATGACGCCATGTGGTCGACGTTGACCGGTAGCGCGACGATTCCTTCGCTGCGCGAGCGTTGTCTCGGATTGACTTCCACGTTCGAAGGCCACGGCTACACGCTCGCCGAGGGAAACTTCGACGGCGCGGGTGTGACGTGGGGAATCATCGGCTTCACGCTGAAAGGCGGCGAGCTCACGAGCATCGTGAACGCTGCGTACAAGAGCGATCCTGCGCTCGTTCGCGATTGCTTCGGCGACGGCACGGCCACGCTCCTGAAAGTGCTCGCCGAACCGCAGGACCAGCAACTGGCGTGGGCGAGCTCGGTCAGCTCGGGCGCGTCGAAAAGCACGCTCGCCGAGCCGTACAAGAGTGGGTTCCGGAAGCTCGGCGAGTCGCCGCTCGGCCAGAAACTGCAGCAGCAACGCGTCGACGCTGACTATTTTCTGCCGGCGCTGGCCACCGCAAAGGCGTACGGCCTCACCACGGAGCTCGGCGTCGCGCTGTCCTTCGACATTCACGTGCAGGACGGCGGCATCAACCACACCGTCGGTGAGAAAGTCCGCGCGCAGATGAAGCCGGGCATGCCCGAGAAGGACGTGCGCGTGCTGATCGCCAACGGGATCGCCGATCACGCTCTCGCCGCGTGGCGCGAGGACGTGCGTACGCGGAAGCTGACGGTGGCCACAGGCGAGGGCATGGTTCACGGCGTCCACTACGTCCTGAAGAATTGGGGACTCGACGAGATCGCGGCGACCTGAAAGGCTCAGCACCGATCGCCCGCCGGTCTACGTCCGGTGGAGCGTTTGACCGCGGTTGCTAGAATCCCATCCCTTGGCTAAAAAAGGGATCGTCTTCTCGTGTACCGAATGCGGGGCGCAGGCCTCGAAGTGGTTGGGGCGCTGTCCCGACTGCAACGCGTGGAACTCATACGCGCAGGAGGACGCGCCTTCAGGGCCGATGCCGGCCACCGCGCTCAGTTCCGGCACGTCGCCGATGCCGATCGACGCGGTCGATTTCGACACGGCGCCCCGTGTCTCGACGACCATCCCCAGCCTCGATCGCGTTCTCGGCGGCGGTCTCGTTTGTGGAGCGGTCACGCTCGTGGGCGGCGAGCCGGGAATCGGCAAGTCGACGCTGTTGCTGCAGGTGGCTGAGCATCTCGCCGCCGGCGGTCTCGTGCTGTACGTCTCGGGCGAAGAGTCGCCGCGCCAGATCGCCATGCGCGCACGTCGTCTCGGCACGATGAGTCCGCAGATCCGGCTTTACACCGAGACGTCGGTCGAGCGCATCCTCGCCGAGGTCGAAAAGATGCGGCCGGTGGCAGTCATCATCGATTCGATCCAGACCGTCCACACAGTCTCGAACAACTCCATGCCCGGATCGGTCGGGCAGGTGCGCGACTCCGCCGGCGTGCTGATGTCCGCCGCGAAACGACTCTCCATTCCGATCTTCCTCATCGGCCACATCACCAAAGAAGGAACGATCGCCGGACCGAAAACGCTCGAGCACATCGTCGACACGGTTCTCTACTTCGAGGGTGAGAAGTTTCAGAACTACCGCGTGGTGCGCGCCTACAAGAATCGCTTCGGCCCCGCGAACGAAGTGGCGATTTTCGAGATGCATGACGACGGGCTGGAGGAAGTTCCCAATCCGTCGGCGGCTTTGATTTCTCAGCGCAGCCAGTCTCCCGGTTCTGCCATTCTTGCGGCACTGGAAGGGACGCGGCCTCTGCTCATCGAGGTGCAGGCGCTGGTCTCGCCGACGCACTTCCCTTCCCCGCGGCGCATGGCCATGGGCATCGACGCCAATCGCGTGTCGCTGCTGCTGGCCGTGCTGGAGCGCAAGGGTGCGGGGACGTTCGTGCAGCAGGACATCTACGTGAACGTAGCCGGCGGCCTGGAGATCGACGAGCCGGCGCTCGACCTCGGCGTGATCGCTGCCGTGCTCTCCTCGCAGCGCAATCTGCCGATTCCACACAACGTAGTGCTCTTCGGTGAAGTCGGGCTGCTCGGCGAGATCCGCAGTGTCTCCCAACCCGACCTGCGCGCGCGCGAGGCGGCTGCACTCGGATTCCGGCGCGTCATCGTGCCGCAGTCGAACGCTGCAGAGATCCGCGCCGATGTCGATGTGGTGCCGCTGCGCCGGATCGAGGACGTGGCGGCCGTTTTGTTTCAATAAGCTTTACAAGCTCGGCCGTCGCGCCTAAACTCCGTCTCGTCGTTCTACTCCGCCATGAGACTGCTTCGCGTGCGTAACGGGTGGGTCAGCAGGGTTGCTCTGCTAGGCGCCCTTCTGCTTTTCACCGCCTGTGCGTCGACGACCGTGGTCGTCGCAACGCCTCCCCCACCCTCCGAGGATGACGATTTCACCGAGCTGATCGCGCAAATGCGGTCGGACCTGAATCGGCAAGCCAGCCGTCAAATCGAGAAGACGCCGACCATGACGGCCACGGCGAATACGAAGAAAGAACGCGACAAGGAATTCGCGGCGCGCGCCAAAGCGCTCTTTGCTCCGCTCAACGGGACGACGCTGCAGATGCCGGTCGTCGGCGTGCGGCCGTACGAGCTGGCCAACAGTTGGGGTAATTCGCGGGACGGCGGCAAGCGCAAGCACAAAGGCATCGACATCTTCGCGCCGAAAGGGACGGCCATCGTTGCGGTCGCCGACGGCATCATCAGTTACCTCGGCGAACAGCCGAAAGGCGGTAACTGCCTCTGGCTGACGACCGAAAGCGGCGCGTCGTTCTACTACGCGCACCTCGACCGCTGGGCCACCGGTCTCTACGAAGGGATGGAAGTGCGCAGCGGCGATCTCCTCGGCTACGTTGGCAATACCGGCAACGCCAAGTTCACGCCCTCCCACCTCCACTTCGGCGTCAACGACAACGACGAGATGGTGAACCCCTACCCGATCCTCACCCGCGCCACCGTCGTGCAACGCGCCCGCGTCGCCGTTGAGAGCGGCGGGGCGATGGGTACGCGGTAGGCGAAGGGTTTCGCGAGAGCCGCCCCTCACCCTCACCCTAACCCTCTCCCCTCGGCGATGAAGCCGCCGTGGGGAGAGGGGACTTGAACACTCTCGCGAAGAACAGTCCCCTCTCCCCGCCGCAGGTTCATCGCGGCGGGGAGAGGGTTAGGGTGAGGGGCGGCTCTCGCGCTAACCCGCTGGCCAGCATCTCCCCAATCTCCCCGAGTTCGCGCAACGGTCCCATGACGAACTCGCGCTCAAACGCGCGCGGGTGAGGAAGCGTGAGCGCGCGGGTGCCCATACGCGTCGTTCCGTGCAGGATGAGGTCGATGTCGATGAGGCGCGGTTCGTTGCGTATGCCGCGCCGCACGCGGCCAAGGCGCGTTTCGATGGCCAGGATCTCGGTGAGGAGAGAATTCGGCGAGAGCGGTGTCGTTCCGATCAGAACGAGATTCAGAAACGGCGGCGAGCCTTGGGGAGCATCGACGGCGGCGCTTTCGTGAATGGCGCTCACGCGCACGATGTTGACCGCGGATCGCAGGGCGTACACGGCGCGGCGCAGGTTCCATCCGCGGTCGCCGAGGTTCGAGCCGAGCGCCAGAACGACAGTGGCGCTAGTGGTGCTCGATGTTGATCTCGTTGGTGAGCTCGTCGACATCTCCCTCGATTCTCGGGAAGTCGTGGCGGAGCTCGTCGCCGGCGCTGTGGATCGCTTCGACGATGCCATCGGTGAATTCTCCGGCTTTGAAGCGGATGGTCAGTTTGGCGGCGATCTCGTCCCAGAAACCAGCGGGCACTTTCTCGTCGATGCCGCGGTCGCCGAGGATCGTGAAGCGTTGCTCCTCGCAGGCGATGAAGAGCAGCACGCCACTGCGCAGCGCGGTCTTCGTCATCCCCAGGCGCTCGAAGGTCCGTTCCGCAACGGCGCGAATGTCGCCATGCGCTTTCGGTTGGATGTGGACGCGGATCTCGCCCGAGGTCTGTTTCTCCGCAGTGCCGATGGCGTCGATGATGCGTTGCCGGTCGAGCGTCGCCAGAAAGTCTTTCTGATGCATCACCAGCCTCCTGAGGCGCCGCCTCCTCCGAAACCGCCGCCTCCGCCCGAGAAGCCGCCTCCTCCGCCGAAACCGCCGAAACCGCCTCCTCCGCTGCTGAACCCTCCGCCGCCCAGCGTGATCCCGCCCGGCATGAAGAACGGAAGAATGCAGCCGCCGCACCCGCCGCGCCGCCGTCCGCGTGTAAACATCGGCACGATGACGAAGAAGACGACGAACAGGATGATGATCATCGGCACGATGCCGATGTCTTCACCGCCGCTCGATTGCGAGTCGCGCTGCATCGGCTCCACCGGCGCTTCGCCTTTGCGGACTTGCGCGATGATCGCGTCCGCTGCGGCATTCAGCCCCGCGCCGTACTGGCTGCGCTGAAACGCAGGTCCGATCGACTCACGAATGACGCGCGAAGCAAAGGCGTCGGTGATCGTCCCCTCGAGACCGTAACCGGTCTCGATGCGCACCTTCTGTTCCTTCACGAAGACGAACAGCACCAAGCCGTTGTCGTACTTTTTCTGTCCGACCTTCCAACGTTCCACGCAGCGGATCGTGAAGTCCTCGAGCGCCTCGCCTTCCAGCGCCGGGAAGATGTAGATGATGAACTGCGCGCCGCTGCTCTGCTCGAATTGCTCGAGCTTGCGGTTGAGCAGATCGCCTTCCGTCGGCGGAACGATTCCGGCCTTGTCGGTGAACCACCGCGTGGGCGACGGAGGGACTTCGAGCGCGAACGCGGGAAGCGCTGCTACGAGGAGCAGCGCTAATAGGAGAGCCCGCGTTCGCGTGGTCATTGACAGCTACAGAGGAACCGCTACCGTGCGGTCGAGGGAGCCGTGTTGGTGAAGTCGAAGTTCACTTCCGGAGCCGCGCTGCTGCCGGCGACGCCTTTGAAGTACGCCTTCGGCTTGAAGCCGCTCATGCTGGCCACCATCGATGCCGGGAACTTCCGGATGGCGGTGTTGTAGAGCTGAACGACTTCGTTGTATCGGCCGCGCTCGACGGAGATGCGATTCTCGGTCCCTTCGAGCTGCGATTGCAACTCGAGGAAGTTCTGGTTCGACTTCAGGTCGGGATAGCGCTCCACGACGACGAGCAGCCGGGACAGCGCGCTGCTGAGTCCCTGCTGTGCGGCCGCGAACTGATCCATCGCGTTCTGATCGCCGGTCACGGCTCCCGCCGCGCCGGGAGGACCGGCCGGAGCGGCCACCTGACCGACACGCGCACGCGCATTCACGACCGCTTCGAGCGTCGACTTCTCGAAGTTCGCGGCGCCCTGCACCGTGCGAACGAGATTCGGGATGAGGTCATAGCGCCGCTGATACTGGCTCTCCACCTGCGCCCAGTGTTGCTGTACCTGTTCGTCCAGCGTGACGATGTTGTTGCGGGTGCTGACGAAAAACGCACCACCGATGATGAGCGCGAGAATCAACGCACCGACACAGCCGAGCAACCCGAGGTTCCGCATTGCGCCCTCCCTGGTACTGACGCCGAGTTAGTACTCTTCTTCCTCTTCCACTTCTTCTTCGCGATCGTCGACGGGAGCGATGAAGCCCTCTTCCTCGTCGCCTTCGGCCGGCTCGGCCGCGGGAGTCAACTCTTCTTCCTCCACCGGCTCTTCGACGATCCGGCGGCTGCGCGGCGCGGTGTAGACCGGCGCCTCGTCGGCATCGCGCTGGTCCGCTCCACACTTCGGACAGAGAGGCACGGGCTTGCCGAGGTCGTAAAATTTCGTGTGGCAGCTATAGCAGGTGTACTTTCTTCCCAGCTCAGGCATGTGGTTCAGGATCCCCTTCTCGAAAAACGGCGGAACGTTAACACAAATCCGAGAGCGCAGACGGCAAGGGCAGAGCGCAGAATTTTCTTCTGCCCTCTGCCCCCTGCGTACTGCGCTCTCTTAATACCTACTTTTCAGTCTTGGGATTCGCCTGCGCCGCGCGCGTACCGGCGTCGCCGACGGCGCCATCGCCACCCTGACCACGGGCAGCCGCCAGCGTGGCCAGCTTCTGCGCTTCGGGGAAGACTTCGAGCGCCTTCTCGACCTGCGCATCTCCCTGCAGACGGTATGGATAGGACGCGTCGTATCCGTATTTCGCGGCTACGATCTCGGCCTTGAGCGCACGCTCGACGAACTTCCGATCGTCGGCGTTCTGCAGCGCGTCGCGAATGTCGCTTTCCGGCGCGATGTCGTGCGCGACGGCGTGATGGATGAACTCCTCGACCATGGCCGGCGTGATGGCCAGCTCTTTCGTCAGATCAGGATTCTTGGCCGCGTACTCGACGGCGTAATTGAAGATCGCACTGCGCACTTCCAGAAGCTGGGTCGTGCGTGCGAGCTTCGGGTGTTTGACGATGACGTCGGGCGTAATGCCCCCGCCGCCGTAGACCGTGCGACCCGTGGCGGTCTTGAACTGTTCGCGCTCCGCGAGCGGAACTTCCGGACCGTTCTCGGCCTCGTCGGCCATGTAGTAGTCGTAGACCGAGGTGTAGTCGCGCTGGATGTTGCGTCCGGCGGGCGTGAAGTACTTCGACGTCGTGAGCGCGAGGCCGGCGCCGTACTGAAGCGTGTAGACGCTCTGCACGAGGCCTTTACCCCAGCTCGTCTCGCCGACGACGAGGCCGCGGTCATGATCCTGAACCGCACCGGCCACGATCTCCGAAGCCGAGGCGCTTCCGCGGTTCACCATCACTACGAGCGGCAGATCGAACTTCGCATGTTTGCCGGGCGCGGTGTACTCCTGCGCCGAGTCCGGCGTGCGGCCTTTCGTGTAGACGACCATCTGTCCCTTCTCGAGGAAGTGGTCGGAAACGCCCACCGCTGCATCGAGCAGGCCGCCCGGATTTCCGCGCAGGTCGAGCACGAGCTTCTGCATCCCCTGGCCCTGCAGCTTCTCGATCGCTTCGTCGAGCTCGCGTACGGTCGTGGAGGTGAAGTCTTTGACGCGGATGTAGCCGACGCCGGGACGGAGCATCAGCACATTGGAGATGGAGTTGGTGGGAATGGCGGCGCGGACGATGGTGAGCGGAATCGGCTCTTTCATCCCCACGCGGCGGATCTTGATGTTGACGGTGGTGCCTTTCGGGCCTTTGAGGCGCTTGACGACTTCATCGAGCGTGAGGTCGTCAGTCGAAACGCCTTCGACCTCGGCGATGACGTCGCCGGCACGGATGCCGAGGCGCGAGGCGGGCGTGCCTTCGAGCGGCGTGATGACCGTGACCTGATCGTTGCGCTTGGTCACCAGGATGCCGAGGCCGTAGAACGTCCCCTTCTGGCGATCCTGCATGTCCGTGTATTCCTTCGGCTCGAGGAAGGAAGTGTGCGGATCGAGCGCGCGGAGCATGCCGTCGACCGATGCGTAGACCGCTTTGTCGGGCGTGATCTCCTCGGCGGACCACGTCGTGACCGCGCTGAGCAGATCGGTGTACTCCTTCATCTTCTTCTGCAGCTCGGCGTTCTGCGCCGGCGCACCGAAGAGGTGATTGCCGTAGAACCCGCCGAACAGCGTTGCGCCGGCCATGGTGACCAGCAGCGTCAGAGAGAACGTCCACTTCTCGGTCTTTCTCAGTTTGGCCATAATTTCTTTCGCGCTTCTTCCCGCCAGCGCTCGCGTTACACTTGTGGCGTCGTAACGCCATTATAGGGAGGAGTATTCGATCCTCGGGTGGCGTTCACGATGAAGTCACCGCACTCTTCGGTTCGAGGCCCTTCAAGCGCATGTTCGGTTCACTCGGAGTCCCTGAGCTCCTCCTGATCTTCGCCGTCATTTTGATCGTGTTCGGCCCCCGCCGTATCCCCGAGATCGGCAAGACGCTCGGCAAGGCCATGGGAGAGTTTCGCAAAGCGACGGACGATCTCAAGAGCACGATCGAGCGTGAAGTGCGTCTCGAGGAGCTCAAGTCCATCGCTCCGGACATCCGCGCCTCCGTCAATTCGATCGCACGCCTCGATCCCGCTCCCGATCCAGTTCCCGATCCGATATCAAAGAGTGAGCCATCGCTCGCGCCGCTCCTCGAGTCCGCCTCGAACGTTGACGCCGCTGCGGAAACGGCGCCCGTTGCGTCCACAGCCAACGCGATTGGCGAGGCACCGGGTGCCGCGCTGCGACCGGAGCCGGACTATCTCGCCGATCCCGACAAGAAGAGGGCGGGCTCCGAGTAACGAATGGCCGCCGATACCGAGACCGTGCTCGACACCGATCCCGAGCTGCCGAAGATGACGTTCCTCGATCATCTCGAGGAGCTGCGGCGGAGGCTGGTGATCTCGCTCGTGGCCGTGGCCGTGGGTTTTTTTGCGTGCTGGGCGTTCGCGGAACCGATCTTCGCGCTGCTGCAGGCTCCGCTGACGAGGTTTCTGCCGCCCGGTGACAAGCTCGCCTACACGCGGCTCACCGCGCCGTTCTTTCTCTACATGAAGGTGTCCTTCTTCGCCGGACTCTTCGTGGCGTCGCCGGTGATCCTGCTGCAGTTGTGGCTCTTCGTGGCGCCGGGGCTGTACAAGAAGGAGCGAAGGCTGGCCGCGCCGTTCATCCTCTTCGGCACGCTCTTCTTCCTGCTGGGCGGCTATTTCGGCTACCGCTACCTGCTGCCGGCCACCTGCAGTTTCTTCGTGGAGACGGGCAAGCAGTTCAAGCAGATGGTGACGGTGGACGACTACTTCTCGTTCTCCAGCACGATCATCCTGGCCTGCGGCCTCGTCTTCGAGACGCCGATCCTGATCTTCTTCCTGGCCCGGATGGGGATCGTCACTCCGGCGTTCCTGCTCCAGAAGTTCAAGTACGCGGTCGTACTCTCATTCATCATCGCCGCGGTGGTCACGCCGACGCCCGACATGGTCACGCAGGCCGCGTTGGCCGTCCCGATGATCCTGCTCTACCTCATCGGAATCGGCGTGGCGTTTTTGTTTGGGAAGAAGCACGAGTAAGGCTTCGTCGCGAGAGCCGAGCGCTGCCGCCGATGATGAGTATCGCCGCCACGAGCGATCGCGCCGCGCTCGTGACGGTCGCGAAAGTCGGGATGGTCGATCCGACGAAGCTGATCCTGCAGTTGTATCAGCCGACGAACGCTCCGTTGTCATCGGTCCAGGTCATGCTGGATCGATGATCGCCGGCGCGTACGCATCGGAAGGCAAGCTCGGGGCCGCGGCGGTCTCGGCGATCGAGCAGCCGTCGAACGCCGATCTGAATTTCGCGACCGGTGTTGGGTGCAACTCGACCTGCTGTTCGACATTTCGACGGTCGCGCTGGGATAGGGAGATTCGTCGACACCAGCTAGAATGACGTATGTCCCTAACGCGCGGTACCCGGCTCGGACCGTTCGAGGTGGATGGGCTCGTCGGGGCGGGGGGCATGGCGGAGGTCTACCGCGCGCGGGACGTACGGCTGGGCCGGGAAGTGGCGATCAAGATCCTGCCGGATCTTCTGTCCGGCGACCCGGACGCGCTGGCGCGCTTCGAGCGCGAGGCCAGAACGGCATCATCCCTCAACCATCCGCACATCGTCACCATCCATGACATCGGCCAAGCCTACGTCGACGGCCGGATGCTGCACTTCATGGCCATGGAACTGATCCTCGGCAACACGCTGCGGGAACGCCTCTTCACGGACCCGCGCGACTCGCTTCTGCTCCATCTCGCGAATGTTGCGGACGGCCTGGCCAAAGCCCACGATGCGGGCGTGATCCATCGCGATCTGAAACCGGAGAACGTGATGCTCTCCGACGACGGATTCGCGAAGGTCCTGGACTTCGGTCTGGCCAAGCAACTGCCGATGGCGCTGACGCAACCAAGCGCCGACCATGTCACCAGGGAAGGGTATACGGTCGGGACCGTCGGTTACATGGCTCCGGAGCAGGTGCGCGGACAGCGCGACATCGATCATCGCATCGATGTCTTCGCCTTCGGCTGCATGCTCTACGAGGTCGTCGCGCGGCAAAACCCGTTCGAGAGTTTGTCCGCGATCGAAACGATGCACCGTATTCTGAATTTCGACCCGCCGCCGTTGCCGGATACAAGCATCGACTCCATTGTCCGGCGCTGCCTCGCGAAAAATCGCGAAAACCGGTACGCATCGATGCGCGAGGTGGCCCGGGATCTCCGGACCGCGATCACGGTGACGTCCGAGAAGCCGGTTCCGCCTCCTGCCCGGCGGCACCCGTCGCCGCGCCTCATCGCCATCTTGGCTGCCGCCATCGCGGTAATGGCCAGCGGCGCGTTCCTCGCTGTCCGACGCACGCCCTCGGCTGCGATCGACTCGATGGCCGTTCTCCCGTTTGCCAACATGACGGGAAAAGCCGAGGCCGATTTCCTCGAAAGCATCGCCGAAGACGTGGCCCGCGACCTCGGTCGCATTCCCACGCTACGCGTCATCGCCAGCTCTTCCACCGTGCACTACCGCAACGACATCGATCCGCGGAAAGCGGCGCGAGAACTCAACGTGGACGCGGTACTGGTCGGAAAACTGCGCACGACCAGCCAGACACTGCTGCTCGATGCGGAGCTGGTGCGCGCGGATGGGACCGCGCTCTGGAGCAACCAGTACGTGCGCAACCTAGCCAACGTCCCCGGCCTCGAGGACGAGCTGGTCACTGACCTCTGCACCGAGCTAGGTCTGAAGCACTCACCGAGGCGTCGGCCCACGGGGAGTCCGGAAGCGTATCAGGCCTATCTGCGCGGGCGCCACGAGCTGTTGCGGCAGACCGCCCCAGCATTAAAAAAAGCCATCGAGCATTTCCATCGCGCCATCGAGCTCGATCCCGAGTTCGCGCTCGCGTATGCCTGGCTTGCTCAGGCGCATGGCCGCCAGGCGGTGCTCCGGGTCGTACCGGCGCGCGAAGGCATTCGCCAGGAGCGGGCGGAGGCGCTCAAGGCGCTCTCGCTCGACGACTCGCTGCCCGACGCGCACTGGAATCTGGCGCTGATCGCGTCGTTCAACGGTGACGACGCGGAGTACGAACGGCGTGCGGCGCGTGTCCTCGAGCTCGATCCCAATTTCGCGCCTGCGTACATGGAGCGCGCGAACCGGCTACTAACCCATCAACGATTCGACGAGGCCACCGCGGCGTTCGAGAAGGCGCGTGAGCTCGATCCGATGTCGCCGGGGCTGCGGTCTTCGTACGCGATGCGTCTCCATCTGGTCCGGCGGAACGAGCAGGCGCTGCCGCTGCTGTTGAACCTCACCGAACAGTTCCCCGACTACGCGAACTCCTATCCGTATCTGGCCATCGTCTACTCGTACCTCGGCCGGCATGAGGACGCGCTGGCGGCGGTCGCCCACGCCACGCCCGAAAGCAATCCGAACCTGCCGTTGTGGAAGGGGCTCGTGCTGGCGCGAGCGGGACGGACATCCGAGGCGCGGGCCATCGCTGACCAGGCCGATGAAAGGGCCAAAGGACGCTACGTTGCGACGTACTACCGCGCCCAGGTGCGCGCGGCCATCGGCGACCGGGACGCTGCATTCTCCCTGCTGGAGCAAGGACTGCGCGACGACGAATGGATGCTGCGGCTCTCGTACGATCCAGGATTCGACCCCCTGCGCAGCGATCCACGATTTGCGGCATTGCTGGAAAAGCAGAGGCAGAAGAAGCGTGAATGATGCCGCGCCCGAATGCGGCAGCCGTGGGAGAGGGTAGAGAAGAATCTCACCTCTCGACTTCGAGATCGGGTGAGGTGGGCGGCAGCGCCTCATTGAAGATCAGCACCGTCTCGGAGATGGGGAAGAGTACGGTGTGGTTGCGCTGCTGCACTTCCAGCACGACTTCGTAGAAGCCGTAGTCGTTGATGGCGATCAGAGTAGCGGCCTTCCCCTTGACCTCGAGCGTCCGGTTGAAGATCGAGACTTTGGACGGAATCTCCATGGGCTGGGAAGATAACACGTCGGAATACACAAAGGCCGGGCTTCGCAGCCCGGCCTGAATTTGCGACGCGTTACCGCCGATGTCTTACTGGTTCTTCACTTCCGCCTGCGGCGGAGCGGCTTCGGGAGCGGCGACGGCGAAGTAGGTGTCGTTGAACGTGACTTTGGCGTTGGTCTTCATCTCTTCGAGCTTGGCCTGCATGCGCGCCTGGCGCTCGTTCTTCTCGAGGGTCGGCTTGACCTGCTCGAATGGCGTCGAGGCGTGCTCGTCGACTTTGATGATGTGGTAGCCGAACTGGGTGCGGACGACCGGCGTGAGCTCGCCCGTCTTGGCCTCGAACGCGGCCTTCTCGAACTCCGGAACCATCTGGCCGCGGCCGAACGCGCCGAGGTCTCCGCCGCGCGTGCCGGAGCCGGCGTCGTCGGACTCTTTTTTGGCCAGCTCGTCGAACGACGCGCCGCCAACGAGCTGCTTGTGAAGATCGTCAGCTTTGGCCTTGGCCTGCTCTTCGGTCAGCTCCGGCTTGCCTTCCTGCGCTGCTGGGCTGCCTTTGAAAGCGATGAGGATGTGGCGGGCTTTGACCTGCTCGTACGTCGCCTTGTCGGCGTCGTACTTCTTCTTGAGCTCTTCGTCGGTGACGGAGATGTCCTTCTCGAGCTTGGTGAGCTGCGCCTGCGCAACGAGGTTTTCCTTCATCAGCGCGAGCTGGGAGAGGACGGTGGGATCCTTGTCGAGACCCGCTTTCGTCCCTTCCGAGGCCAGCATTTTCATGCGGAGGTAGTCCTCGGCGAACTGCTTCTTGCCCGCGCCCATCGCGTACTGCTGATACTCGGCCGGCAGGCTCTTGAGCGCCGACTCGAACTCGGACTGCTTGATCGACAGATCGCCCGCGGCGATGACGACCGGATCGGCTGTTGCTGCCGGGGCGGCCGTCGCGGCCGGTTTCTGCTGCGCCATGCCGATCGAGGCCATCAGCGTCAGCGCAATGAGAATCGAAATGATTTTCTTCACGAGATCTCCTTACAAGTGTTGGAACGCGAGTCGGAACGGGCCGCGTCCGCGGTTTAATCCTGATCAGATCAGGCGGCGCAGCGCGGCATCCATGCGCCGCACGCCCTCGTGCAGCCGTTCCATGGACGTGGCGTAGCTGATGCGGACGAATGCGTCGGCGCCGAAGCCCGAGCCGGGCACGACGGCGACGCGGGCCTCGTCGAGCAGGAAGTCCGCGAACGACTGCGAGTCGGTGATGCCCGCCTTGCCGAAATGCGCGCTGACGTCGGGAAAGACGTAAAACGCGCCGTCGGGATCGGCGCAGCAGATACCGGGCAGGGCATTGAGCGCCGGCACGAGCCAGGCGCGACGTTCGCGATAGGCGGTATACATCCGCTGCACGTCGTCGTCGACGCCTTCCAGGGCGCGTAGCGCGGCGTGCTGAGCGATCGTGCTCGGATTCGACGTCGAGTGGCCCTGGATTTTTCCGAGCGCGCTGATGATCTGCGGATGCGCGAGCGCGTAGCCGAGACGCCAGCCGGTCATGGCGAACGTCTTCGACATCGAGTTCACGATGATGATCGTCTCGGGATACTCCTCCAGCCACTTCGCAGCCGAGGCATGAACGTTGCCGTCGTAGACGAAGAGCTCGTAGGTCTCATCGAACACGAGAAAGAGGTCGCGCGACGCGCACCACTCGATGATCTTCGCCAGTTCCGATTCGCGAATCACCGAACCGCTCGGATTGTTCGGCGAGTTCAGGATCACGCCGCGCGTGCGTGACGTGGCCACCGCCTCGATGCAGCTCATGGTGGGCCGGAAATGGTCCTCGGCGGTGGTTCGGGCGAAGACCGCTTTGCCTCCAGCGAACTCCACCTGGTCCGGAAAACTCACCCAGTACGGTGACGGGATGATGACCTCGTCGCCCGGCGAAAGCAGGGCCAGCATGACGTTGAAAAGCTCCTGCTTACCGCCGCTGCCGGCGATGACGTTCTGCATCCCGAGGCCGAGATCGTAGCGTGTGTTGTAACGCGCGGCGATTGCCTCGCGCACGGCCTTCAATCCGAGGGCATTCGTGTACTTGGTGTAGCCGCTGTCGATGGCGCGCTTGCCCGCTTCCGCAACCGCAGGAGGCGTCGCGAAATCAGGCTCGCCCGGTCCGAAATCCACCACGTCGATTCCCTGCGCGGACAGCGCGGTGGCGCGATTCAGCGTCGCCAGCGTCGACGACTCCTGCATCGCCGTGACGCGCTCGGAGAAACGAATGGTGGGGCTTATGCGCTCTGGCCTCTGCGCTCTGCCCTCTTCTAATATCATCGGCCGCGCATTCTATGCGAACCATCAGCAGCAAACAGAATCCTCTCGTGAAGCGAATCCGCGAAGCCATCCGCGAGCATGCCGGCGAGATCGTCATCGAAGGCCCGAAAGCGGTCGCCGATGCGATCGCCCGCGGGTGGAAACCGATCGAGGTGATCGAGCGCGGAGTCCACGTCACCGGCGAGGTGTTCGACGCGTTGTCCGAGACCCGCACGAGCCAGGGCGTGATCGGATTGTTCGAGAGGCCTCGCGCCAGCGCCGCGAACATTCTCGCGCGACGCGAGCGCGTCGCCGTGGCGCTCGACGGAGTTCAGGACCCCGGCAACGTTGGCACGATCGTCCGGCTCGCTGCCGCGTTCAATGCTTCCGGCGTGTTGCTCCTCCCCGGCTCCGCCGATCCGTTCGGTCCGAAAGCGATTCGCTCCTCCGCGGGCGCGATCCTGAACGTGCTGATCGCCGGCATCACACCCGCGGAACTGATCGCGGCCAACGTCCCGCTCGTAGCCACCGCTATGTCCGGCCACGCCATCGACCCGCCCGCGCGCAACGCGGTGCTGATCTTCGGCAACGAAGGCTCCGGAGTGTCACAGGAACTGCTCAGCCGTTCCACGCTGCTCGCGATTCCGATGACCTCGCGCGTGGAATCGCTGAACGTGGCCTCGAGCGCGGCGATCTTACTGGCGCGTTCGTACGCTTTGCGCACGTAGGTCGTCGTGGACTTGGTGGACTTGGTGGACTGAGTGGACGTTGTGGACGGGGTTGTCCACTC
>JALYJW010000086.1 GCA_030775085.1 Acidobacteriota bacterium | reverse complement strand
CCATCGCACGAACATACAAAAGCGGCGGCTGCGGCCACCGCACTCCAAAATTCACGTCAGAATCTGCGCTAGTCTGCGAGACGACGATGAAACTGAAGGCGATCATTCATCACGACGCCGACGGACTATGGGCGGAAGTGCCGGCGATTCCCGGCTGCGCCAGTCAGGGCGAGACGATGGCAGATCTGATGGCAAACCTTCACGAAGCGATCGAAGGCTGCCTTTCCGTCGAGATCGAAGTCGCGCGCTAACGCGATGCGGCGGGACGCCGCCATCGTGCTCCATCGCACGAACATGCAAAAGCGGCGGCTGCGGCCACCGCACTCCAAATTCACGTCAGCCGGCAAACGACCAGCGTGATGTCGTCGTCCTGTTCGACGGTGCCGCGGAACGCGGCGACGTCGGAGAGCAGCGCTTCGCGCAGTAATTCGGCGGTGCCGCTGCCTTGTTCGCGGATGACGTGGGCGATGCGGTCGAGGCCGTAGACTTCATCGTCTGCGCTGCGGGTTTCGTAGATGCCGTCGCTGTGGAGGACGATGACGTCGCCGGGGCCGATGTTGATGCGACGCTGGGGGATCTGGACCGGCAGGCGAACGCCGAGGGGTGGGGCGTAGAGGTTGATGGTCTCGACGGTGGCCTCGGCACCCTCGGGAGCGGCGCGGCGTACGAAGATGGGCGGGTTGCCGGCGCTGGCGATGGTGGCGGTCTGGTTCGTGCGATCGAGCAGCACGACCGAGACCGTGACGAGCATGCGCCTGCGGCT
Organism: Acidobacteriota bacterium; assembly: GCA_030775085.1. GTDB lineage: Bacteria > Acidobacteriota > Thermoanaerobaculia > Gp7-AA8 > Gp7-AA8 > QHVT01. The sequence continues at coordinate 24,067 of JALYJW010000086.1, read as the reverse complement.
GGTTTCGGCGACGAGCGTGTGCAGGCGTTGCAGGACAGCGGCGGGATCGTGCAGCGAATCGCGCAGCAGAGTGAAGCCGCTTCGGAGTGCCGCCAGAACGAGACCGCTGGCCATACCGTGGCCGGCCACGTCCATGCAGACGAGCGCGACGCGCTGGTTCGGCTCATCGACGAAGTAGTCGTAGTAATCGCCGCCGACTTCCGTAGCCGGAACGGAGATGCTGCAGATGTCGGCCCACTCGAGATCCGGAGCACACTCGGGGAGCATGCTGAGCTGCAACTCGCGCGCGTAGCGCAGCTCATCGCGCATGCGCACCTGCTCGCGGGCCTGCGTGCGTCGTGAGGTCCACTCGCTGACCGTTTCTCTGCGCATGCGGCGCGAGAGATAGAGCTCCGTGGCCAGCGCGCCGGCGTTGATGGCGATCATCGAAATGTAGATCGGCATCTCGCGCGCGTCGTCGCCGCCGAGGAGCGTCATGACCAGGGCACCCGCCACGAGATAGCCGTGCAGCAGCACGAGCTCGGGGACGAGCATCCGGAAGCCCATCACGAGCAGTGGAAACGTCATGATCCACCCGAGGAAGCCATCGCCTTCCTGCGCCAGAAACAGCGAGACGGTGTACTGCGCTGCGGAGTACACGAGCGCGGTGGCATTCGAATGCCGCCGCAGCCAGGCGCCGGCACGCACGAGGAAGACATTGCCTGTGAGGTCTTCGCGCACGGCATAGCGCATCACGAAGAAACCGAAGGCGATGACGCCCAGGTTGGCCACAGCGACGAGCACGTCGAGGGCCGTCTTGTCGCCGTGGTTGTTCACCGCCGCGATCAGGGAAGCGAACGTGAAGAAAACGAGCAGGAACGTCAGCCAGACGCGGTTGCGCTGGGCGAACCTCCGCCGCACCGCGTCTTCATCGGAGGTGCGGACGACGTCATCGATCGACCAGGACAGATTCATGGATTCCTACGCATCGTAGCCGACGAAGAAGAGTGAAGGGTGAAGAGTGAAGAGTGAAGTGTGGTTCCGGGCCCGTTCTCACTCTTCCAACTTCACTCTTCACCCTTCTAATGAGATCCTTCGCACCGCACTGATGGCCACCAAGAAACGACGAAGCGATCAACTGTCCCTCAATCCCCCGCCTCCTACTTTTCCCGACATCGAGAATCAGCCGGTCGGCGATTTCGCGCGGAAGGCGTACCTCGAATATTCGATGTACGTCATTCTCGATCGGGCGTTGCCGCACATCGCTGACGGGCTGAAGCCGGTGCAGCGGCGCATCGTCTATGCGATGTCGGAGCTCGGGCTGGGGCCTACGTCGAAACCGAAGAAGTCGGCGCGCACAGTCGGCGATGTCATCGGTAAGTTCCATCCGCACGGCGACTCGGCCTGTTACGAAGCGATGGTGCTGATGGCGCAGCCGTTTTCGATGCGCTATCCGCTGGTGGAAGGGCAGGGAAACTGGGGCTCGCCGGACGATCCGAAATCGTTCGCGGCGATGCGTTACACCGAAGCGAAGATGACGAAGTTCTCGCAGTCGCTGCTGTCCGAGCTGGAGCAGGGGACGGTGGAGTGGCAGCAGAACTTCGACGGCACGATGAAGGAGCCCAAGCTCCTGCCGTCGCGATTGCCGCATGTGCTGCTCAACGGTGCGTCGGGTATTGCCGTCGGCATGGCTACGGACATCCCGTCGCACAACTGCCGCGAGGTGGTGAACGCCTGCGTGGAGCTGCTCGACAACCCCGAGGCCACGCTCGCGCAACTGACGAAACACATCAAAGGTCCGGACTTTCCGACCGCGGCGGAGATCGTCACGCCGGCGGCGGAGATCCGCGAGATGTACAAGACCGGCAACGGCGGCGTGCGCCAGCGCGCGAAGTGGGAGATCGAGGATGGCGAGATCGTCATCACCGCGCTGCCGTTCCAGGTCTCGGGCAACAAGATCCAGCAGCAGATCGCGGCGCAGATGACGGCCAAGAAGCTGCCGATGGTGGAGGACGTGCGCGACGAGTCGGATCAGGAGAGCCCGACGCGCATCGTGATCGTGCCGCGCTCAAACCGCGTCGACCTCGACGAGCTGATGACGCACCTCTTCGCCACGACGGACTTGGAGCGCAGCTATCGCATCAACATGAACATGATCGGCCTCGACGGCAGGCCGCGCCTCTACAACCTGCGCGACCTGCTGGCGGAATGGCTGGAGTTCCGCATCGATACCGTGCGGCGGCGGCTGCAGCATCGCTACGACGCGGTGAACGCGCGTCTGCATCTCCTCGATGGATTGCTCGTGGCGTATCTCAACGTCGACGAAGTCATCCGCATCATTCGTTCCGAGGACGAGCCGAAGCCGGTCCTGATGAAGCGCTTCTCGCTGACCGATCCGCAGACCGAATACATCCTCGAGCTGAAACTGCGCTTCCTCAACAAGCTGCAGGAGATGGAGATCCGCGGCGAGCAAAAGAAGCTCTCCGGCGAGCGCGCGGAGCTGGAGAAGGTGCTGAGCTCGAAGCAGAAGCTGCGCAAGCAGGTGCGCGACGAGCTGCTCGAGGACATGGAGGAGTTCGGCGACAAGCGCCGTTCGCCGATCGTGGAGCGCGAGGCTGCGAAAGCGCTCGATGCCACGGCGCTCATTCCTTCCGAGCCGGTGACGGTCGTGCTCTCCGAGCGAGGCTGGGTGCGCTCGGGCAAGGGACACGATCTCGATCCGAGCGCGCTGCAATACCGATCGGGCGATGCGTTCCTGCACGCGGCGAAGGGACGCAGCAATCAGTTGGCGGTGTTCCTCGACTCGGCGGGACGCAGCTATTCGTTACCGGCGCACGAACTGCCGTCGGCGAAGGGACACGGCGAGCCGGTGACGTCCTCGCTGACGTTGCCGCCGGGCGCTTCGATGGTCGGCGTGATGATGGGCGATCCGGACGATCTCTGGCTCGTGGCCACCGATGACGGTTACGGTTTCATCGTCCGCCTCGAGGACATGATGACGCGGCTCAAGGCTGGCAAGGCGGTCGTGAACGTCGGCAAGGGCGCCACCGCGTTGCGGCCGCAGCGTGTGACCAGCTACGAGACCGATCGTGTGGCCGCGGCCTCGACGGAAGGGAAGCTGCTCGTGTTCGACGCGGCCGAGCTCCCGGCGCTGCCGCGCGGCAAGGGCGTGCAGACCATCAAGCTGCACCGCACGCCGATCGCGCCGGAGAAAGTGGCCGGCATCGCCGTCGTCCCGCAGGACGGCACGCTCATCGTGCAGGCCGGCAAGCGCTACACAAATCTCAAGGGCAAAGACCTCGACGAGTACCTCGGCAAGCGCGCGCAGCGCGGCCTCAAACTCCCGCGCGGCTTCCAGACCGTCTCCTTCATTCGGGCATGGAGCGATCGCGAGGGAAGGATGCCTGAGGTCAATTAGTCGCGGGGGTCAAGGGGAACGGGATTGAGGATTGAGGATTGAGAATTGAGGATTTTCGGCGGTTTTCGGCCCTAATCCTCAATCCTTCATCCTCAATCCTCAATCCGCCTCTCGTATACTGTCCCCCATACGTCCCATGCTGGAACGGCTGAAACATGCGATGCGGTCGCCGGGGGAGGACAAGCCGCCCCCGCGGAAGACGACCGAGGTACGGATCGATCCGCTCGAGCCGGATCCGCTCGAGCGCGCCATGACGCACGAGCCGGCGCTGGTGATGCTGGAAGGCGATTTGCCCGGCGAGGTGTTTCGATTGCGGCCGGGGCGCCAGATCATCGGGCGCCGTCCGGAGTGTGACATCCGCGTGCGCGAGCGCGCCGTCAGCGGCATTCACGCCGAGGTCATTCGGGTGCGCGAGACGGTCACGATCAACGACCTGGCCAGCACCAACGGCACTCTCGTCAACGGCATGCGCATTCGGACGCCCGCGCCTCTCGTGCAGGGAACGCTGGTAAAACTCGGCAACTGCGTGTTTCGCTTCGTCGACTCGCTGCTCGAGGTCGAGTTCACCGAGGCGCTGCACGCGCGCGGCGTGACCGATCAACTCACCGGCGCGTTCAACAAGTCCTACATCGTGGCGCGCCTCGGGTTCGTGATCGATCTGGCCACGGACTCGCGACCGGTCAGCATCATCACCTTCGACTTCGATAACTTCAAACAGGTCAACGACCAGTACGGACACGCCGCCGGCGATCATGTACTTCGGGCCATCTGCGAGCTCATCACCGGCTCGTTCGTCCGGCACACGGATCTCTTCGCGCGCATGGGCGGAGAAGAGTTCGTGATCGTGCTGCCCGATACGTCGACCGAGCAGGCCACCGTGATCGCCGAGCGCATCCGAGGCACGCTCGAGGAAACGACCTTCAAGTACGAAGGGCTGGAGATCCGCCTCACCTCGTCGTTCGGTGTTTGCTGCGCCACCAGCGCCGTCGAACAGCCCGAGTCGATCCTCCTCCGCGCCGACGAACTGCTCTACCGCTCGAAGCGCGAAGGACGGAATCGGGTCACCGCGTAAGTTTCTAACCTCCGCGCGGCGCGCTTTGGAGTGCGGCGGCTTGCCGCCGCTTTCGTAACGTGCAACGGATGCGTACCTGCGACGCTACCGAAAGCGGCAGCAAGCCGACCGCACTCCAAAAGCGCTGCGGCGCGGAGCCCGGAAAGAAGTCTACGTGAAGCTTTTCGGTCTGTCGTCCAATCTGCTGGCGAGGTCGAGAATCGCGGCGAGGTAGATTGGTTCGTCGGCGGAGAAGTCGAGCGGGTGTTTGAGCTCGGCGGCGCGGATGGCGATGCGGCTGGTGTCGGCGTCGGCGAGGACGTCGTCGATTTTCGGGACTTCGATTTCAATCGGTTTTTCGGAGCCGACGATGAGGCGTCTGTTGGTGATGAAGATGGGCGTGGTGCTTTCGGCGCGGCCGACGCGGACTTCCGCGGTGTACATGCAGTATTCGTTCATGCGAAACGGGATCTGCGCTTCGCAGCGCGGCGCGTTGCGGTGATCGATGCCGCGCAGGCGATGGAACTGCGCCTCTGAGGCGGTGTCGATCGGTACGTCCTCGGGTTTGATGCGGAAGCCTTCCTGGATCTGGCGGACGATCTTTGTCTGCTCCTCGCCGAGGCGGTCGTCGGCGATGAAATGCCAGAGGATGGTCGAGTAGAGGGCGTGCTTCACGCCGCTGGCATCCTCGGCGATGAGGCCGGCCGCGTCGCTGGAGCGATCCATCAGCTCCGCAACTTCGTTCGCGCGCTCGGGACCGACCTTGGCCAGCGTCGAGAATCCGACGTAGAGCACGGTGCCGATGGCTGTGTCGGCCCAGACGGCGTAGGGGAGGTCGAGCTTTTCGTTTTCACGCTGCACGTACGCCAGCGTTTCCGCGCTGGGATCGTCGCGCAGTTTCTCGAGCGAGGTCGTATACGCGGCCAGCAGCTGGCGATCGCGCTCGTCGCGCTCCTGCCGTTGCTTGCGGATCTTTTCTTCTTGCAGGCGGATGCCGCGGCGTTTCGCGCTGTTGAGGACGATCGGTACGGCGATCAGCGCCAGTCCGAGGAAGACGACGATCCATCCCTGCGATCCTTTGTTGGCCACGGTGGCCATGCCGAGGAGCGCCAGCAATGCGCCGATCACCATCATCGCCAGCATGCCCCAGCCGCGAGGAGTGCCGTCGATGAGGGATCCCCAGTAGGGCGTTGATGCGACGGACCGCGGCGCCGGTACCTCGGGGATGTGAATCGCGCGCAGGTCGGCGGAGTAGAAGATCTCCGGCCGGTGCCGGATGAACTCTCCGGATGGCCCAGTGCTCAATTCGGCGTCATGGTCGATGGACGGGAAGTCCCGCCTGCGGCTGACCGAGAACTGGAAGGACGAGTTGCCGAGCGACTTCTGAATTCTAAAACTCATGGCGCTCTCGACGGTTTGCGGACTTCATGCCTGAAACGAGTCGCAGAGTCTCTGAGACTCTGCGACTCGTCACCGGAGCGTCATTAGAAATGCCGTCAGGTCTCGCGCGTCGGCCTCGGGCATTTCGATCGGCGGCATCGCGGTCTGAGGATTGAGCGTTGCCGGACTCCGGATGAACTGGCGGATGTTGGCGGGCGTGTTCTGCACGGCTCCGTTGCTGATGGACGGTCGTGAGGCCAGTCCGGCCAGGGAAGGGGCGAGAACGCCTTGCATGCCCTCCGTGCCGGGAACGGCGTGGCAGACGTTGCACGCGTACTGAGCGATGAGTTGCTTCCCGCGCGCGGCATCGCCGGGGACGGGCGGCGGTTGTGGCGGCTGTTGCGCCGCCGGTGTTTCGCGGCAGGCGAGGGCGACGGTCAGGAGAAGAATGGGCAGCCGTTTCATGCGCGCGCTACTTTACGCCATGAAATCGTTGTGCGCAGTCAGCAGACCCTGTCGCTGGCACGGAACGGGAGGACATCTCCCTCATCCTCCGCTGCGCTGCTCTCGTCCGCCGACTTCACGGCGGCCGTGATGAGATCGCCGAGGACGTCGATATCGAAGGGCTTGCGAAGGATCGAGTGAACCAAAGCGCCGTCGAGCTGGCGGAGTGCGGCCGAATCGCCTGCGCTGACGACGATGACGGCAGGCTTGACGCCCTGGCGATCCTTGAGATGCTGGATCAATCCATAGCCGTCGATGTTCGGCATCATCAGATCGAGCACGATCACTGCGTAGTCTGCCTGATCGAGCATCTCGATGGCCTCTGCGCCATCGCGAGCCGTATCGACAGGATGTCCCGCGCGCTCGACGATCTTCGCGACGAGCGCCCGGATCGCCGGCTCGTCATCAACCACCAACACCCTGGACTGCGAACCCATGGTCCGAACGGGAAAGCAATCCACGTGCCTCCGGGGGCCGATGAGTCGGCGGTCGGCAGTCCGACGCTGACGCGCCTCGCGGTCGGCGGGAAAAACAACGCGTCATCTACGGCCGACGGCCGACTGCCGACTGCCGACTGCCAAACGGTACAATCCGCGCCCAATGAGTGCGTTGTGGGCTTTGCTGGCGTTTGCCATGACTCTGGCGGGAGGGCTGTTCGCGTTCCGCTACCAGCGGTATCTGAACGCCATCATGGCGTTCTCGGCCGGGCTGCTGATCGGCGTTGTGTTTCTCGATCTGATTCCCGAGATCTTCGAGATTGCGCACGGCAACGCGATCTCGACGCGCACGCTGATGCTGATGCTGATCGCCGGGTTCATGGCCATCTTCCTGCTCGAGAAGTTGACGATCATTCACAGCGAGAAAACGCACGACACGCCGGGTCATCATCATCACGTCGGGCTGGTCGGCGCGATCGGGTTGTCGTTCCACAGCTTCCTCGACGGTCTGGCCATTGGGATCGGGTTTCAGGCGGGTAGCGAAGTCGGCTTTGTGGTTCTACTGGCCGTGCTGGCGCATGACTTCGCAGACGGCCTGAACACCGTGACGTTCATGCTGGCCTCGCGCAACACGCGCTGGCGGACGCTGGGGCTGCTGGTCGTCAACGCGCTCGCGCCGGTGGCGGGAGCGCTCCTGGCGCAGGTCCTCCGCATCGACCCGAGCGTGCTGGCCTTCCAGCTCGCGTTCTTCGCCGGCTTCCTGCTCTACCTCGGCGCAAGCGACCTCCTGCCCCACGTTCACGAACGCCCGCGGTTCGCGCTCATCTTCTCCACGATCGCAGGACTGTTGACCGCCGGGGTGGTGGTGTTTGCGCTGGAGAAAGTTCACGCGCATTGACGCGTTGGGGAGTCGCAAAGTTGCAAAGTCGCAAAGTCGCAGCGGGCGTGTTCGCGAATCTTTGAGACTTTGAAGACTTTGCGACTCCCCGAACCACCGCCTACAGCGACTTCACGTTGTCCTTCGGATTCCGATCGATCAGTTTGTTGAACGGGTCGATGCCTGCTTTGACCGGCTTTTCGCCGACGACGATCTCGAACGTTTCCACCGGTTTGGTGAGGCGGCGTTTTTCGGAGAAGAGGACGCGCTCCTTGTCGGCGAAGACGCCGATGTCGATGAGGTCATTGAGCGGAACGGCTTTCTCTTCGCCCTTTTCGTCGGCGCGGAGCTTGGTCGACGCTACGGTGATTTTCACGACGTACTTCCCGTCGGCGCGTTTCGTGGAGGTCACGCTGTTGGTCTTGTTGTCGAAGAGCGTGATCCGTTCGAAGAGGTCGGTGATGGTTTCCTGATGCTCCGGCGGCGCTTCGGCGCGGAAGTACTTCACGAGCTCAGGCGCGGTCGTGTAGGGCGCCTCCTCGAAGGCGTGATCGCGGAGGAACTTCGCCAGCGCGGCGTTCACGCGATCCTCGCCGATGTAATCGCGCAGCGCGTACATGACCAGCGAGCCTTTGCGATAGTGGATGTAGCCCTGATTCTCGACCATCACCAGCGGCTGCTCGGCGATCAGCTCGCTGCCGCGGTCGCTGAGATACCGATCGAGCTCGTACTTGAGGAAGCGCTGCATCTTGTCGCGCCCGTATTCTTTCTCCATGACCATGAGCGCGGAGTACTGGGCCATGGTCTCGACGATCATTGTGCTGCCCTGCACGTTCCCGCCGATGACCTGATGCGCCCACCACTGGTGTGCGACTTCGTGGGCCGTGACGTAGAAGACGTAGTCGATGCTGTCCTCGGGGTCGCGGAGGTCGGCGATGAAGCCGATTGATTCGGAGAAGGGGATGGTGTTCGGGAATGACTGCGCGAACGTCCGGTATCCGGGGAACTCGAGGATGCGCACCTGCTTGTGTTGGTACGGCGAGAAGTTCTTCGTGAAGTAGTCGAGCGATTTCTTCACGCCGTCGATCATCCGGTCGACGTTGTAGGGATGCTTGGCGTCGTAGTAGATCTCGATGGGGATCGAGGTCCCGTCCGGCGACTGCCATTCATCGCGTTTCACTTCGTAGCGCGCGGAGAGATACGACCAGAACCCGAGGATCGGCGCGGTGGTTTTGTAGTGGAAGTGACGGCGCCCGTTCTCGGTCCATTCCCTCTGCAGATAGCCGGGCGCGAGCGCGATCTGATCGGCGGACGTGCTGACGGTCGTGTCGAGATTAATCCAGTCACTCTCGCGCGAGATGGCGTTGTCCATGCGCGCCTGCATGTCCGTGGCCGGTCTGGCGCGCTCGATGGGTTTGAGGCCATGCTTGCGGCGATCATTGCGGTCCTGCAGCTCGAAGTCTTCGATGTAGCCGATGTGAGGAAACATCTCGGCGTTGTTGAAGAACGTGCCGTTCTCCACGACGCGCACGTTCGACTCTCCATTCACGAATCCGCGCGCTGCCCAGGCGGTGTGGAACGTCATCGGCAGCACCGCTCCGGGTGCCATCGGCGGTGTGAGCGTATAGATCGAGTATCCGAGATCCTTGTCCGCGCTCTTCAGCTTCGCGCCGGGAATGCTCACTTCGACCGTGTCGAGCGTGCTATCGGCCAGTACGTGAAGCTCCGCGATCGGCGCCTGGGTCTTGTTCACGAGCGTGTACTTCCCGCGGATGTCGACGGAGCGTTTCTGCGGATGAATGGCCACGTCGGCCTGCACGTCGGTGATGCGCGGCTGCGGGAGATTCTCGTAACGCTTGTACTTTTTCTCGAAATCGGCCTGAGCCTTCTCGACCTGCTTGGTGGTGCGGTATTCGTTGAGAACGTTCGTGTTGTAGTAGATGAAGCAGCCGGTCGAAACGAACGCCACCAGCAGCACGCTGAGCGTGGTCAGGACCGGCGCGCCGAAGCGGCGGCGGGCTTCGCGGAGGCGTGAACGGAACGCGTCGTCCGTGCCTCGCACCCACAACAGATGCCCGATGGCCAGGAAAATCAGGATGAAGAGCATCCAGTAAATGTTCATCCAGAGGCGCGGCTGGATGAAGTGTCCCCAGCCGTTCATGTCGGAGTAGCCGCCCGGCGGATAGTTCGCGAAGCGGTAGAGATTGTGCTCGAAATCGAGCGCCGGCAGCGCGCCGTCGAGGACGATGTAGAGCATGACGCCGGCGAAGCCGACGTATTTGTTGTTCAGCAGCACCTGCAGCACGAACGACAATCCGGCGATGAGGAGCACGAGCACACCGAAGTGCAGAAAGGCTCCCGAGGCGTAAAGGCCGAATTCGTAGTCGTGATAACCGCGCGCGGTCTGGACGAGGATGGTGGTGGCGATGCCCGCCAACAACGCGGCGCCGCACACGAGCAGCAGCGCCACGAACTTCGCGGCCCACATGGCCCAGGTGGGAGTCGGTGTGACGTCGTGGACTTCATTCAGCTTGAGCGTTCGTTCGCGGAATACGAGCTCACCCGCGAAGAAGGTACCGATGATGGCCGCGAAGAGCGCGAAGCCGTCGGCGATGGTCTCGACCATCAGATGCGTGACCGGATAGACCGGCGTTCCGAACAGCCGCTGCAGCGAGGAAGTACCGCCCCAGACGTTCATTACGCCGAGGAGCACGATGATGAAGAAGGGGATGCTGGTGAGCACCGTTTTGGACTCGAGCCGCACGGTGGCCATGAACTGGCGGAAAGACGAAATGCCGCCGAACGTCTGCGTGACGCGCGGCAACTGCAGCGCGATCGGCAACGCTTTCGGTTGCTCGCCTTCGGCGAGCTTCTTCTTCTTTCCCTTCTGGGCGGCAGCGGCGAAATTGAATCTCCAGAAGGCCACTGCCAGGATGATCAGGCCGACGCCGATCCAGAGGATGCGGTTCATCAGGAACGGACCGTCGAGGGGTAGCACGAGTGTGTTTTTCTCGAACACGGTCCAGTAACGCGTGACCACCGAGAACGCGCCCATCCCGAACGGATCGAGCAACACGCCGAGCGTCTCGTTCTCGATGTCGCGAAGTTGTCTGCGCGAGATCACCCATCCGACGATGAGCGCGATGTTGCTCGCGTACGTCCAGAGAAGGCTGCGCGTCAGCGCGGCCACCGAGAAAAAGATCGCGCCGACCAGGAAGAGCGTCGGCGCGACGAGAAAGATCAGCGAGAAAAGATAAGGCCAGAGCTGGAACGTGCCGAGCGTCTGCGGATCGAGCCACGGCATGAAGCTGCCCACCATGATCCCCAGCACGACGCCGGCGAACAACAGGACAGAGATGAAGTACGAACCGAGGAAGCGGCCGCCCAGGTACTGCCACTTCTTGATCGGAGAGCTGAAAAACAGCGGATCGATGCCGATGTCGAAGTCGCGCAGGACCGAGTTGGCCACGAACGCAGTCGTGGTCAGCACGCCGAAGACGCTGAGCACGAGCAGGAACTGCATGGTCACGAACGGCGCATTGCGATGCACATTGCCGATGCCGCCGCCGATGGTCACGCCGTCGCTGGCCACGCCGGCAAAGGCGAGGAGAGCGAAGATGAACGTCAGGATGTAGAAGAGGAAATTGCGAAGGTGATAGCGGACCTCGAATCGAGCGATCGCTCCGAGCATCAGGCCGCCTCCGCCCGTTCGCCCGCTTTGGCGTTGTGCAACGTCGAGAAGTAGACGTCCTCGAGACTGGCCTGCACGGGATCGAACCCGCCGGGCTGTTCGGCGCTGTAGACGTTGACCACCGTGCGTCCTGCCACGAGACGCGTGGAGATCACCGCGTGCTCGTTCTCGACAGCCTGCAGATCGGTTTTGGCGATCGTCCGTTTCCAGATCTTCCCGGCCAGCGAATCGATGGCCTGCGCCGGTTCGCCGTCCACGAGCACGCGCCCGCCGCTGATGATGGCCATGCGGCTGCAGAGATCGCTCACGTCTTCGACGATGTGCGTGGAGAGAATGACGATCACGTTCTCGCCGATCTCCGCGAGCAGGTTGTGAAAGCGGACGCGCTCTCCGGGATCGAGTCCCGCGGTCGGCTCGTCGACGATGATCAGACGCGGATTGCCGAGGAGCGCCTGAGCGATGCCGAAACGCTGGCGCATTCCGCCCGAGAACGTACCGAGGTTCTGCTTGCGCACGCTCTCGAGATTCGTGCGCCGCAGCAGCGCGGACACGGTGTCCTTCCGCTCGCCGCGATTGTGAATGCCTTTCAGGATCGCGAAGTGATCGAGCAGCGCCTCCGCGGAAACGCGCGGATAAACGCCGAACTCCTGCGGCAGATAACCGAGCACCTTGCGGACATCGTCTTTCTGTCGCAGCACATCGATGTCGCCGAGAGTGATCGAGCCGGAGTCCGCCTCCTGCAGCGTGGCGATCGTGCGCATCAGCGTCGACTTGCCGGCGCCGTTCGGGCCGAGGAGACCGAACATCCCTGTCGGGATCGAGAGCGCAACATCCTGCAGAGCCTTGACGCCGTTCGAATAAGTCTTCGAGAGTCCGGTGATGTTCAGTGTGAGTGACATGCGACGCTATACGGAGTTGGGGCGTGCAGGGTTTTTAGCAGGGATGGGGGAGTCGCAAAGTCTCAAAGTCGCAAAGTCTCATAGGAAAGGCCGCAAGAAGCGAAGCCCTTTGAGACTTTGAGACTCTGCGACTCCCCGGCGGTCACCCCGCGTCGGGGAACGGATTCACCTTGTGCTCGACCGGGGGCAGAGTTTTCAGATAGTCGTAGATTGCGCCGAGGTCTTCGTCGGTCATGCCCGAGTAAGAGATCCACGGCATGAGCGTGTTCTTTCCTTTCGGCGCGGCGGGGGTGTTGGCGGGCGTGAAGTTCGCGAAAGAGCGGAAGCGGGCGATGAACTCTTCCTTCGTGGCCTGGCCCATGTACGTCGTTGGATGCGGTGTGATGTTTGGCGGAACGACGCGGAACGTCGGCGTCACCATTTCCCATCCGCCTGCGAACTCACGGCCGGCGATCGGTTGATTCTTATCGTCCTTCGTGGCGTGACACTCGCTGCAGAGCGCGATCGTGGTCATGTACTTTCCGTAGGCCAGGTGGTCGCTGCGATCGGGTGCGGTGACCGTGCCTTCCACCGGCTTCGGGATGAACTTCTCGATGAAGTTCATCGGCACCTTCAGCGACTTCTTCGGCTCCTCGTAGCGCTGCGGCGGGATCGTGCGCAGGTAGGCCACGATCGACTTCGCGTCCTCGTCGCTCATGTGCCGGAGGTGGCTGTACGGCATGATCGGGAAGAGCGCTTTCCCTTCGCGATTCACCCCTTCGCGGATGGCGCGCAGGATCTCGCCGTCGGTCCACTTCCCGAGGCCGGTCTCCGGATCGGGCGTGAGGTTGGCCGCGGGCAGCGTACCGGGGAAATCCATCTTTTCATCCCAGATGAAGCCGCCGACGCCTTCGCGTCCCGGCTTGAACGGCAATGCGTACTGATCCGTGCGCTCGGAATGGCAGTCCGTGCAGATGCTGACGTGATGCGCGAGATACTCGCCGCGCGCGATCCGCTCGGGCGTCGCTTCGATCTTTTCGGCGACCGCATCGCGTTGCGCCGGCTTGCGCAGCGCCAGCCAGGAGATGCCGATGGCGGCCAGTGCAACGACGACGAGCAAGATGATTCCAACGACCTTGAAGAAGGTTTTCATATGCGTTCCTCGGTGGTGGATTTGGTCGCGTATTCTACGCGAACGTCCGGGCGCCCGGACGTGTTGAGCATGATGATGGAGACGATGATCATCGAGACGCCGATCGGCGCAATGAACGCGCTTGTGGACGAACAGGGAAGGCTGGTGGAGCTGCACTTCGGGGAGAAGAAGTCGGCGGTCGGCAGTCGGCGGTCGGCAGTAGAGAGCACGCCTACAGGCTTGCCGGTCGCCGATCAGCTCTCGGAGTATTTCTCCGGCAAGCGCACTGCGTTCGAGCTGCAGTTGGCGTTGCGCGGTACTCCATTCCAGCTCGACGTCTGGAACGCGCTGCGCGGGATTCCATACGGCGACACGATCTCGTATGCGGAGCTGGCGCGGCGCATCGGAAAGCCGAATGCCGTGCGCGCCGTTGGCGCCGCCAATGGCGCGAATCCGATTCCCGTGATCATCCCCTGCCACCGCGTCATCGGCTCCAACGGAACGCTGACCGGCTATGGCGGCGGCATCGAGCGCAAACAATGGCTACTCGCCCTCGAGGGAAGGAGACTGTTCTGATGTTGATTGCATCGCTCGTACTCGCCGCGACTGTGGCGTCCCCGGCATCGGTCCTCAAACACTACGAGGCTCACGAAGCGAAGAAGCTCGTGCCGATGCTCGGCGAAGTGATTCAGTTTCCGACGCATCAATTCGATCCCGAGGCGCACGCGAATCAGAAAGCGTGGCTGATGAAAACGGCGGCGGACCTCGGATTCGTGGCCCGCGATGCCGGAAAGATCACGGAGATCGAACTGGCGGCATCTGTCGGCGATGTCGCGAGCGCGCCGGTCCTCGGCCTCGTGATTCACGGTGACGTCCAGCCCGCCGATGCGGAGGCATGGTCGTTCCCTCCGTACTCCGGCGGCGTCGCGAACGGTTACGTCCTCGGGCGCGGTTCCGCGGACGACAAGGGTCCGTTGATCCAGGCGCTGCTGACGATGAAGTCGCTCGCGGCGAGCAAACTGCCGCGCACGCACACGATTCGTTTGATCGTCGGAAGCGAAGAAGAATCGGCCGCGGGCGAGATCGCGGAATACCTGAAAACGCATCAGCCGCCCGACTACTCCCTCGTGCTCGACTCCGAGTTTCCTGTCGTCGTGGGCGAGAAAGCATGGGACGGCCTGGCGATCGTGACCGCGCGCGCCGAGCGCGATCCCAACGCGAAGTTCACCGTGGAGTACTTCAATGCCGGTCTCTCGGCGAGCATCGTTCCCGAGCGTGCGGAAGTGAAACTCCGCTGGAAAGAAGGCACGCCGGATTGGAGCGCTCTCGAAGCGGCGCTGACGGCGGCCCGGGAGAAGCTGCCGGAAGGGAGGCGGCTCGCGTTCCAGGCAGACGCAGGGCTGATGCGTGTCGTCGCCTACGGAAAATCGGCGCACGCAGGCGTCAACCTCACCGGCGGCCGCAATGCACTGGTCGGACTGGCGCACGCGCTGGAAGGCAAACTCCCGGCCGGCGGCACAGACGACATCCTCCGCTTCGTCCGCATGGCAGGCGTGGACATTTACGGCACCGGTCTCGGCATCAAAGACAACGATCCGATCTGGGGACGCTACGGAGTCAACATCGCCACGGTGAAGCCGAAGGAAGACGATCCGGAGAAGGTCGTGCTCTTCATCAACCTGCGCCGCATTCCGCCGCGCAACGGCGCGCAATCGAAGGCGCATCTCGAAACGGTCGTCGCGCAATTCAACGAAGCCAACGGCACGTCGCTCACGGTCGCGCCTGAGCTCTCGTACTTCCTCGACGAACCGCTCGGCTTCGACACCAAAGCGAAGATCGTCAAGCGCCTGATGAACGTCTACTCGCGCGCCACCGGCGAGAAGAAACCAAAGCCGGCCATCTCCGGCGGCGGCACGTACGCAAAGAGACTCCCCAACTCCATCGCCTTCGGCATGTGGTTCCCCGGCAAACCCTACCCCGGCCACGACACCGACGAAAAAATCCCCATCGACGACCTGCACCGCGGCGCGCGCGTGCTCATTCACGCACTGGTGGACATCGCGACAGGGGAGAAGATCGAGAACGCATTCGCACCGTGACCCGCTGCTAGTCACATGCATTGCGAGGGGTCACCCCTCGTGGCAGAGCATAGAGCTGTTGTCACCTCCCTCGCATAGGAGCGAATGGGAAGGTGCGTGGGCAAGTCACCAGCAATTCGCATCGTGGATGTGAAATAGCTCCGGCGCCGCGGGAATCGCGACTACACGGCACTCCAACGAGTTTGGAGGATTTCGTGAAACGATCAATCGTCGCGAGTCTGCTTTTTCTTCTGTCCATTGCGGCAACGCGTGTCGCCGCACAATGTCTGACCAATCCCCCCAACGTCGGTGGCGGCACGGGAGGATGCGCACTCTTCTCCGGTGACAACCCAAGCTTCCGCGTCGTGGGCAACCCTGGTCCGATCGTCTTCGTCGGCGTGGGCGGCGGCGGCGCGGGCGGGAGTGCCGGCGGATCCGGGTTCGCGGGCAACGACCGGACCGACAACGGCGGCGGCGGTGGCGGCGGCGCAGGCGCGCCAATCCTCGGATCTCACTTCGCTACGGCAACGGGCGACGTCTTCCAGGTGGTGATCGGCAGTGGCGGCCGAGGGCCGGCGAGCGGCGGATCGATGGGTACGCCGGGTACTGCCGGCGGCGACGGATCGAGCTCCATCGTCCGTCGAGCCAACGGCGCAAATCTCGTTGTTTTTCCGGGCGGGCAGGGAGGGCGCGGCGGTATCGGAAGCACGAATCAACCTGCGATCGCGCCAGGGGGCGCGCCGTTGCCAGGCGGTGCCAATGGCGGCAATGGCGGCGCGGAGTCGAGGGCCGGCGACAACGGCGGTCAGTCCTTCGTTCTCGCGGGGACGTGCCCGGCTGCAATCGGAGGAACCACGAGCGCGGACCACGGAGGAGGAGGCGGCGGAGGAGGCTCCGCCCTGTGCAACGGCGGAAAGGGCGGCAACGGGGGCTCGTCCCAGGGAAGCCCTGGTGGCCCCGGATTGAACGGCCAATTCGGCGCGGGCGGCGGCGGAGCAGGGGCGCGCGGCGCGGGAGGCGAGGCCGGCGCGGCCGGGGGCAATGGCGGCGACGGATTGGTGATCGTGTTCTGGGGTGAACATGCGCGCGACTTCCCGATCGCCACCGACGGGATGTCCGACGCAGGCGTGCGTCGTGTGCGCGCAGCGCTCGGCAGCAGCACGTGCATGTGTGTCGGACAGTGACGGTCTCGAACCCGCGACCTCCGGCGTGACAGGCCGGAGGTCTAACTGCCTTGCTCGCTTTCGCGCGGGATGTCACGGCACGAGCTGCAGATGGGCTCGAAGCGAGCAACTCCTCGCGATGCAGCGCCACATGAGCGCGCGCAGCAGCTGTGACGTCGTCAGAACGGCAAAGCATCGCGAAGGACTAAACGTCCGATGATGTGGCGGCGGTCGGTTGGGGCGGCACCAGCCCTGTTTGCGGGCCGCACGAGCGCGTTTCACGGCGTGGTGTCGGTGCGCTACGATCTCGAAAGAAACGCGGAAGCGCGACGCGCAGCTGACACCGACGCCATAGCATGACGCCAGTCGGCCGCTTTCCGGGAATCGCCCGGAGCGTCAGGAGTCTCCGTAACCCTTTCCCATTCGTAACGGAGATCTGCATGTTGTCGGATCAGGTTCGCGGGTTGAGTGATGCAGTCCCGGAGAGTCAGAGTCTCAAAGAGACCCGCACTCGCTGAATCGGTGCTCCTCTGAGACTTTGCGACTCTGAGACTCTGCGACTATTCTTTCCCCATGACTGTTCAGGCCGCCCCTTCCGCAATGGAGCGCGAGCTCGAGTTCCGGAAGAAGCTCACGACGATCGCCAATCAGATCAACTCCGCCGAGTCCATTCCGCACATCCTGATGACGCTCAAGGACAAGATCCTCGAGCTGCTCGATGCCGAACGGCTGACGATTTATGCCATCGACACGAAGAATCAGGAGCTCTATTCGCTGACGAAGGTCGGCGATCAGCCGAAGGAGATCCGCGTCCCGAAGTCGTTCGCGTCGATCGCCGGCTTCACTGCTCTGGCGCGCAAGACGCTGAATATCAAGGATGCGTACGAAGCGGCGGAACTTCAGAAGTTCCACGCCAATCTTCGTTTCGATCAGCGTTGGGACAAGTCGACCGGCTTCCGGACCAAGGCCGTGCTGGCGGTGCCGATTCTGTTCGAGAAGTATCTGCTCGGCGTGGTGCAGCTCATCAACAAACGCCACGGCGTGGCGTTCACCGATCTGGACGAGGATGCCGCCGAGGAGATCGCACGCATCCTCGGCATCGCCTTTTATAACCAGCACCGAGTCACGCGCTCGTCGAAGCCGTCGAAGTTCGGCGTGCTCATCGACAAGGGCATCGTGTCGGAAAAAGATCTCGAGGGGGCGGTCAGCAACGCGCGCATGAACAACACCACTGTCGAGAAGGTGCTGATCGAGGATTACAACGTGCCGCGCGAAGAGATCGGCCGTTCCCTCTCGACGTATTTCTCGACGCCGTGGTTCAACTACGACGGCACCCAGGTCATCCCCGCGGATCTGAAAGACCGCGTCTCCTCCGACATTTGGAAAAAGCACGGCGCGGCCCCGATCGAGCGAAAGCCGGGAGTGCTCGTGGTGGCCGTCGAGGATCCGCAGGATCTCACGCGACTTGACGGTGTTCGGGCCATGAACCTCGCGCCGCGTTACGAGTTCCAGGTGGCCATGAAGCACGAGATCCTCGCCTACATCGGAGCGTCGTACGGCGAGCAGGCGCAGCAGGACGGCTCGACATCGGAGAGCGCCGACTGGGCGAAGATCCTCGACTCCCTCGGCGAGGGCGAGCGCGTCGAGCTCGACGATCAGGAGCGCAATCCGAACGAGCCGGAGATCGACGAGACCGACTCCGGCATCGTGAAGCTGGCCAATCAGATGATCATCGAAGCCTTCTCGAAAGGGGCTTCGGACATCCACATCGAGCCCGACGGTCCGCGCAGTCCGTGCGTGATCCGGCTGCGCATCGACGGTGAGTGCGAGAAGTTCATGGAGATCCCCGGCCCGCATCGCAACGCGCTCGTGCAGCGCCTGAAGATCATGGCCAAGCTCGATATCTCGGAGAAGCGCAAGCCGCAGGATGGCAAGATCCGTTTCAAGTATTCGAAGGGAACGATCGAGCTCCGCGTAGCCACCATCCCCACGGCGAACCAGAACGAAGACGTGGTCATGCGCATCCTGGCCGCGTCGAAGCCGCTGCCGCTCGACAAGATGGGTTTCAGCGAGCGCAATCTGACAGCGTTCAAGACGCTGCTCGGGAAGCCGTACGGCATTGCCCTCGTGGTCGGCCCGACTGGTTCCGGCAAGACCACCACGCTGCACTCCGCCCTCGGGTTCATCAACACGGTGGACATGAAGATCTGGACCGCGGAAGACCCGGTCGAGATCACGCAAAAGGGCCTGCGCCAGGTGCAGGTACACCCGAAGATCGATTTCACGTTCGCCGCAGCCATGCGCTCCTTCCTGCGTGCCGATCCGGACGTGATCATGGTCGGCGAAATGCGCGATCACGAGACCGCCGCCATCGGCATCGAGGCATCGCTCACCGGCCACCTCGTCTTCTCCACGCTGCACACGAACTCGGCGCCGGAGACGATCACGCGTCTCCTCGACATGAACATCGATCCCTTCAACTTCGCCGATGCATTGCTCGGCATCATGGCCCAGCGCCTCATTCGCGTGCTCTGTGCGAAGTGCAAGGAAGGCTACAACCCCACCCCCGAGGAGTTCGAAGAGATCATCGAAGCTTACGGCTACGACTACTGGCCGGGCACCGGCATCACCTATTCACCCGACCTCATGCTCTATCGACCCAAAGGCTGCAACCAGTGCAACAACTCCGGATACAAAGGCCGCATGGGCGTCCACGAACTGCTGGTCGGCACGGATGAAATGAAAAAAGCCATCCAGCACAAAGCCGGCATCGGCGAAATGCGCGCTCTGGCCATGGGGCAGGGCATGCGCACGCTGCTGCAGGACGCAATCGAAAAAGCATTCAAGGGCGTGACGGACGTGAAGCAGGCCAGAGCGATCGCGGTGAAGTGATTTGTGGACGTGTGGACGTGTGGACTTTGTGGACGTAGTGGACTTCAGTGGACAGGTCCACAGCGTCCACCAAGTCCACCAAGTCCACCAAGTCCACAACGTCCACAGCGTCCACCCCAGTCCACAATGTCCACCACCACCAAGCGCGATAGACTCCCGCCCTGATGGAACCGCTGGAAACGCACCTCGATACCTCTTCCTCCGATTTCGCCGCGAATGCGGAGCGGATGCAGGGGCTGGTGGACGCATTGAACGGGCGGCTGGCCGCGGCGCGGCTGGGTGGTGGGCCGAAGTATCTGGCGCGGCACAAGGAGCAGGGGAAGATGCCGCCGCGGGAGCGGATCGCGGCGCTGCTCGATCCGGATACGCCGTTTCTCGAGCTCTCGCCGCTGGCGGCGAATGGGATGTACGACGATGAGGCGCCCGCGGCGGGGATCATCACCGGGATCGGGCGCATCCATCAGCGCGAGTGCCTGATCATCGCCAACGATGCCACCGTCAAGGGCGGGACGTATTTTCCGATCACGGTGAAGAAGCATCTGCGCGCGCAGGAAGTGGCACTGCAGAACAATCTGCCGTGCGTTTACCTCGTCGATTCGGGCGGCGCGTTCCTGCCGTTGCAGGCGGAGGTTTTTCCCGACCGCGAGCATTTCGGCCGCATTTTCTACAACCAGGCCGTGATGTCGGCGCAGGAGATCCCGCAGATCTCGGCGGTGATGGGCTCATGTACCGCCGGCGGCGCGTATGTTCCGGCGATGTCGGACGAGGCGGTGATCGTCAAGGGCACAGGGACGATTTTCCTCGGCGGCCCGCCGCTGGTGAAAGCCGCAACGGGCGAGGAAGTGACGGCCGAAGAATTGGGCGGCGCCGATGTGCATACACGCATCAGCGGTGTGGCGGATCACTTCGCGGAAGACGACGAGCACGCCATCGGGATCGTCCGCAGCATCGTCGAGAATCTGCGCTTCGAGAAGCACGAGCCGCCGGCGCGCATCCCGCCTGAAGATCCGTTGCACGATCCGAAAGAGCTGTACGGCGTCATCCCGCGCGATCTGCGCAAGCCGTACGACGTCCGCGAGATCATCGCCCGCATCGTCGATGGCTCGAAGTTTCATGAGTTCAAGGAACGTTACGCCACGACGCTCGTGACCGGCTTCGCTCGCATCTTCGGTTACAAGGTCGGCATCCTGGCGAACAACGGTGTGCTGTTCTCCGAGTCGGCACTGAAGGCGACGCACTTCATCGAGCTGTGCAACCAGCGCCGCATCCCGCTCGTGTTTCTGCAGAACATCACCGGCTTCATGGTGGGGAAGGAGTACGAGCGCGGCGGGATCGCCAAGGATGGCGCGAAGATGGTCCACGCCGTCGCGAACTCCACCGTCCCGAAGTTCACGGTGATCCTGGGCGGTTCGTTCGGCGCCGGCAACTACGGGATGTGTGGCCGCGCGTACTCGCCGCGGTTTCTCTGGATGTGGCCGAACGCGCGCATCTCCGTGATGGGAGGCGAGCAGGCCGCGGGCGTGCTCACGACCGTCAAGCGCGATCAGCTCGCGCGCGCCGGACAGAAGCTCTCGCCGGAAGAGGAACGCGACATCGCCGATCCCGTTCTCGCCAAGTACGAGGAAGAGGGAAGTCCCTACTACTCGACCGCCCGCCTCTGGGACGATGGTGTCATCGATCCTGCCGATACGCGCGTGTACCTCGGCCTGGGTCTCTCGATCGCTTACAACGCGCCGATCGCGGAGCCACGGTTCGGCGTGTTTAGAATGTAGTGCTTCGCGATTCGATGAGCGTCACCTGGTTCCTGCTCGACCTCGGCAATACGCTGATCAAGCTCGCCTACGAGCGGGTGATGGAGAACATCTGCCGCGAATCCATCGTCTCGCGCGACGATCTGGTGGAGATCCTCGAGTCGCCCGGCGCCTATCGCGACATGGAGCGTGGCGCGGTGTCGTTCTGGGAGTTCTATGAGGTGCTCTGCGACCGGACCGGATATCGCGGCTCGGTCCGCGAGTTCCACGAGCTTTGGAGCGATTTCTTCGACGGCACCGTTCCAGGAGCGGAGGACTTTCTCGAGCGGATTCGCGCGCGCTATCGCGTGGCTTTCCTTTCCAACTCGAACGAAGTCCACGCCGAATTGATCCCGCACAAGTTCTCGTCGCTGTTCGAGAAGGACGACCGCTTCATCTTCTCGCATCGATTCAAAGTGGCGAAGCCCGATCCGGAGATCTTCCGCCGCGCCCTCGATACCATCGGTGCGACGCCTCACCAGGTCGTCTTCGTAGATGACCTCAGCGAAAACGTGGCTGTGGCGCGATCGCTCGGCATTCAGTCATTCCAGTTCATCGACATGCTGACGCTGACGAAGCAGTTGGAAGCGGAACAGTTGATTTGACCTGGACTCACAAACCGTTCTTGACGGTCTTCGTGAGCTGGTCTTCGCCATACCACTGGCGGTGAAACTCCAGTAGGGCGTCGCGGTCGCTGGCGTTGGCGGGGGTGCTGGTCTTCCCCTTGAAGAGGCGGGGGAATTCGTAGAGGACGTAGTCGAAGTTCCGGTTTGCGTATTCGTGCCCGAGCTTCATGAAGGACGCGCCGTCGATGCTGAACTTGCGCTCTCCGCGATAGGCGAGGTCGACGCGTGAGTAGCGCTTTTCCTTGACCTTGCTCGCGAACTCCAGGAAGGCGCTCTGGACGTCGATCGGAGTCTGGCGCACGCTCAGTCCCTCGAGGTCGTACACGACCACGCCGGGGATCACGTAGTACTGATAGTGTGCCGAGACTTTCATGCCGCTGAAGGCGCTGTTCTCTTTGAGGATGTCGTTGACCGGTTCCTGCAGCAGAAAGAGATTCGCGGAGTATCCGATCAGCGCGGCGATGAGCGGCGTGCCGACGAAGATCAGTTTCTTGTTGCGGAGCGCAGGGATCGGGATGGCCACTCGCTCCATCCGGAACTGCCGGCGGATCATGGTCCAGAATCCGGTTTTGCTTTTGGAGCGGGGAGAGCTCGGCGGTTCTACGGGCACGGCGTAGTAGGCGATCGAGAGCAGGAGTCCCGCCGCGATGGAGAGCACGCCGACGGGACGGAAAACCAGCAACGCGCCGAGGCCGAAAAGATACATGACCCAGCTCGCGTAATTCATGCGAGAGCGGATGCGTTGCGCACGCTCGCGATAGAAATCTTCGTTGAGGATCTCGCTGCAGTGCTTGCAGCGAACCGCTTTCGGCCTTACCGCGCCGTTGCAGAACTGACACTGCGCGGTGTCCGCGTCGTTGGAGCGGCGCGAGCGAATCCAGTCGGTGGCCCGGCGATGCTGCACGGGGAGGTCTTCGGAGCGCCGCCGTGGCGCATCCTCAGCCAGCTCGGCCGCCACGATCGGTACCGGCTCCGCGTGCATCGTCTCGATGAAGAGCAGGCCGCAGCTTTGACACGCGGCCGCGCTTGCTTCGTTCACCGTATTGCATTCGACGCAACGCATGTGCTCCACGTGTGCAACGAGGTTGCCATCGGAGCTCACATCAGTCTCATTGTCGAAGAAAGGCATGATCGTGTCTGATTGGTGCGGCAGCGACAACAAGCCCATGGCCGGGAACAGTCCATGGAATCCGCGTTCAGGATTGCGGCGGGAAGTTTACCGTCGCCGCCGGCCGAATCGGCGCTCGATGTTGAAGCCGAGCTTGACCTCGCCGGAGTCGAGACCGGCGCCCTGGAACGTGCTGGTGGCGTACTGATCGACGGTCGTTCCCTGGCTGTTGGTCAGCAGCAGCTCGAACCAATGGCCGCCGATAGCGCGCTTGATGCCGATCGCCCATCCGAAGTCCCCGTTGGTCTCGTCCGGAAGATCGCCGTTCGGCGGGATGATCTCGACGACGAGCGCGAGTGGCGGGCGGACGAAGTACACCGCACCGACCGGGACATTGAACGCGTGATCGAAGAGCGCGCCGGACGTGTCGCCGGTCACTGCGCGTCCTCCGTTGGTCACGAAGGTCGGCATGGCGAAGATCTCGCCTTTGCTTCCGATGCGGCGCGAGACGAGTGTCTGCAGGAACAACGAGCTGCGGTCTTCGAGGTTGCGCTCCGTGCGCCAGTCGGCGCCGCCGCGCAGAGTGATCGTCATCGGTACCGCCGGCGCCTGTTGCAACACGACGTACTTGGCCGCAGCCTCGAACGTGTCGTTGGTGTTGCTGCGTGCGATGGAGAGCTGCAGATCGCGGCGCACCGCGTAAGACAATCCGAACGTCACGTCGGCATTCGTGTCGAGACCGAACAACGAATGGAGTTGATCCGCGAAGCTGCCGTTCGACAGCGACTGATTGAAGCGATGCGTGAATTTGATCTCCCACGTTCCGTGCGCAGCGATGTGCGAAGAGGGGAGCGACAACAACTGATCGCCGACCGGCAATTTGCCCATCGGCCGATAGGGGTCTTGAGCCAGAGCATTCAGAGCGCAGAAAAAAAACAACGTCACACGCAGGCACCATTTACTCACTCCGCGCCGCAGCGCTTTGGAGTGCGGTCGGCTTGCCGCCGCTTTTGGTAGCGTGGCAGGTGCGCTCCGTTGCACGCTACCGAAAGCGGCAGCAAGC
>JALYJW010000085.1 GCA_030775085.1 Acidobacteriota bacterium | reverse complement strand
TTACAAACGAGCGATCGTCGCCATCGCCCACTCCATGCTCATCGCCATCTATCACATGATCAAAGAGAACAAGCCCTATTGCGAGCTCGGTGCAGCAACCTTCGATCAGCGCTCAGCCGAGTCGAAGACGAAGTCGCTGGTCGCGCAACTCCAAAACCTCGGTTACGCCGTCGAGCTTCGCACGGCCTGAGGCCGACAGCCGTACGCGTGTGTCTCGCCCGCCCACGCTTTCCTGCGGGGCATTTCCCCCGCCCAGTCGACGTGTGCTTCCTCGTAGCTAACTGTTTCGCAGCAGAGGCACAGAGGGCACGGAGGAGGACGGAGAAGAGCAAATGGTGCAAACACTGTCTTCCTCTGTGTCCCCTCCGTGCCCTCTGTGTCTCTGTGGTGAGGGTGCGCCCGTGCATCGACGTGCAAGAAATTCTTTGCGCCGTGCGTCGAAATCGCGGGTTAGTAGTACAGAGGGATGCGGAGGAAGCAGTTTTCAGAACTACAAAATTGCTTTTCTCCGCTGCCCCTCAGTGTTCTCTGTGAACTCTGTGGTGAATACACGAGTGCCATGAAACGCGGGCTGACCAATCATTCGCGGTTGCGGCTGCGCGCGGTTTCCTTGCCATCAGTTCACCACGCTGCTCGCCCGCACCAACCGAAACCCGCGCGCCTTCAGCGCAGGCAATTCATCGGCGAGCACGCGCAGCGTGACTGGGTACGGGTGTCCGATGCCGATGGCCACGCCTCGCTTGCTCGCGGCCGCTGCGAGCTCGGCGAGTTGGCGGCGGACTGCGCTTTCGGTGGCGACGTCGTCGAGGAAGACGTGGCGTGACGCCGTGCGGACGTTCATCTCGCGAGCAACGGTCGCGGCAACCGAGGAGCCGCCGGTGCGCGAGTCGATGAAGTACATACCATCGGGGAGCGCGCCGAGGACGCTGGTCATGATGCGGCGATCGGCGGTGGCCAGCGATCCCATGTGATTGTTCACGCCGCGCGCGTGCGGCACCGCCTCGATGTTGCGTCGCGTCGTGCTGGCGATCTCGTCGTCGCTCATCGAGGCGAGGATGGCATTGCGGCCCGGTGTCTCGCGTCCGCGCGGCTGCATCGGCAGGTGGCAGAGCACTTCGAATCCGCGGGCGTGCAGCCTCTTCGCGAACTCCTCGGCACGCGTTCCGTTCGGGAGGATGGCCAGGTTGATGTTCGGATCGAGAGCCATGACGCGCTCGAGCGGCTGCCCTTCGAAACCGAGGTCGTCGATGATCAGGACGATGTCGCCGGGCGAGTCGGCGGTCGGCAGTCGGCGGTCGGCAGTGGAACGTCTCGCTCTTTTCGGCGTGACGCGAGGAAGCGCATCGGCGTTCGTCGATTCTTCGACTTTTTTGGACACGATCGCGGACTTCGCGCCGCGCACTTCCTGCACCGTCTCTTTCGGCGTGATGCCGTCGTTCAGCCATTGCCACAAAAAGAAAACGGCCATTCCGACGAGCGGAATGGCCACGAGAATCATCACCGTCTGAAATGAACTGCGCGCTCCGTCCGCCCGCTCTTTCATGCGCGGTTGAATTGTAGCGCGCCCTGCCTACTGCGAGAGGACCGGAAGTGTGCCTCAGCGCGACCGTACGTGCCCAAGGCTAGGCCAACCAGCGCAGCCGGCCGTGCCGGCTCAGGCCGCTTTCTTTTCCGCGACCTTCGCTCCCCGCGGCTCCGCGCCGAAAAGCTGCAGCGCTTTGTTGAGGATGAGATCGTCTTTCGGCTCGCGTTTGCCCTTCGCGGCCGGCTCTTCGAGCGCTTGCGCGGAGAGGTCGACGATCACGTCGGGCTTCACGCCCGCATCGGTAATGGCCTTGAGATCGGGCGTGGTGTAGTGGCCGATCGTCATCTGCACGCCGCCGCCGCTCGGAAGCGGGATGAAGCGCTGCACGATCGCTTTGCCGTACGTCGTCAGACCGACCACTTTCCCGCGGCTGTTGCCGCGAATGGCCGACGCAAACACTTCGGCGCCGGCGGCAGTCGAAAGATCGGTGAGCACCTGCACCTCGCCGTCGTACGACGTGTCGCGGTTGGCCTGCCACTTCTTCTCTTCGATCTTCCGTCCTTCGAGCGCGGTGATGAGACCGCTCGTGAGCAGCTCGTCCGCGGCGGCGATCGCTTCCTCCACCGATCCGCCGGCGTTGCCGCGCAAATCGACGATCAGCTTCTTGTTGCCCTTCTGATGGATCGACTCGAGCGCGGCGCGGAACTGCTTCGCCGTCCCTTCCTCGAACCATGGGATCTTGATGTAGGCAATGCCGGAGATCGTGTCGTTGCTGACCGTGACCGGATGGAACGTGGCCGGCTTGATGGTCACTTCCTCGCGCTGCGTCTCGCCGCCGCGCAGGATCTGCAGCTTCACCGGCCGGGCCTGATTGATGGCCGCGCGCATCTGCCATGACGTCATCGTCTGCGTCGGCTGACCGTCGATCTTCTCGATGAAATCGCCTGAGTCGAGTCCGGCCTGATCGGCGGGCGAGCCTTCGACGGGAGCAACGACATACGCGTAACCGAAGCGCTTCGTCACGATCACACCGAGACCGTTGTCCTCGACGTCGACGAACTTCTTGTATGCCGCCATCTGCGCGGGTGGAACGTAATAGCTGAACTCATCGATGGCATCCGTGACGCCGGAGAACGCGCCGTCCATCAGCTTTTCGGGGCCGACCTGATCGACGTAGTTCGTCTTCACGAGGTCGAAGACCTCCGAGAAGATGCTGAGGTAGCGGTAGACGTTGCCCTTCTCCGTGTTCTGACCGAAGAGGCCTCCGGTGAGGAGCGTGAGCAGCAACACGATGGACATCGTGAGAAACGCGATTTTCTTTTTGGTCATTTTGGCTTCTCTTGCTCGCTTCAGCGTAGCCACTTCTGCGGATCTTCGGGACGATTATCGTGACGAAGCTCGAAATATAGATAGCCGGATGCGCCTCCCGCCTGCGCGTCCTCGCTCTCGCCCACCCCTGCAATGGCCTGGCCGCTGGCGATCCGGTCGCCCACAGCCACACCCGATTGCTTCAGGTTGCCGTACAACGAGAAAACGCGATTGCCGTGGTCGAGGATGATCAAGTTTCCGTACCCTTTGAACCACTGCGAAAAAAGAACTGTTCCCTCGAAGATGGCCCGCACCTGCGTGCCCGGAGCCGCTTCGATCTTGAGTCCGCTGTTGACCGTGTACGTTGCAAACTTCGGGTTACGTTGCCGCCCGAACTGCTCGATGACTTTTCCTTCCAGCGGCCAGGGCAAAGCTCCCTGCACCGTGCGAATGTCCAGCGCCGTCCCCACGCCGCGTTTCTGCTGCGAAAGTGTGTCGACGAGTCGCTGCAGCCGCCGCGCTTTCTCTTCCAGTGTTGCAAGTTGCTGCGCCGCACTGTTCTCCTCGGTGCGCAGCCGTGCCAGTACAGCCTGCTTCTGTGCGACGGCTTTGGCGACGGCGCGACGACTCTGCTCCACGACCAGACGCGTGCGCCGCAACCGTTCCCTCCGATCCGCGAGCTCGACATGCCGCGCCGCCAGTTCGCGCTGCGTGGACTGGAATCGCGCCACCAGCCGCGAATCGCGCGAGACGAGATAGCTGAGCATCGACATCGCCTCGATCGGATTGCGCTCGCCGTCGAGCGCCAACAGCATGCGCAGATAGCTCAAACCGCCGAGGCGATAAAGCGCCACCAGACGCTTGCGCAGATCGCTCTTCTGCCGCTCGATGCGCGGACCGAGCGCCACGATCTCCGTTTCGACCGCCTGCTGATCGGCAGCCAGCTTCGTCTCCGCCGCAGCCGCCAGTTCCAGCTCCCGCGTGCGAATGCCCAGCTCGAGATCCACCTCCTCAAACTCCCGCGCCGCCGACTGCGCCTGACGCCGCACTTCGTCGAGCCGGAGCTTCAGCCGCGTGATGTCCGTGCGGATGCGCTCGAGATCGGTGGGACGCTGCGCGTGGGCGGGGAGGAACGCGAGCAGGAGAAGGAGGAGAACGATGGCAGGACGCAAGGCAGGACCGGAATTGAGAATTGAGAATTGAGAATTGAGAATGCGCTCACGCGACAGGCGCGCTCCGGTCTCAATTCTCAATTCTCAATTCTCAATTCGGTCTCTGGATGTCGCCGGTCAGGACGTCCCGTTTTTCTCTCCGAACTCGCCCAACGCATGCCGTGCTGCCTGCTGCTGCGCTTCTTTCTTCGACGAGCCTTCGCCGCGCGCGACGAGACTGCCCACCTTCACTTCCACGATGAAGGTCTTGTCGTGATCGGGTCCGACCTCGCCGACCACGTTGTAGTCCGGGAGAGGGAAGCCTCTCCCCTGCGCCAGTTCCTGCAGCGCGGTCTTGTAGTCCTGAAAGAGCAGGTCCTGCTGGTCGATGTTGACGATGTCCTGCCGGAAGGCTCGCTCGATGAGTTGCCGCGCCGCGTCGACACCGCCATCGAGATAGACGCCGGCGATCATCGCTTCGAAGAGATTGGCCAGCAGCGAGTCCTTCTTGCGGCCACCGGTCTTCTCCTCGCCAACGCCGAGGATGATCACCTCGCCCATGCCGTACTGGCGCGCCTTGGCCGCCAGACTCGGCGCGCTGACGAGAAACGCCTTCATCTTCGAGAGCGCCCCTTCGTCGAGCGCCGGGAAGTGGCAGAAAAGCATGTCGCCGATGACGAAGCCGAGCACGGAGTCGCCGAGGAACTCGAACGTCTCGTTGTGACGCACGTCCGCGTCCTTGGCTTCGTGCGAATACGACTTGTGAGTGAGCGCGCGGCGGAGCAGCTCGCGCTCGGTGAAGGTGTACCCGATCCGCTGCTCGAATTCCGAAACCTGGTTGTCCAATCGCGAGAAGTATATCGGCAGCATTCCGCGGATCGTGTTACTTCAGTCCGGCCAGCAACTGCCGCGCCTCTTCCGCCTCCGGTCCATCAGGCGCCATCGCGAGGACTTTCTCGAAATCGGCCTTGGCCTCGGCCGTCTTCTGAAGCTGCAGTTGCGCCAGCCCGCGATAGTAGTAACCCTCGTGTCTGCCGGCGTCGAGCGCAATGGCCTTCTCGAAATACGCCGCCGCGTCCTCGAAACTCTCGTTGTTCAGGAAACCGATGCCGGCGTTGAGAAACACCGTCGGATCGGAGACCGCGCCCGCCGGCAGCTTCTCGAGGAGCGCCTTCCCCTCAGCCATTTTTCCGGCCTCGAGATAGAGATTGACGAGCAGCAGCGCGTTCTCGTGATTCTTCACATCCGCAGCGACGAGCGTGCTCAGTGTCTCGATCGCCTGATCGACGTCGCCCGCCTCGTACTGCGCCTGCGCGAGAAGCTGCTGGATCTGCGTCCGCATGTGCTGACGCTCTTCCGTCTCGCCGGGGATTTGCGGCAGCGCTTCCAGCAGAGCGGCTGCCTTGCGATGGTTCGCCTTCACGTCTTCGGCAGTCACCGTCGCACCCGCGGCGCCGCCCGCAACCGGATCGCCCGCCATCGCGCTCATCAAATCCTGCGCCTGGTTGACCGCTTCCACCACTTCGTCCCCGATGTTCGCCACCGCCACTTTCGTTTCCAGCTCGCTGTGGATCGGCGGAAGCATCACCAGCTCGCCGACCGGCACACTGATGCGCTTCACCTGATAGCCATCAGCCTCGATGACGATGGTCCATGTCCCGCTCGTCAGCCCGAGTGCGGACCAGGCCCCTTTCGCGTTCGTCTTCGTCACGACAGGCTTCGTGACGGTTTCGGAGGAGATCGTCACGGTAGCCTTGGCGACCGGCTTACCGGTGGCCTTGTCGACCACCGATCCTTCGACACGCCCGCGCCCACGCAACTGCGCTGACATGGGAATGGACAGCATCGCGAACAGCGTGACGACCACTGCAATGTTCCGGCTGAGATGAGTGCGCAACGAAAGCCTCCTGGATCTCTTTCGATACTGAGCAAAAAGGACAAACGCCGCGAAGCGTCTTCGCGGCGTTTGTGTGGCCGAGCCTTCCGGCTGCCTACGAGGTTAGCTGTCGGATTCGGGCTGGAAGCCCTACCGGCTTTTGGCCGGATTCACCCCGGACGGTGGCAAGCCGTCGCTAATTGGTTCCCCCGTTCCTCGGCGCCGAGGATTAGGCGGCAAGGCCGCCACCACAATGGCGACGTCCGGAGTGTACGCCGGGCGAGGACGAAGTCAACGGGAATCTCCGGTCGCGACCGTCTGGAATGGAACGCCCGCCGCGATGCTTAACTCCAGCGCTTGCCGGACGCGCACGGTATGGTATCTTGCGCGCCGCTCGCGTGGGACCCACCCACGAACAGCCTTGCCCAGGTAGCTCAGTTGGTAGAGCAGCGGACTGAAAATCCGCGTGTCGGCGGTTCAATTCCGTCCCTGGGCACCACTCCTCCCTTCCGGTCTCCCGCTTTCACGTCGCGGATGCTTTACTCCGATGCCGAGAAGAAACACTTCGAAATGGTCTAATTGGAAGACACATGGCCTAATTATCTAAAGCACTGCTCAGACAGCGAGTTAACCGCATCGCGTTGACATCGATCAACCTAGGCATCGAGCGGAATGGACTAATTCGAGCCGTCATGGTCCAATTTGCGGGATTTCCAATGTCGAACTCGTTCCAATCGAAACGTGCTTTTGAGCCTGTTCCGAACCACATCCTCGGGCAGCTCACGGCGATTTACGAGTTCAAGGGCAAGGAGAAGCTCTACCAAGTCCAGGCGCCTGAGATCCTCGCGGCACTTCAAAGCAGCGCAATCATCGAGAGTACCGAGTCCTCGAACCGCATCGAAGGAGTCGTCGCTTCTCCGGAGCGCGTTCGGGAAATCGTCGGGAGAGGCTCGGCACCGACGAACCGTTCGGAAGCGGAGATCGCCGGGTATCGCGATGTGCTCGGGCAGATCCACGCCTCCCATCAGTTCATCCCTATCACGCCGAACGTGATCCTTCAGCTCCACCGAGACATGTTCAAGTACACATCGGCGCGCGCGGGAGTGTGGAAGTCCGTGGAGAACACGATCGAAGCCACGACACCCGAGGGCGGGAAAGAGGTGGTGTTCCGGCCGGTCTCCGCTTTCGCAACGCCGGCGGCAATGGACGAACTGTGCAGCGACTTCGCCGAGACGACGGCAACCGGAACCGCGGATCCCCTTTTGGTGACTGCTGCCTTCGTACTCGATTTTCTATGCATCCATCCCTTCCTTGATGGCAACGGACGACTTGCTCGTCTGCTCACGTCACTGCTGTTCTACAAAGCGGGATTCACGGTTGCGAGATACGTCGGCGTCGAGCGTCTCGTCGAGAAAACCAAGCTCTCGTACTACGAGAGCCTCCGTGCGTCCTCCGAGCGCTGGCATGAAGGCCAGCATTCATTGGTCCCGTGGTGGGAGTACTTCCTCGGAATCACGTTGGCTGCATACGAACAGCTCGACCAGAAGCTCGGCGGCGGTGAGTTGCCCTCCAAAGCAGACCGCGTGAAGCTGGCTGTTCAGGTCATGCCTCCCGTTTTCTCGAAGGCCGAGCTCACCGGCATCTGCCCGGAGATCAGCGACCGAACCGTAAAACGCGTTCTGGACGACCTTCGCGCAGAAGGAAAAATCGAAGTGGCGAAGCGTGGACGCAACGCGATGTGGCGAAAGATGTAGGTTGGAGGTCGTCCACCCTTCACCCCACCTCCGGACTGCCTCTGCCCTTTGCGAACCTACGAATAACCCGTATAGTGCCTCTCGGTCCGAGTAGTCGTTCAGAAGCCCTTAAGCCGAATTGCGTCCAACCCGCCGCTTGGACTGCGACCAGGTGCGTCGCCAGTCATTCCAATCACAAGGTCCGAGACATTGCCAATGCGCCATTTCATCCAAGCCGCTACCCGTTTGTTCGTCGTCATTTTCATCAGCGCTTCGGCATTCGCCGCGGCGCTGGAGCCCACCGGAGCCGTGGTGCCCGGCGAGGTGCTGGTCAAGATTCAGCCTGGCGCGTCTCTGGAAGAGATCGCGCATGTGGAAGAGCTGGCCGATGCGGGCGTAGGGCAGCGCATCTCGACGCTGAGCTCCGGGACGATCTGGCGGCTGCGTTCGCGCTCCAAGAGCGTCGAGGCGCTAACGGCGTCTCTTGCCGGCAATCCGAAAGTCGTCTACGTGGAGCCGAACTACATCCTCCACCTTGTCGCCACCCCGAATGACACGTCATACGGGCAGCTCTGGGGATTGAAGAACACCGGACAGTACGTTCACGGCATGACAGGAACCGCTGGTTCGGATATCGACGCCGAGGCGGCTTGGAATCTGACGACCGGATCGGCTTCGATCGTGGTCGGCGTGATCGACACGGGAGTGGACTACAACCATCCCGACCTCGCCGCGAACATGTGGAGTAATCCCGGCGGCAAGGGCAACGCGGCCTGCGCCGCGGGAACGCACGGGTTCAACGCCATCACCATGACGTGCAACCCGATGGACGATCACTATCACGGCACGCACGTGTCGGGGACGATCGGCGCAGTAGGCAACAACGGCCTCGGCGTAGCCGGCGTCAACTGGACGACGTCGATCATGGCTCTGAAGTTCCTCGGCTCGAATGGCTCCGGCACCACGGCCGGCGCGATCACAGCCATCGAATTCGCCGTTCAGGCCAAGATCGAAGGCGTCAACGTGCGCGTGCTTTCGAACAGTTGGGGCGGCGGCGCGTTCTCGAAAGCGCTGCTCGACGAGATCAACTGGGCCAATCAGAACGACATCCTGTTCGTGGCCGCGGCCGGGAACAACGGCTCGAACAACGACACCTACGCGCACTATCCTTCGAACTACGCCACGCCGAACATGATCTCGGTCGCAGCGACGGACAATCGCGACAATACGGCCTACTTCACCAACTACGGCCTGACGACCGTGCATCTCGGCGCTCCCGGAGTGAACATTCTGTCGTGCTATCTGGGTAGTTCGTACATCACGATCAGCGGTACCTCCATGGCCACTCCGCACGTAGCCGGCGTCGCTGCACTCGTGTTGGCCAATGCACCGAGTCTCACCACCGCTCAAGTCAAGAGTGCCATCCTGAACAATACGGATCCAATCTCCAGCCTTGCAGGGAGAACAGTCACCGGCGGCCGCCTGAACGCGGCCAGGGCGCTCGGACTGCCTCCCGAGCCCGATTTCACGATCTCCGCGAATCCCACCAGTCGCGCGATCTTGCAGGGTGCTTCGACCACGTACACGATCACCGTAACGCCTGCGGGAGCTTTTGCCGGCTCGGTCGACTTCTCCGTCACCGGCCTCCCAACCGGAGCCTCCGGTTCGTTCAGTCCGGCGTCGTCGGCTACGTCATCGACGCTGACGGTCTCGACGAGCCCATCCACACCGTTGGGCAGCGCATTCCTCACCGTTACCGGTGTCAGTGGGGCGTTGTCCCGCACGGCGTCGGTGCACCTGAGCATGGTCACTACGCCGCCCGCGCCGCCTGTGCTGCCGTGCCCGTCTTTCACCTTCGACACGCAGTACCACCTTTCTAACACGACTTCGATTGCCATCGGGGATTTCAACCGGGACGGGAAGCCGGATTTCGCTTACACCAACGTCGTCGCCAACATCATTTCGATTCGCCTCGGGACCGGCAGCGGCACATTCACGACCGCGAGCAGTTACAGCACCGGCAACAATCCGCTTTCCGTGACCGTGACCGACATCAATGGCGACGGCAAGATCGATCTCGCGGTGGCGAATTCCGGCTCGCACAATGTCTCCGTGCTCCTGGGCAACGGAGATGGCACATTCCAGACCGCGGTCGCATACGGCGCGGGCACGAGCCCGTTCTCCATTGCCACAGGCGATTTCGACAACGATGGAAAGAGCGATCTCGTCGTCGCCAATAATGGCTCGAGCAGTGTCTCGGTTCTCTTAGGGCAAGGCGACGGCACGTTCGAAGCCGCCGTCCAGTACGGCGCTTCCGCCGGACCGTTCGGAGTGGCCGTTGGAGATTTCGACGGTGATGGCAGCGCCGATCTCGCCGTTGCCAACCACCATGCCGGCAGCGTCTCCATTCTGCATGGGAACGGCGATGGCACGTTCGATGTGGCCGTGGATCATGACGTTGCCGAACGCCCTTCCTCAGTGGCGGCCGGGGATTTCAACGGCGACGGCGCAATCGATCTGGCGACTTCGAATTTCGGTTCGAACAGCGTTTCGATTCTGGCCGGAACCGGCGACGGAACGTTTGACGCCGCAGTCCACTACCCGGCCGGGACGAATCCTTACTGGGTTGCCACAGGCGATTTCAACGCGGACGGTGCCATCGATCTGGCAGTGGCAAACAACACGCTCGGCGACGTCTCCGTCCTCATGGGAAACGGCACCGGCGCGTTTCAGGCTCCAATCACATTTGAGACCGCCGAGCAGGCGGCTCAGGTGAGCGTCGCCGACTTCAACGGCGACGGGAAATCCGACCTCGCTGTCGTCAACGCCCAAGGTATTTCGATCCTGATGAACGTAGGCACCTGCTCGTTGAGCTGCAGCACGATCGCCGCTCCTGTTCATTACACGGTAGGCGGCGCTCCCAATGGACTGGCTACGGGCGATTTCAACCGCGACGGAAACACCGATATCGCCGCCGCAACCCGAGACGCGAACAACGTGGTGATCAACCTCGGCAATGGCGACGGGACCTTCTATTCAGGAGTCACGATCGGAGTTGCAACGAATCCCGACTCCGCCACTGCCGGAGACTTCAATCGCGATGGCAGCCTGGACATCGCTGTCGCAAACAGCGGCTCCAACAACACGTCCGTACTGCTCGGCAATGGTGATGGCACCTTTCAATCGCCGGTTGCGTATGCATTGGGAACGACTCCCCGTTCGATCGCCGCGGCCGATTTCAATCGCGACGGCATCCTCGACCTCGTATCTGCCAACGGCGGCTCGGACGATGTCTCCGTCCTTCTCGGAAACGGGAACGGCACGTTCCAGACGCCGATCCATTACGGAGCCGGTACGACGCCGTTCCACGTCGCTGCCGGCGATTTCAACCGCGACGGTAGGGTCGATCTTGCGGTGGCCAACTTTGGTTCCGCCAATGTCTCCATCCTGACCGGCAATGGGAACGGGACGTTCCAGACCGCGGTGAATTTCGCTGCAGGTACGAATCCCCGCTCGATCGTCTCCGCAGATCTCAATCGCGACGGCAAGGTCGACCTTGCGGCGGTCAACAACGGTTCGGGCAACGTCTCCGTCCTCCTCGGGAACGGCAACGGAACATTCCAAACTGCAGTGAACTACACCGCCGGCACGAGTCCCTTCAGCGCAACGGCCGGCGATTTCAATGACAACGGGACGCTCGATCTGGCGGTCGTGAACAATGGCTCGAACAACGTGTCCATCCTCCTTGGCACAGGAACCGGAACATTCGCGACTGCGGTCAACAGCGCGGCCGGCTCCAGCCCGGCCACAATCGTAGCCGCCGACTTCAATCGCGACGGCAAACCGGATCTGGCCACCGCCAGCAGCGGCTCGGGCAGTGTGGCGCTCCTGCGCAATACCTGTCCGGTTCCGGACCTTACCATCACCAAGTCACACACCGGATCATTTACCCAGGGCAACACAGGAAAGACCTACACCATCACCGTAACCAATAGTGGAGAAGCGCCGACCGCAGGAGACGTGGTGGTGACCGATACGCTTCCGATCGGGCTGAACGCCACGGCCATGAGCGGCACCGGTTGGACATGCACCGTGGCCCCCTTGACCTGTACGCGAAACGACGCGCTGACCGCTGGCGCCAGCTACCCGCCGATTACGCTCACAGTGAATGTCGCCAGCGGAGCACCGGCGAGCGTCACCAATACGGTCACTGTCTCCGGCGGCGGCGAATTGAACGGAGTCAACAGCACCGCCAGCGACACCGCTGCGGTGGCGCCGGCCATTGACCTCATCGTCACGTCGAGTCACGCGGGAAGCTTCACGCAGGGCGCCACAGGCAAGACCTACACGATCATTGCCAGAAATGCTGGCGGTTTGCCGACGACTGGTGTGGTTACCGTCAGCGACACTCTGCCATCCGGTCTGATCGCAACCGCGATCAGCGGCACCGGATGGGCCTGCACCCTCGGCACACTCACCTGTACGCGCGGAGATGTGCTGGCGGCCACCACGAGTTATCCCGCGATCACTCTTACCGTGAATGTGGCGGCCAACGCTCCGGCCGTCGTGACCAACACCGCCAACGTGTCGGGAGGCGGCCAGACCAACACCGCCAATGACACCGCCACCGATCCGACGGTGGTCTGGAAGACTCAGACCTGCGGAAGCTTCGGCGCGCCCGTTTTTTACGGCGCCAGCTACTATACTTATGGCGTTGCCATCGGGAACTTCAACGGAGACGGCAAGGCCGATCTCGCCGTGATCAATACTTACCCCAACACCATCTCCATCTTCCTTGGAAATGGGAACGGCACGTTCCAAAGCGCGGTCGACTATCCGGTTGGTGACTCACCCTACTCGATCGCGACCGCCGATATGAACAATGACGGGCACACCGATCTCGTCGTCACCAGCTCCGATGCCGGTACGGCCTCGCTCCTGCTAGGAAACGGAGACGGTTCGTTCGCTTCCCCGACGAGCTATAGCGTCG
This sequence comes from Acidobacteriota bacterium, assembly GCA_030775085.1. Lineage (GTDB taxonomy): Bacteria > Acidobacteriota > Thermoanaerobaculia > Gp7-AA8 > Gp7-AA8 > QHVT01. The sequence continues at coordinate 12,375 of JALYJW010000085.1, read as the reverse complement.
GGTCGTACCCGCGGTCGGTTGCGCTCAGTGATCTCGACGGCGACGGGAACCAGGATGTCGTCGTAACGAACTACTATTCGAGCACAGCTTCTGTTCTTCTCGGAAGCGGCAACGGCACATTGCAGACCCCTGTGACCTACCCGGTCGGCTACAGCCCCCGCGGCGTGGCAGTCTCCGACTTCGATGGAAATGGCACCGCGGATCTGGCCGTCATGTCCGCCTATGATGGTGTCAAGATTCTTCTCGGCAATGGCGACGGCACGCTTCAAGCGGCAGTCACATATTCGAGCATCTATAATGCTTACTCACTGACAGTGGGCGATTTCAATCAAGACGGGAAGCGCGATCTCGCCATTGCCTCCTCCTATTACGGCGTCGCGATCCTGCTCGGCAATGGGGACGGCTCGTTTCAGGCCGCGGTCAGCTACCCGGCCAGCTATGGGTCTCAAGCCATCGTGGCCGATGACCTCAATGGCGACGGCAAGCTCGATCTTGTGGTGGCCAATTCGGGCTCGGACAGCATATCGACCCTCCTTGGGAACGGGGACGGGACTTTCCAGCCGGCCACCAGCTACTATGCCGGCAACAGTCCCGCTCAGCTTGCGATCAGCGACTTCAACGGCGACGGCATGCCTGATCTGGCATTGGCCACGTATTACGCCGGGGGCGCCGCCGTCATGCTCGGCGGTTGCGCCGATCTGACGATCGCAAAGAGCCACGTCGGAGACTTCGGCAGCGGGCACGCCGACAAGATGTACTCGTTGAAAGTCAGCAATTCCGGAGATGGAGCATCCCGCGGCACGGTGACCGTGACCGACACGCTGCCGGCTGGGCTTACCGCAACGAGCATCAGCGGCTCGGGGTGGAGCTGCACCTTGGCCACTCTGACCTGCACGCGCAGCGATGCGCTTTCTTCAGGCGCGAGCTACAGCGATGTCAAGGTGTGGGTCGACGTGAACGGCAACGCTCCGGCCAGCGTGATCAATACTGCGAGCGTCTCGGGAGGCGGCGACACCAACAATGCGAACAACAGCGCCAGCGACCCGACCACCATCGTGCAAGCCCCCGATCTGACCATTACGAAAACGCACAGCGGCACGTTCCTGCCGGGCGAGATCGGTCGCACTTACACGATCAACGTCACCAACAGCGGCCCTGCCGCCACCAACGGAACCGTCACAGTCGCGGACGAGTTGCCATTTGGCCTGGGCGCAAGCGCACTGACAGGGGCAGGCTGGAACTGCGTTCTTGCGCAGCTCACTTGTTCGCGGTCCGATGCCCTCGCAGGCGGTGCCTCCTATCCGCCGATCACCCTGACGGTGAACGTCTATAGCTATGCTCCGGAGACCGTGACGAATTACGCCACTGTCTCGGGTGGCGGAGACCTTGTGACCAACAACAACACCGCAGCGGACCTGACGGAGATTCTCACCGCACCGACGTACCTGTTCGCCACTGCATACTCGGCTTCTTACGTGGATCTCGATTGGAGCCATGTCAGTCACGCCACGTCGTATGAGATCCTTCGCAGCGCGAACAACGGACCCTTTGTCGTCGTAGGGACTTCAACGTGGAGCGATTATTACGATGATTCCGTGTCGCCGAGCACGACCTACCTCTATCGAGTCCGCGCAGTCGCAGGGTCCGCGACGGGAGGACTCAGCCCCGTAGACCTGGCGACGACGATCGCTTTCACGGACAATTACATCTCGACCGGCTACACGAAGATGAAAGCGGCACACATCACCGAACTTCGAACTGCCGTGAACGCCGTCCGCATCGCGGGCGGCCTGTCGCCCACCGTCTTCACCGATTCAACGCTGACAGTGGGCTCTTTCATCAAAGCCGTTCACCTGACGGAGTTGCGAGCTAGTCTGAATCAGGCCCGCACCACCCTCGGCCTGTCAGCCGTCGGATACGCCGACGCCACAATCCCCGCCGGATCCAAGATCAAGGCCGCCCACATTCGAGAACTGCGCGAAGGAGTGAAGTAGATCTCAGGTAGTCCTGGGCGGGGCGGTTGTGGCGGTGGAGCGAAGGATCAATAGCTCACCTGCGAAGCTCGCGCCTTTGGCGACGAAGGAACGAGCGTCGTAAGTGCGCCATTCATTCTTCGCTCACGCCCACCCATCGCCCACGCTCAGAATTGAAAGCGGAGCTACAACAGCGCCGCCGACCGCGCCACCGACCGGTCGCTGCCGCCGAGATCGGTGAGCAGTTCCTGTGCGGCGGCCAGGCGATCGTCGCTCTCATAGTGCGCGCGCAGGAACGAGTCGGGCGTGCTGAGGACCTTGCCCATGCCCAGGCGCATTCCTTTGCGGATCGCCGAGAAGGTCACTTTGCGCGTGGCCAGTGCCGCGGCCAGCAGCATGTACGTTCTGAACTTTCCTTCCTTCTGGTACCGGACGTCGGTGCCGTGCTTCCACAGTCCCGCATACTCGGCGTAGAACTCGTGGAGCGGGAGTTTGGTGGGGAGGACGGTGTGGGCGATGTCGAAGAGCTCCCAGTCGCGCGTCTGCACGTCGGGCTCGACTTCGTCCCACAGATCGGTGCCGGGGAGCGGGGTGAGGACGGAGAAGCCGGAGTTGTAGGCGCCGGTCTCGTCGATCCAGCGTTTGAGCTTGTCGAAATCGGCGCGATCCCACATCGGATCGACGATGAAGTTGGGTGTGTAGCCGACGCCGAGCTCCTGCAGGATGCGGATGGCTTTGTTGTTGTTGTCGGCGGTGTTTTTCTTGTTGACGGATTTCAGGCCTGCGTCGTCGACTTTCTCGAGGCCGAGGAAGACGGTCATGCGGCCGCATTCTTTCCACTGCTCGATGAGGTCGGGGAACTTGCAGATGATGTCGCTGCGCGTCTGAATCGTGTAGTGCTTGCGGATGCCGGAGGCGATGAGCTGTTTGGCCATCTCGCGACCGCGTTTCACATTCATCCAGAAGATGTCGTCGGTGATGAAGACGTTGGGCGCTTCAATCTGGGCCATCTCCTGCACCACGCGCTCCGGCGATTTCTCGCGGAAGGTTTCGTGAAACTTCCAGACCGAGCAGAAATTGCATTTGAAGGGGCAGCCGCGAGCGGTCTCCATCAGCGCCAACGGACGGCGGAAGTTGATGTAGTACTCGCCCGCATACTCTTTGATGAGATGACGGGCCGGCATCGGCAGCTCGTCGAGGTTCGGCCGCGCCAGCGCCGGCGGTGTCCGGATCGGGCCGGACGAGGCCTGAATCAGCAGTCCGGGCACGTTCCGCAGATCCTTTGATTTCGCCCAGGCAGCGACGAGCTGCGGCATCACTTCCTCGCCGTCGCCGATCACGATCACGTCCACGCCCGGCTTGAGGAACCAATTCGGATCCCGTGACGCATCGTGGCCGCCCACGACGACCAGAACGTCGGGGAACTCCTGCTTGATCCGCCGCGCCAGGCGAAGCATGCGAAAGCGCTCGGTGGTGAAGTTGCACTGCAGGCCGATGATGTCCGGCTCGAAGGCGCGCACCTTGGCGATGCCTTTTTCGATGCCGTCGATGCGCAGATCGACGATCTGGCAGGTGTGCCCTTCCAGCTCCAGTCCACCGGCCACACACTCGAACCCGAGGGGCTCGACGAAGGTGATCATCTCCAACCCGATGATTCCGCCGATCGGCGCTTTTACGAATGAGACTTTCATGCCCTACCCAAGTAACAGAGCAACGGGGAGACGTCAAGTAACAACGCTTGACAACGGGATTCGCTCGCGTATAACCTGTAGGTTATGCAACCGCAAGGTTATACACAAACTCACCTCGACGCCACGTTCGCCGCACTGGCCGATCCCACCCGGCGGGCCATTCTGGCCCGGCTGGCCTCCGGGGATGCCTCGGTGATGGAGCTGGCCGAGCCGTTCGAGATGAGCCAGCCCGCGATCTCGAAGCACCTCAAGGTGCTGGAGCGCGCCGGACTCATTTCCCGCGGCCGCGACGCGCAGCGGCGGCCCTGCCGCATCGAGGCGCAGCCGCTCGCCGAAGCGAGTGAATGGCTCGAGAACTATCGCCGGTTCTGGGAGGGCTCGTTCCAGCGCCTCGATGACCTGTTGCATGAAATGAAGAGCATGGAAGCGAAGCACAACGAAAAGAAGCGGGCGCGTCCCGCGAAGCGATGACGACACACAAGGAGATGATGATGACGACGTACGCCGGAACTCTAAAAGTCACCACACCGAGCGATCGCGAGGTCGCGCTATCGCGCGTTTTCGACGCGCCGGCCAGGCTGATCTTCGACGCCTACACGAAACCCGAGCTGCTCCAACGCTGGCTGGGCGTCCAACCCGGCTGGACCTTCGCGGTCTGCGAAATCGATCTGCGTGTGGGCGGCACCTATCGCTGGGTGTGGCGCGGCCCCGATGGAATGGAGATGGGCATGGGCGGCGTCTACCGCGAGGTCGTGCGGCCTGAGCGCATCGTGGCCACCGAGAAGTTCGATCAGTCCTGGTACGAAGGCGACGGGGTCGTCACAACCACGTTCGATGAGCAGGACGGCAAGACCACGCTCACAATCACCGTCCTCTATCAATCGAAGGACGTTCGCGACGCCGTGCTGCAGTCTCCGATGGAATCAGGTGTGGCTCTGGGCTTCGACAACCTCGCCGCACTGCTGCCGACGTTGTGAGCTTCACATGCCCGCCGCGAAAACAATGAAACAGGGCACGCTCGACGAGCAGGTCGAGGCAGTGCTCGCATCGCTCCAGCAACTGTCGACGCAACGTGACCGCGACAACCTGGCGCGATTCGGCATCGCGGCCACGAACCCACTCGGTGTGTCGATGTCCAACATCCAGTTACTGGCAAAGCGCCTCGGGAAAAGTCACGAGCTCGCCGCCGCGCTCTGGGACACGAACGTTTACGAGGCCCGTATGCTGACGTCGTTCGTCGACGAGCCGGAGCGCGTCACCGCCGCGCAGATGGACCGCTGGTGCCGCGACTTCGACAACTGGGGCATCTGCGACACCGTCTGCTTCAAGCTCTTCGACCGCACACCGCACGCCTGGAACAAAGTCGCACAGTGGAGCGGCAAGCCGGAGGAGTTCGTCAAACGCGCCGCGTTCGCGCTGCTGGCCAGTCTCGCCGCGCATGACAAGAACGCCACCGACCAACAGTTTCTCGATAGCCTGCCGCTCACCGAGCGCGCTGCCACGGACGAACGAAACTTCGTCAAGAAAGGCGTGAGCTGGGCCCTCCGGGCCACCGGCAGACGCAACGCCACACTCAACGCCGCCGCCGTGATCGTGGCCAGGCGTCTGGCAGATTCACCGGAGCCCGCGGCGCGGTGGATCGGTAAGGGCGCGATGAAAGAGCTCACCAGCGCGCTCGTCAAACGGCAGCTCGCCAAAAAGAAATGAAACGTGATGCCATTTTGGAGTGCGGTGGCCGCAGCCGCCGCTTTCGTATGCCACTTGACAGTGCTCGAACATACAAAAGCGGCAGCTGCGGCTGCCGCACTCCAAACTGAAACTACCGCACGCGATCCCGCACCATCATCGCCAGTGCGCGCAGCGGCTTCGCGGATGCGCCCAGCGGCTCGATGGCGGTCATCGATGTCTCCACGAGCTCTTCGCTGAGTTTGCGGGCGCCTTCCACTCCGGCGAGTTTGACGAAGGTCAGGCGTTGTTCGTCCTTGCCGACGTCTTTGCCGAGGACCGTGGGATTGGAGGTGACGTCGAGGACGTCGTCGGTGATCTGGAACGCAAGGCCGAGGTTCTTGGCGAAGACTTCGATGCGCTGCAGCGGCGCGGAGTGAATGTTGGCGAGCATGCCGCCGACCGCTGCCGCGGCCACGAACAGCGCGCCGGTCTTGCGCGAGTGGATGAACTCGAGCGTGTCGAAATCGAGCTTCGATCCTTCGCTGTGCAGATCCACCGCTTCGCCGGCCACCGTGCCATTCCAGCCCACGGCATCGACGACGCGCTGCACCACCTGCTGCATCGGCCAGCGGCGCGGCGAGAGATCGGCGTGCGTTTTCGCGATCACGCCGTATGCGTGATTGAGCAGCGCAACCGCGGTGAGGATGGCCAGGTCCTCGCCGAACTCGCGGTGCAGCGTTGGTGCGCCGCGGCGCAGCAGCGCATCGTCCATCGACGGCAGGTCGTCGAGGATCAGCGACGACGCATGGATCATCTCGATGCCCGCGGCCGCGGGAGCGAGCTTCTCCGCGCGACAACCGAACGCCTCCCCCACCGCCGTCAGGAGAATGCCGCGCACGCGTTTTCCGGGCGATGACAGCGCGCGGCGGATCGGAGCATCGAGTGCGGCGGGCGCGCCCGCGTTGGCCGCCACGTCAGCCAGCGCTCGGTCGATCAGGGCACGGCGAGATTCGAAGGCATCACTCATGAGTCCGGCGGGCAACGTCATGCTAGCATCCGGCGCGGAAACTCTATGAAGAAACGGCACTTCGGCCGATCCCAGCAGATCTGGGTCCTTGTCTTCGCCTGCCTGGTCTTATTCGGCGCTTTCGTCTGGGCTGTCCCGGACATGACCCTCACGATGTGGTGGAAGGTCATGATGGCCGCCGGCCTGGCCTGCATGGCCAGCATCGTCGTGTTCCAGATGTGGGTGAGCCGGGCGCTGGGGCGGCGCGAAGGCGTGATCAAGCTCATCGACCGTGTGACGGGCGGCGATCTCTCCATCACCGCGCGCGACATCATTGCCGAAACCCAGTCCAAGCGCACGGCCTCGGCCATGCGCGGCCTCGTTGCAAACCTCGAGCGCACCATCCGCCGCTTCGGACAACTCGCTTCCGACGTCGCCCGCGCCAGCGATCAGATCAGCGGACGCTCGCGCATTCTGGCGCGCAGCGCCACCGAGCAACTCTCCTCCACGGAAACCACTTCGTCCTCCGTGACGCAGATCGATCAGTCGATCAACAACGTCCGGCGCAGCATGGAAGAGCTCTCGGCGAATGCGGAAGAGACTTCGACCTCGGTGCTGGAAATGTCGGCTTCCATCGAAGAAGTCAGCCGCATCGCCGACACGCTCTCCGAGTTCGTCGAGCAGACTTCGTCGGCCATCGAAGAGATGATCGCCTCGATCAACGAAGTGGCCACGAACACGGAGAGCTTCTCCTCCTTCGCCACGCAGACCGCTTCGTCGATGGTGGAGATGAACGCCACCACCGCAGAGATCCGTAACTCCGCGCAGAGATCTTCGGAGCTGGCGCGCTACGTGACCGACGCCGCGAATGAAGGCCGCTCCGCGGTCGGCGGCACGGTCGACGGCATGCGCAAGATCCAGATGTCGGTCGAGGAAGCGAAGCTCGCACTGGCGGACCTCGCCGAGCGCTCGCAGGAGATCGGCGACATCGTGCGCGTCATCGACGACATCGCCGGACAGACCAATCTGCTGGCGCTCAACGCCGCGATCATTGCCGCGCAGGCGGGCGAGCGAGGCCGCGGTTTCGCGGTGGTTGCCGACGAGATCCGCGATCTCTCCGAGCGCACATCGGTATCGACGGAAGAGATCCGCACGCTCATCCAGAACGTGCAAAAAGGTGTCGGCCGTGCCGCGGAGCAGATGACGCTCAGCGCGGACCGCGTCGCGGATGGTGTCGGCCTCACGGCGCGCGCATCGCAGGTGCTCGACAAGATTCTCGATCTCACCGATCGCTCCACCAGCTCGATCTCCGAGATCGCCCGCGCCACTGAAGAACAGGCGCGCGGAAGCGCAGCGGCCACCTCTGCCATCGAAGAAGTGACGAAGATGGTGCAGCAGACGGCCACGGCCAGCCAGCAGCAATCGCAGACCTCGCGCAAGATCGGGCAACAGGCATCGCTGGTGCGCGACTACACGAAACACCTCAAGCGCGCCATGGGCGAGCAGGAAACGGGCAGCCGCGCCATCAGCCGAGCCATGGAAAACATCATGGGTCTCGTGCAGTCGGTGCTCGAGTCGACATCAGTGCTGGCGGCCGAGAGCTCCGCCATCGTCAAGTCGATGGACGTCATCAAGCAGGGCTCGCGCGAGTCGAGCTTCGGCGTGGCCGACCTCAACCAGATGTCGAACACGCTCAGCCACGAATCGACGCTGCTCAAACAGGAGCTGGGACGCTTCACGCTCCCCGCGCCGAATCGCGGCGGCAAGGTTCAGACGGCCACCGTGCTCTGGCAGCGCCTGACGTTCGATCCGGCGCAGACCTCCGCATCGGCCCTCGGCTTCATCTCCAAAGCCATTCACGCCACGCTCGTGCGGTACGGCGAAGGCGCGGAGCTGACCCCCGATGTGGCCGAGCGCTGGGAAGTGCTCGAGCAGGGACACCTCTACCGCTTTCATCTTCGCCACAACGTCCGTTTCCACAACGGTCGCGCGCTCGAGGCGAAAGACGTCCACGACACGTTCCTGCGTCTGCTGCTGCCCGAGACGAAGTCGAGCGGCGCCTGGATCCTGCGCAGCGTGAAAGGGGCCATCGATGTGATCGAGGGCCGTGCGCGCACCGCCGCCGGAATCATCGTTCGCGATGAGCACACGATCGACATTCAGCTCAATGAGCCGGTGGCGTTCTTCCTCTCACTCATGACGATGCACGAGTGCGGCATCGTCCCCGCGGAAGAAGCGCGCGATCCGGAGCGCTACCGACTCTCCGGAGTGGGCGCGGGACCGTTCCGTGTCGAGGAAGCCGTCGAAGGCGAGCGGGTGCGGCTGACACGCAATCGCGATTACTACATTCCGAACGAGCCGAACCTCGACGAGCTCCACTTCCGCCTCGATCTGCGCAGCTTCCGCGAGGTTTCCGACGCGTTCCTTCGCGGAGAGCTCGACGTCGCCCACGGGATTCCGCCGAAAGTGATCAGCGAGCTGCGCAACGATCCGCGGTACGCCGCCTATCTCCTGACGACGGTGCAATTGCACACGTCGTATCTAGGATGGGACAACACATCCGCGCCGTTCGATCGCGTGGAAGTGCGGCAGGCCATGAACCACGCCATCGACCGCCGGCGCATCAACGAGCGGATCTACGGCGGGCTCTCCGTTCCCGCGCTCGCTCTCCTTCCCCCCGGTCTCCTCGGCTACGACGCCAATCAGGGCGGCTTCAGCCACGATCCCGAGCGCGCACGTGCATTGTTGCGTCAGGCCGGTTTCGGCTCCGGCTTCAACGTCGAGTACCGCACCTGGGACACGGACGAGTTCAACAACTCCGGCGTAGTGCCGTTGATGATCGAGGATCTCGAAGCCGTTGGCATCAAGGTGAACATCACCCGCCATTCCGCAACCGACGCCGCCGCCGTGCGCAGCAAGGCGGGCCACGGCACGATCTACTGCGCGAACTGGTACGCCGACTTCCCCGACTCCGACAACTTCTTCTACATCTTCTTCCACAGCGACGCCACGTCGATCCGCGGCCTCTACTATCACCGCCCCGAAGTCGACGCCCAGATCATGGAAGCCCGCCGTTCGAACGACGTCGAGCATCGCGCCACCATCTATCGCAGCCTGAACCAGATGGTCACTCGCGAAGCGCCGCTGGTCCCCCTCTTCCACGAACGCCTCTTCGTCCTGCACAAGCCCGAAGTCCGCGGCGTGCGCACGTCCCTCGTGCCACCGCCGGTGCGTTATCACGACGTGTGGGTGGAAGCTGAGTGAAGGGTGAAAGGTGAAGGGTGAAATCGAACCCCGCCGTCCTTCACTCTTCACCCTTCACTCTTCACTCTTCATCGTCGCACTGCTCTTTTCCGCGAACTATGTGATCTCGAAGTTTGGGATGCGTGCGTTCTCGCCGATGGTGTTCGCGTGGCTGCGGATCGCGGGAGCGGCGTTGATTCTGATGGTGCTGGTGCGCGGCGAGGCGCCGCTGTCACGCGAGGATCGCCGCCGCGTGACCGGTTTCGCCATCCTGGCCGTGGCCATCAACGCGCCGCTCTTTCTGATCGGCTTGTCGCTGACGAGCGTTCATGTCGCGGCCATTCTCATCACCACCATTCCGGTCTTCACGCTCGCTGCCGCAATCGCATTCGGACGCGAGAGGGCCACCGCCACGCGCATCGGCGGGATCGCGCTGGCGTGTACGGGTGCGCTGCTCGTCGTCGGCGGCGAGAGTTTCGCCGGCACGTGGCGCTCTGTGCTCGGCGCCGTGCTGATCGTGACGAACTGTCTTTCGTACGCGCTCTATCTCGTGATCTCCAAGCCGGCCATGGCGCGTCTCTCCCCGATGCGCGTCGTATCGCACATGTTCGCCGTCGGGACGCTCATCCTGCTCCCCGTGGCGGCGCTGCCGCTGGCGCGGCAGGACTGGCAGTCGCTCAACGCAGGAGCCTGGCTCGCGTTGGCACTCGTGATCGCCGGCCCGACCATCGCCGCGTATCTTCTGCAGGCCTGGGCGCTCCGCCACGCCGACAGCTCGTTCGTGGCCAGCTACACCTATGTCCAGCCCGTCCTGGCCAGTTTCCTCGGCGTCCTGTTCTTCGATGAGACCCTGCACCCGCTCGTCATCGTGGCCGCGGTCGTGATCTTCACCGGAGTCTGGCTGGCGGGAAAAACGCCGGCAGCCGCGGCGGTGCTGCCAGCGTAGCCTCAGCGCGAGAGCCGCCCCTCACCCTAACCCTCTCCCCGCCGTTGCGGGGAGAGGGGACTGAGTTTTCGCGAGGTTCCAGTCCCCTCTCCCCGGGCGCGGGGAGAGGGCTAGGGTGAGGGGCGGCTCTCGCGCCAAACCATAAACACGCGCATACTTGCGCCGAGGCTTGTAAACGAACCACTTGCTGCTTCGTCCAAATCGCGTGAGAAGCAATGTGGCCGCGTTCCGCATGAGCAATTCGAGCGATGCACCGACCGATCAGGCATTGATCGAGCGCACGCTGGCCGGCGACGGCGCAGCGTTCGGCATCCTCATGGAGCGGTTCCAGCGCAAGATCTATCGCGTGGCCTTCTCCGTCGTCCGCGACGAGGTCGAGGCCGACACCATCACGCAGGACACGTTCATCCAGGCCTACACCCACCTGGCCCGTTTCGAAGGGCGCGCCGAGCTCGAGACCTGGCTCACGCGCATCGCCATCAACCGCGGTCGCGATTCGCTCCGCCGCCGTCGTTTCGTCAGCCTCTTCTCGATGCGCTCGGACGAAGACGGCGAGACCGAGACCATGCTCGAGCCGGTCGATGATCGACCCGATCCTGAACGGCAGTTCCTCTCCGTACAACTCCGCGTGGCCATTCAACGCGCCGAGCGCAGCCTCTCGCCGCAGCAGAAAGTGATTTTCCGTCTGCGGCACTATGAGAATCTTTCACTGGAAGACATCGCCGAGCACCTCGGTCTGCGGGCCGGGACCGTGCGCGCGCATCTCTTCCGCGCCATCCACAAGATCCGCACCGAGCTTGCCGGATGGCGCACCAGACCGAGGATGGACCATGAACCAGCAACTCAGTGATCAGAAACAGCACTACAGCGAAGCCGACCTGCTGGAGACGTACTACATGCAGCCGGGCGCGTCGATGCCGGTGATGATGCATCTCGCCGATTGCAGCGATTGCGCGTCGCGCTACGAACGCCTCGAGAAGAAAGTGCGCGGGCTTTCGGCCTGCGCGCACGACGACAAGCCCGATACGTTCTGGGCGCGGCAGCGCATCTCCGTGATGCGGAAGATCAACACGCAGCGTCCGTCTCATGCACGCATCGCGCGCGTCGCGGCGGCCGCCGTCCTCGTAGCAGCCCTCGGCGGTTGGTTCAGCGCGCGGCAGCAAACCGATCCGCCTGCAACGACGCGCGTCGCGAACAGCACCCAGGCTCCCGAAATCGCCATCCAGGTCACGACACCTGCCGATCCGTGGGATTCGGAGGAGCTCGACGAATTCCATTCGATCGTGGCCTGGGAATCGTGGGAACCGCAGCCGGCAAAGAGCGGAGACCAATCGTGATGAAGCAACGGGCCCGTTTCGCCGCGTTGCTGATTGCCGCGACGTGCGTTCTCTCGGCGGTAGCCGAGGCGCAACAGATGCCGCCCGGAAAATGGTGGCGGCGGGAAGAAGTGGCCCGCCAGCTCGAGCTGACACGCGATCAACAGGACAAGCTCGACGAAGTCTTCCGCAACGCCGCGAACGGGCTGATCGATGCAAGAGCCGACGTCGAGAAACTGCAGATCGCCCTGCGCGGCGAGCTCGATCGCGTGCAACTGCGCCGGGCGGAGCTCCAGCGCATCGCCGGACAGCTGACTCTGGCGCGCGGCAAACTCTTCGAGCGCGAGCTGATGATGCTCGCCGACATGCGCGTGATCCTCAACGAAGAACAGTGGAACCGCCTGCGCACCTTCCTCGACCGCGCCCAGGAACGAATGAGACCCCGCAACGACGGCGGCAACCAACGCCAGCCGCAACGGCCCAATCAGCGGCCCAATCAACGCAGAAGGCCGTAACGGTTTGGAGTGCGGCA
>JALYJW010000084.1 GCA_030775085.1 Acidobacteriota bacterium | reverse complement strand
GAAGATGTGATCGGCGACCTGGTCGAGCGTCGCGGTCGGGCAGCCGAGCGCCTGGAACCACCTGAGGTAGGTGTCCCAGTCCGTGCGGTCGTCCGGCATTTCCTCGGTGCCGCCCGTGGGGTCGCCTTCGTTCTTCTTCGGCTTCTTGTTCGCGGCCATGATCACCTGCGCAACCTCGTCGCTGATGAACGCTGAAAAGAAGTTGATCATGCAGACGCCGCCGTTGCGGGCCAGATCGCGCAGCATGTCGTCGGTCATGTTGCGCGGATGACGGCAGAGAGCGCGCGCCGAGGAGTGCGTGGCCACGACTGGGACACGCGTCGTCTCCAGCACATGACGGAAGGCATCGTCGGAAATGTGTGAGACATCGACGATCATGCCGAGGTCGTTCATCGCGCGAACGACATCGCGACCGAAATCGGTAAGACCGCCATGACGCGGAGCATCGCCGGACGAATCGCACCAATTGTTCGTATTCACGTGCGTCAGCGTCATGTAGCGCGCGCCGCGGGAGTAAAGCTCGCGCAGGATGTCCAGCGAATCCTCGATGGCGTGACCACCCTCGACGCCGATCATCACCGCGATCTTTCCGTCGCGTTTCGCCGCCCGGATGCCGGCGCTGTCGGTGCAAAGCGTGAGTGCATCGGGGCGGCGCGCGGTCTCAGTTTCGATGAGCTCGATCAACCGTCGCGCGAATGCCGCGGCACCGCGTCCGGCGTAGAACGGCGGCACGTACGCGGCGAAGAACGACGCCGTGATTCCGCTCTCCTGCAGGGACTTCAGATCGGCCTGCGCTTCGGGATCGTGCTCGTCGAGATGGACGTTGTGACGGAGGAGACGGTACGGCGTATCGCAGTGGCCGTCGACGATGATGGCGCGGCGGTGCAGCGCTTCACTCTCGGGAAAAGTCATCGATGCGATGGTACTCGACCCGTCAGTGGCGATGCGCGATGGGGTGCCAGCGCGCCCTGCGCCACGAGCGGCGAAAGGCGTCGCTGTTCTCGAGTGTTGCGTTGGACGAGTGCGCATGGCCGTCGAGGAAGACCACGAAATCGGCGCCGCGTTCGGACATGTCGAAGCGCTCGTCGAACCAGCGCACGAAATCGTTCGGCGTCGTCACGCTGCGCCTGGCATAGCGCAGGACGGGGAAGTCGAGCCGCTCTTCGTATGCTTTGTAGATGAGCTCCGAGCAGACGATCCGATCGTCGGTGACGAAGTCGAACTCGAAGTCATAGGGCAGGCCGACCATGGTGAGCGCGCGCGCAATCGCTTCCGACTTCACGCTGTCGTCGACGCGCGGACGGATCACGGCAAGGTAGTCGGCGTCGGCGGATTTCTCGAACGTCGAGAGCAGCACTCCCTGGCCGACGGCCTCGACCACCGTGGCCTTCGCGAGCTGCTCGTCGTAGCGTTGAGGATCGGCGTCGCGCAAGCGCGCTTCAAATGCGTCGCCGAACAATTGCCGGCGCTCCTCGGGCGTGCCGACATAAAGCGAGACATGCGGCCAGAAGCCGGGCAGGCCGACGTTCGTCAGCGACCAGTCGCGGCGCTCGAAGAGGATGTCGCCCGGCCGCACGAGCGGACGCGCGGCCGCGATCTGCTGACGCGAGATGAATGACGGTCGCGGAGCGGTGGCCGCCGGTCCGCCGGCCGCCGCGGCGATCGTCGCCGGCAGCGGCTTCCATGCGGCGTCGCCGACGATGCGCGCGGCATTGCGCAGCGTTTCCTTCGAGCCGTGCCCGACGCCCGCGGCGAGAATCGCCTTCGCATCTTCGGCTGCGCTTCCGACGCGCGTGCCACCGAATGTTCGATCGAGGAGCGCGAAGGCGCTCCATTCCGCTGCGCGCGCGACGTGGAGCCAGTGCAGCTTGAACGCTGCGTAGCTATTTGCGGGCATGCCGAGGGTGGGAACGCTTTCGTTGAGGAGCGTGTGCAGTTCGGGATGGCGCTCCATGCGCGCGACGTAATCCAGCGCATAGCGATACTGCGCGAGCCATGCGGCGTGATAAACGCGAAATTCGCGATCGCGCGCCGCGCCGCGCAATTTCATGAACTGGGAATGACGAGCGCGGACGGTCTCCAGCGCGAACTGATAATCGAGGAAGCTGCGCCATACCGCGCGCACTTCCTCGCGCTCCGCGGCGCTCGGCAGCTTCGACGATGGAACGCCACTCTCGCGTATCAGCGACTGCATGCCGGCGCGCCAGGTCGCGATGAGAGCGGCATCGTCGGCACGCGCCGTGAGCGCGCACAGAGCGACGCAAAGGAACAAAACTCTCTTCATGTGCGTCCAAGGTAACATCCGCACCAGCGGTTCGTCCCGGAGAGTCCAATGTTCGTCACGCTGACTGTTCTCGGTCTGGCCATGGCCATGATCGTCGTGGAGCGGCTCAAGCCGGGCCGCGCGTTTCCCACCGTGCGCGGCTGGTGGATGCGCGCGATCGCCGCCAATCTCGTGCAGGTCGGTATCGTGTTCCTGGCCGGCATGACCTGGGACGGATGGCTGTCGACGCATCGCCCGTGGTCGGCCGAGCCGCTGGGAATGACCGGTGGCGCCATCGTCGGCTACGTCGTGATCACGTTCATCTATTACTGGTGGCACCGAGCCCGGCACGCCAGCGATTTTCTCTGGCGCTGGTTCCACCAGTTCCATCACAGCCCGCAGCGTATCGAGATCATCACCAGCTTCTACAAGCATCCGTACGAGCTGATCGTGAACGGGATTCTCTCGAGCGTGATCGTGTACGTGCTGGTCGGATTGGATCTGAAGACGGCCACGCTGGCGGTGACGCTCACGGGGATCGCGGAGCTCTTCTATCATTGGAACGTGCGCACGCCGTACTGGCTCGGCTTCGTGATTCAGCGGCCGGAATCGCATCTCGTGCATCACGAGCAGGGTCTGCACGCTTTCAACTACGGCGACCTGCCACTGTGGGACATTATGTTCGGCACGTTCCGCAATCCGAAGGCGTGGGATGCGAAATGCGGATTCGCCGACGCTCGCGAGCTGCGCGTCGGTGATTTATTGCTCGGTCGCGATGTGAACGCATGACGACGCGACAGATTGGCGTCGTGATTTTTCTGGTGCTGCTCGGCACGGCGCAGATGCTCGGCGATCTTCTCGGGTTTCTTCCGTTGAAGGCCGTCGCCGCTGCCACGGGTGCGTCGCCGGCGCCGAAGGTGTTCTCCGCCGTGCAGGGTCTCGAAACGTACTCGACCCGCTTTTTTCTCGACCTCGGCGATCGCCGCGTCGAAGTGACTCCCGAGCTCTACTCGCGCATTCGCGGTCCATACAACCGCCGCAACGTATTCGGCGCGGCACTCGCGTACGGACCAGTGCTGCCGCCCGAACTGCGCGAGCCCGTGATGCGTTACGCACTCTGCGGTGATGCGCCGCTCTTGCGCGAGCTGGGTTTGCGTGCGACTCGATCACCCGCTGTCGAGCTCGAGCCGCTGCCCGGAACTTCGCTCGGCTCGATGCAGACACGTTTCGAGGTTTCCTGCCCATGAAGAACGGTTGGACCGGCGGCCAGTACTCGATCGTGCGCGCGATCTTCGGCGCCTATCTTTTCATCCACTTCGTCGCGCTGATCCCCTGGGCGCAAGAAGTGTTCGGGGAAATCCTCCCGCGCGCCGCGAGCCCGCTGCTGCGTCTCTTTCCGAACGTCCTGGCCATCGCGGACATCGCCATGCCGCTGGTCGTTCTCGCGGCGATCGCGTCGATCTTCTTCGCCATCGGGCTCTACGACCGCGTCGCCGCGGTGTTGATCTGGTACGTGCTGGCCTGCCTCTTCGGACGCAATCCGCTGATCGCCAATCCGTCACTCCCATACGCAGGCTGGCTGTTGCTCGCGCATGCCTTCGTGCCCGCGGCGCCGTTCGGATCATGGTCTGCGCGCGGCCGCATCGACCCACGCGGCAACTGGACGATGCCACCCGCCATTTTCGCATCGATGTGGATCGTGATGTCCCTCGGCTACACGTTCAGCGGCTGGACGAAGCTCGTCAGTCCGTCATGGGTCGACGGCACCGCGATGGCGCGCGTGCTCGCAAACCCGCTCGCGCGCCCGACGTTCCTGACGGACCTCCTGCTCTCACTCCCGTCGCCAATCCTGCAACTGATGACCTGGGGAGCGCTCGCGTTGGAAGTGCTCTACGCGCCGCTCGCGCTGTTCCGTCGAGCGCGTCCCTGGATCTGGATGGCGATGCTGGCCATGCACCTCGGCCTCCTGTTCCTCATCGACTTCGCCGATCTGAGCTTCATGATGGTCGTCCTGCACCTCTTCACCTTCGATCCATCGTGGGTCCGCGAGCGCGCACCAGAGACCACTGACACACTGCTCTACGACGGCTCCTGCGGCCTGTGCCATCGTTCGGTGCGATTGATCCTCGCGGAAGACCGCAGCGGCACATCGTTCCGTTTCGGAACGTTGCCCGATGACGAGGAGAAGTCCAGCGCCATCGTGAATACCGCCGATGGACAAACGCACACGCGCTCCGACGCCGTGATCCACATCCTGCACCGTCTCGGCGGCCTGTGGCGCGTGATGGCGATCGCTTTTGGAGTGGTACCGCGCGCCATCCGCAACCCCATGTACGACGGCGTCGCCCGCATCCGCTACCGCATCTTCGGCCGCACCAAAGACGCCTGCCCCCTCATGCCCCCGGACCTGCGCTCGCGTTTCAACGGGTGAGGGGTGCCTGCCGGGATTGCTCGCGGTTGCATCGACGTTCAAGTGGCCGTAGGCTTAATTACCGGAGCGCGTGATGACACAGACAATTGAGGCCATTTATGCCGACGGCGTCCTGAAGCCAACCGCCGAGTTGTCTCTTCGGGACAACCAGCGTGTTCGCCTGATCGTCGAGACCATCGATGAGCCCCGCACCGATCGCGAGGCTGCAGTTGCACGCCTGAGGTCAGGGATCGCCAGCATGCGTTTTTTCTCGGAGGGACCGCTTCCCAGCCGAGGAGAACTGCATGATCGCCGTTGATACGAACATCCTCATCTACGCCTGCGATCAATCCGAACCGCGTCGCCAATCGATCGCTCTCGATCTCATCGCGAACTGCACGGACGGCGTCCTCCTCTGGCAGGTGGCCTGCGAGTTTCTGGCCGCTTCCCGCAAACTCAGCAAGCAGGGCTTCACTTCAACACACGCTTGGAATCGTCTGGCAGAGTTCCAGGACGTGCTTCCACTCGTCTTGCCGGTCGCTACCAACCTGGAACACGCGAAAGAGCTCAACGTCACGCATGCCGTCTCGCTTTGGGACGCGCTCATTATTGCGGCGTGTGTTGAGGCCGGCGTGGACGTTCTTTACTCTGAAGACTTGCCGGGGCTGTCAACGTTCGAGACAGTTCGTGTGATCAATCCCTTCAAGTGAGCCACGTAAACCGCGTGGCCTTTCGGCAGTCGATTTGTTCCGTATGACCGCCTCACGCGAGCACGAAAGCCGTTCTCGCGAAGGATGGCCAATATTTCTTCGCGCGCGTAGAGCTCGAGGATGTGAACTTCCTCGTCGCGGTGGGTTGCTACGTCGATTTGTCGGAAGGTGAGTACGCGGCGTGTGAGCGTTTTGCCGTCGCTGTCTTTGATGGTGATGACGGACCAGTCGTCGCCGCCGATTCTTCGTTCTTCGTGCGCTGGGTAGGATCCGCGCTCGGCGATGTCGAAGAGTAGGAGGCCGGTTGGTGTGAGTGCGTTGGCGGCGTTTTGGAGGAACGCGCGTACGCGTGCGAGCGTCCCGTAGTTCAGGACTTCGCCCATGGCGATGATGGCGTTGCATTTTGGGAGCGTTGCTTCGTCGAAGGAGGCGAGCTCGAAGCGGGCGTCGGGTGCGGTGGTGCGCGCGAGGTCGATCATCGCGGGGGAGGCGTCGATGCCGAGGATGTCGTAGCCGGCGTTGGTCATCGCTCGGGCGAGGATTCCGCTACCGCAGCCGATGTCGACGATGAGCCCATCACGGATGCCGTTCGATTGCAGCGATGCGATGACGCCGCGAGAAGCCAGCGTCGCGAATTCGGAGAAGCCGGTGTGGTGGATCCAGGCGAGGTCGGTCTTGTAGTACGGGGCATCTTCACTCAAACCAGATCTCGATTTCGTAGCCGTCCGGATCCGTGACGTATGCGTACGGAAAGCCGGGCGCGAACTCGCCGCGGCGCAGGAGCGTTCCGCCTGCGGCGATGACCGAATCGACGGCCGCGTCGATCTGATCGGGATCGATGAGGCGGAAGCCGAAGTGCTGGATTCCGCCGGCGCGTCCGGCGTTTTTCGAGTCGCGCTCGAACGCGATTACGTCATGCATCCCCGGACCTTTCACCTGAATGCTGCTCTCGTCGCGGAAGTACTCCTCGACTCCGAATACCGAGGCGTAGAACGCGAGTGAACGTTCCGGATCGCGAACGGCGAGGCTGATGTGGGTGAGGCCGTGGGTGGGGATCACGACAACAACTGATGGTGTGCTCTGAGAAACGTTTCCGGTTTCGAGAAGACTTTGGCGATGTTCATTCCGCTGCGTACGGCTTTGAACGTGACTTTGCGCGTGGCCAGGGCGGCGCCGAGTTGGAGGTACGTTTTGAGTTTGCCTTTGTGGCGGTAGCGGACGTTGAGTGCGTGCTGCCACAGGGCTGAATATTCGGCGTAGAACTCGTCGAGCGGGAGCGTGGTCGGCAGGACGGTGTGGACGATGTCGAACATCTCCCACTCGTGCGTGTTGACGTTCTGCTTGGCGCTGTCCCAGAGGTCGGTGCCGGGGAGCGGGGTGAGGATGGAGAAGCCGCTGTTGTAGGCGCCCATCGTCTCGATCCAGTCGCGCAGGCGTTTGAAGTCGTCGCGGGTCCAGGCGGGATCGACGATGAAGTTGGGCGTGAAGCCGACGCCGAGATCTTTGAGGATGTTGATGGCCTGCACGTTGTTGTCGGCGGTGTTTTTCTTGTTGACCGCCTTGAGGCCTTCGTCGGTCACGGACTCCAGGCCGAGGAAGATGGCCAGGTCGCCGCAGTCTTTCCACTGCTCGACGAGTTTCGGGAACTTGCAGATGATGTCGGTGCGGGTCTGCACGGTGAAGTATTTGCGGATGCCCGAGGCCTTGATCTGTTTGGCCATCTCCTCGCCGCGCTTCACGTTCATCCAGAAGATGTCATCGGTGATGAAGATGTTCGGAGCCTTGATGTCGGCCAACTCGCGCACGACGCGCTCCGGCGATTTCTCGCGGAACGTCGACTCGTGAAACTTCCACACCGAGCAGAAGTTGCATTTGAACGGACAACCTCGGGCGGTTTCCATCAGCGCCAGCGGTTTGCGGAAGTTGATGTAGTAGTGATCGGCGTATTGCTCGATGAGATGTCGTGCCGGAAGCGGGTAAGTGTCGAGGTTCGGGCGCGTCGGCGCGTGGCCGGTGAATTTCCAGGTGTCCTGATCGGCGCGAATCCAAAGCCCGTCGATCTTCCCGAGATCGGTTCCGTCGCGCAGCGCGTTGACCATCGGAGGGAGAACCTCTTCGCCGTCGCCGAGAGCGATGGCATCGATGGATGCGTGCTGGAACCAGTCCGGATCGCGTGAGGCGTCATGCCCGCCGACGACGACGAAGGCATTCGGCATTTCGCGCTTGATGCGCTGCGCCAGACGGATCGTACGGTTACGCTCGGTAGTGAAATTGCACTGCAGACCGACGACATCGGGTTGGAAGGAGCGGCAGTCCGCCAGACCTTTTTCCTCGCCGTCGATCCGGAGATCGATGACTTTACAGACGTGCCCGTCGACTTCGAGACAGGCGGCGACGCAGATCGGGCCGAGGGGCTCGACGAACGTCAGCATCTCCAGCCCCAGGATTCCTCCCACGGGAGGTTTAATGAACGCGACTTTCATGGTTGCGTCGAACCTTAGCTCAAACTGCCCGAAGTCTCAAAGCCGACTCTGCGACTCCCTCGGCCGGCCAACGATCCAGCGAGGCGTTATCATCGAGTGATGCGTCGCTTGCTGATCGTTCTTCTGTTCGCTTTGCCCTTCACTGCTCTGACAGCGTTTTCTCAGAAAAACGTCGGGGTCGTCGCGTTTGCGAATTCCGGCAAACCGGAAGCGCAGGAGCCGTTCCTGCGCGGAATGGCGCTGCTGCACAACTTCGAGTATCCGACCGCGGCGACGGCGTTTCGCGAGGCGCAGGCGGCGGATCCTTCGTTTGCCATGGCCTACTGGGGCGAGGCAATGACGTACACGCATCCGATCTGGTTCCGGCAGGATGGCGCGGCGGCGCGGGCGGCGCTCCAGCGGCTGGGCGCCACGCCGGCGGAGCGATTGGCGAAGGCGGGGACGGAGCGCGAGCGCGATTATCTGCGCACGCTGGACGTGCTGTACGGCGAGGGCGAGAAGAACGCGCGCGATTTTCTCTACGCGGATGCGATGGCCTCGCTGCACGCGAAATATCCCGGCGATGTCGATGCGACGGCGTTTTACGCGCTGGCCATTCTCGGCACCGCGCACGAGGGACGTGACTTCGGCACGTACATGCGCGCGGCGTCGCTGCTCGAGGAAGTGTTCCCGGCGAATCAGCAGCATCCGGGCGTGCTGCACTATCTGATTCACTCGTACGACGATCCGGTCCACGCGCCGTTGGGGATGCGCGCGGCGCGGCTTTATGGCGCGGTGGCGCCGGAGGCCGGTCACGCGCTGCACATGACTTCGCACATCTTCATTGCCATGGGGATGTGGGACGACGTGATCGATGCGAACCGCCGCGCCATCGCGGTGGTGAACCGCCAGCGCGCCGCGCGCTCCAGACCGCCCGGCGATTGCGGGCACTATCCGACGTGGCTTCATTACGGACTGCTGCAGAAAGGCAACGATGAGGAGGCAGTCAAGGCGCTGGAAGCCTGCCGCGCGTCGGCATTCATCGAGAACTTCACTGCCGGCGGTCCGGGAGACTCGCGGACAAACCGGCTCGAAGAATTCGCCACGATGCGCGCGCATCACATCGCCAGCGCTGATGCGCTGCCGAGCAAGGATGCGATTGCGATTCCGGACGGAGTCGCGGCGCCGGTCGCGCAGTTCACGCTGGTCTACGGAGATTTGCTCGCGGCGGCGCGCCGCAATGATGTAGCGACGTTGAAGACTTCCGCGGTCCGGCTGCGCGCGCTCCAGAAGGCGGCGGTCGACGCGGGCGATGAAGGGACAGCCGCCAATCCGACCGCGCGCATTGCCGCCGAGGTGATGGTGCAGGAGGCGGATGCGCTACTGCTCGTCGTGACGGAAAAGCCGGAGTCCGCGAAACGCGACGAAGCGTTGAAGATTCTCGAAGCGGCGGCAAAGGCCGAGCGCTCGATGCCGATCGAGTTCGGTCCGCCCGTCGTGCCGAAACCGGCCGCCGAGCTGTACGCGGATCAACTGCTCGCTGCCGGTCGCGCCGCCGACGCGGCTGCTGCGTATCAGTCAGTGCTCGAACGAACGCCGGGTCGGAAGCCGGCGCTCGAAGGTTTGTTGCTCGCGCAGAAGGCCAGCGGGAAGACGCCGGACGTGAAGACGAAGAGCAAGCAGGAAACACCGCACATTCATTGAACTTTTTGGAGTGCGGTAGCCGCAGCTACCGCTTTTGTATGTCACCGCGCGGAACGAACATACAAAAGCGGCGGCTGCGGCCGCCGCACTCCAAAACGGTGGCTAGTTTTTCGTGTCGAACTGGGTGGTGGGTTTTGCGGAATCGCGCAAGCGCTCGAGCCTGAACAGCGACGGCACTTCTTTGCCATTGAGAATCCTCCCCGCGGCGATCTCTCCGACGGCGGGGGCGAGTTTGAATCCGTGTCCCGAGCCTCCGCCGGCGAACCAGACGTTCGAGGCGTTCGGGTGGCGGTCGATGATGAGGTGGCCGTCGGGGCTGTTTTCGTATTGGCAGACTCTTGATTCGAGCAGCGGTGCTTTGGCCAGTTCGGGAAAGCGCTCGGCGAGTAGTTGGCGCGCTCGCGCGATGGCTTCCGGGCTTGGTGTGCGGTCGGTGCTGGTTGGATCGATCGGCTCGCCGCGTGTGTCGTCCGCGACTTTGAAGCCGCGTCCGTCGAGGTCGGGAATGCCGTAGATGATGCGCTCGCCGAAGTCGATCCAGATCGGGAGGCGGCCCGCACCATACTGCTGCGATCCTCGGGGAGCTCCAAAGTAGAAGACTTCCTGCCGTGTCGGTTGGATCTTGTCGCCGAGCACTTCGGGGAAGAGCCGACCCAACCAAGGTCCGCACGCGAATACGTAAGCATCCGCTTCCACCCGCGAGCCATCGCCCAGACGCAAGCCCGAGAGCGATCTGTTAACGATCGAGCCTGGCTCGACGTGCCCGGTGCGGTAGCTTCCGCCGGCTTTCTGGAATGCGTCGCGCACGGCGATGCATGCGCGGCGTGCGGACAGCGCACCCGCGCGTCGCTCGAGCCAGACGGATTGAACGCCGTTGAAGTCGATCTGCGGATAGCGGCGCGTTGCATCGTCGAGCGTGAGCTTGTCGACGATGAATCCGAATTCTTTCAGGATCGGAATCGACGAGCGGACGTAGGCGTCGTCGCCACGGTGCATCCAGAGCGCGCCGGTCTCGGTGTAGAGAGAATCATCGGTCGACGCGTCGAGGTCTTCCCACAGTTCGTAGGCGCGCTTCACCATCTCGACGTAGGGCCGGTCCTGACCGTAGATGGCGCGGATCACGCGGCTCTCCCCGCCGGAGCTCGACCGCGTGTTGCCGGGACCCCAGGAATCGATCAACTCGACGTGCGCGCCGAGGCGGCGAAGGTGCAGTGCCGTCCATCCACCGAACGCGCCTGCGCCGATGACTGCGATGCGCGGCGGTGACGGCGCGACGAGAGCGCGGGCCGCGAGCGGAAACGCCGCGACGCTGGTGATGAAGGCTCGTCTTGAGATGGACATGTGTGAGGAGAGAACGTCGCGGGAGCCGAAACTCCCGCGACGTCGTGAGCGTAATGTCTTAGAACGTAACGCGCGTGCTGATACCGATCGTGCGGGGCTGATTAGTGAGGTAGCCGACGCGGGCGCGCGTGCCGCGCTCCTGGTCGAGCGCCAGCAGCGCCGTCTCATCGGTGATGTTGTTGATGAAGAATGCGGTGTCGTAGTTGCCTTTGAGGATGCCGAAGCGCAGGTTGACGATGTCGTAAGCCTTCAGCTTGGGATTGAAGACGAACGTGTTCTGCGTGAACGGACCGCCGATGCCGACCGTTCCGAACGAATTCAGATTCACGGTGCCGAAGCCGGCCGCCTGATCGCCGATCTGCGTGTAGCGCGAGCCGACGTGCTGATAAGCACCGGTCACGTAACCGGCCAGCGTGCTCGTGCGCCAGTGATAGGAAGCCGCGGCGGCCATCTGGAACTCGGGGACGGTGGGAAGGCGATTGCCTGATTCGATGCCGGCCACGACGCCGGTGGAGGCGCTCAACGTGGAGCGCAGTTCGGAGTTGACCTTGCTGGCCGAGATGGCGAAGTCGAAGGAGTCGTTCGGCGCGATCTCGAGCTCGATCTCCGCGCCGGTGCTGCGAGCCTTCGGAACGTTGAAGACGACGCGCGAGGAGCAGGAACCGGCCGTGACGGTGGCCTGCAGATCCTCGATGTCCGCGCGGAAGATGGCGGCGTTGAACGTGCCGCGGCCACCCATGATCGACGACTTGGATCCGACTTCATAATTCCAGAGCGTCTCGTCTTCCCAGTTCTGGCGACCGTCGAAGGTAGCCAGATCGGCGGGAGTGCAGAGCGGGCGGTTGAGAGGATCGTTGATGCCGCCGAGGCGGAAGCCTTTGGCGATCTGGCCGTTGAGGGTCGTGTTGTCGGTCAGCTTGAAGCTGGCGATGACACGCGGTGCGAAGCCGTCGGCGCCGACCGTTCCGACGCTGTCGTTCGGATCGGAGAAGAGTCCGTCGAAGATCTGCGAGCGGCTCTCTTCGAAGTCATAGAAGCGCAGACCGCCTGTCAGATTGAAACGCTCGTTGACCGTCCACGTGGCCTCGCCGAAGATCGCCTTCTGCGTGTAGTCATAGTGGAGGTCGGACTTGTACAGCTCGTCCTTGTTGGCCAGTTTCGTTCCGGCAGTCGGCAGGCCGCTCAGCGGTCCGCAACTGACGATTCTGCAGCCGTCTTCGAATCCGAACACCTGCAGGTTCTGCTGATAGTCGCGCTCGGAGTCGGTGTAGAAGACGCCCGCCACCCACTGCACCGGGCCTCTTTCGCCGGAGAGGCGAAGCTCCTGGGTGAAGCCTTTTGCCTGCGTGGCGTCGTACAGCGGCGCGTCGAGCGTGTAGATGCTGGCCGGCGCGCCGAACGATCCGCCGGTGATGCTGCCGGTGAGCGCGGTGGCATCGCGAACGACCAGCACGTCGCGATCGGTGTAGGACGTGACGGAAGTCAGCGTGAGCGTGTCGTTGATGTCGTAGGAGAGATTGAGATCGCCGAGGAGGAACTCGTCGGTGAACGGCTCGTCGATCTGCGTGAACTGGCGGCGGTCGCCGAGGGTCACTTTGGGACGCGAGGTGGTGAACGGATTCGCCAGGATGTTGAATGCGTCGATGCGGTTCCAGCCATCCATGTCCACTTCCTGATAGATGAGGCGCGGCGTGATGGAGAGCTTGTCGTTGGGCTGGAAGAGAAACGCGATGCGTGCGCCGGCGCGGTTGCCGCCGTTCACGTCATCGTTGACGGAGAGGTCGGGCTGCACGGCATCCATGAAGCCGCCGTACTTCGTGAAATACGCGGCGATGCGCATGGCCGCCGCATCTCCGATCGGCACGTTGATGGCTGCCTTCGCGCTGCCACCGACACCGCCGTCGCTGACCGAGCTGAGCGTGAGCTCGCCGACCTGCTCGGACACGCCGATCTTCGGCTGGTTGGTGATGTAGCGCACCGTGCCGGAGAGCGAGCCGGATCCGAACAGCGTGCCCTGCGGTCCGCGCAGAATCTCGATGCGGGAGAGATCGAAGAGGTCGATGTCGGGAGTGAAGAGCGACATCGAGATCGAAGACTCGTCGAGGTAGACGCCGACCTGTTCCTTCACGCCCGGCTGGTCGCGCACGATCTGGCCGGCGGAGACGCCGCGCATGGCTACCTGGCTCTGGCCGGGGCCGAGGTTCTGGATGGTGAAGCCGGCTACGTTGGCCGACACGTCTTCGATCGTCTCCGCGCCGACGTCGCGCAGTTTCTGTTCGGAAGGCGCAGATACCGCCATCGGTACGTCCTGCACCGTCTCTTCGCGCTTACGCGCGGTGACGACCATTTCTTCCTCCACTTTCGGAGGTTGTACCTGTTCCTCGGGTGGCTTTTCCGGGGGATCCTGCCCGAAAAGTGGCAAGGCGGGGATGGCAATAGCCAGGACCAAGACGCACAACAGGTTCCTCGTGACGGGGCTTTTCATGACTGCTCCTCCGATTTCGATGGGCCAGCGTTCCTGATGGGTTGTGCGCAGATTCTCTACGCACCCCGCTGATACGGTCAAGCTCGCTGCGTGTTTTTACGTCAGGAGGCGGAGGTCGATCTGGAACGGGCGTGAAGAACCGACGTCGACGGAGCGGAAGTGTTCGTGCTCCGGATTGATCAGGTAGTTGCGCTCCTCGGGGGTGACGGCGCTGGGAACAGAGAGCACAGCGGAAGAGCCGCGCAGGAGCCATTCGGTTCCGAACTGCTGGAGCTCGGGAGGAGGAGGGTAGTCGCGCCAGTTCGGAGGCAGGCGTCTCTCGTCGACATCCTCGACCAGGACTTCAGGAAACGTGCAGGACGCGATGACATAGTCGGAGAGAAGCTGTGCTCGTGGTGTGCGCACGAGCAGTTCGAGTGCGGCGAGGGAGATGCTCTCGCATGTGTACACGACGCGATGCCCTGCGCTGTGCCATCGTGCTTTGTGAAGTCGCGCACCTTCACCGCTGAAGACGTCATCAGCGTGACGTGCATGGACGATTCGCCACGCTGTGATCACTACGAAATGAGCCCGTATTGAATTTGTCCGACGAGGTTTTCGACTTCATCAGCGCCGAGTTGCGTACGCGCAAAGTCGAGTGGAGCGACTCCGCCGAGTGCGATGTTGATGTCCGTCAACCAGAGCACTGCAGCTTCCCGATTGCCATGAAAGAGGTCGAGTGCGGCCCCGAAGACGCGCGCGAGACGGAGAAGCCTGTCCGACTCATCGGACTTGAGCCGTCCCTCGACCTTGCGGCGCGCCAGCGTGCGGCGCGGAATGCCGATCACGTCCGCGACCTGATCCGCATGCAAGCCGATGTTCTTGAGGAAACGCTCAAAGGTTTTCCAGGTGAAGCCTTTTTCTACCGCTTTCAAAAGACTGGGCAGGTCGAAGTAGTCGAGTCCCAGCAGCACGACATAGCCGCGCGTGAACGGCGTCTTCCTGTTCAGATCCTGAAACCGTTCGACATCTTTAGTTGTCGTCTGAGTATCCATATGGCAATCAATGTGATGCCAGTTGCCCGTTCTGTCAAGGAGCCTGCCTCGATTCGTCGCGTAACATGGCGGCGATGCCGGAGATCCTGCGGGCCAGCGTAGATCGCATCCGATTTCACAACGCGGAGTCAGGATGGACCGTGCTCGTTGCGCTTCGCGACGATACGCACGAAGCGGTGACGATCGTCGGCGTTTTTCCGGAGGTGCAGGAAGGTGAGCCGATCGTCGCGACGGGGGAGTGGCGGCAGGACAGGAAGTATGGTCTGCAGTTCGCGGCCGAATCCGTGTCAATCGTCATGCCGACGAGTGCCGAGGGGATTGAGCGCTATCTCGCCGCCGGCCATGTCAAAGGCATTCGCGCGGGACTGGCCAGAAAACTCGTGGCGCGATTCGGGACCGACCTGCTGCAGATCATCGACGAAGAGCCCAAACGTCTGCGCGAGGTGGCTGGCCTCGGCGCGAAGACATTGCAGAAGATCACGGAGAGTTGGGGCGAGCAGCGCGGCGTTCGCTCGCTGATGGTGTTCCTGGCGCAGCACGGCCTCGGCGGTGCACGCGCGTTTCGCATTCACAGGCACTACGGCGACAACGCCATCACCGCCATCCGCGAGAACCCGTACCGGCTGGCTCACGAAGTGCGCGGCATCGGCTTCAAGACCGCGGATGCCATCGCGCGCGGCCTCGGCTACGACCTCTCCTCGCCATTTCGTCTGCTGGCCGGCCTGCGTCACATCGTCGAGTCGGCGCGCGAAGGCGGTCATTGCGGCATCCCCGAGGATGAGGCGCTGGCGGAGACGGTCAAACTGCTGAGCGTCGGTCAGGATCTGGTCGAGATCGCGATCAAGACGGCCATTCAGATGCGCGTCGTCATGGCCGAAGAAGTCGGCGGGCGGCGCGTGCTCTTCGATCCGGCGCTGCACGCGGCGGAATCGCGCATCGCGGCGACGTTGGCGTTCCTCAGCGACGAACGGCCGCCGTGGGGCGGCCTCGACATCGATAAGGCGATCACGGTGGCCGAAGCGCAGAGCGCGATTGCGCTCGATCCGGCGCAGCGCAAAGCCATCGCAGTTGCGCTCAGCGCGCGAGCGGCGGTCATCACCGGCGGACCGGGTGTCGGCAAAACCACGCTGGTCAATGCGCTCGTGTCGGTGCTGCAATCGGTGGAACTGAAGGTGCTGCTCGCCGCGCCGACGGGACGCGCGGCGAAACGGCTCGCGGAAAGCACGGGCATGCTGGCGGTGACGATTCACCGGCTGCTGGAGATGAGTCCGGACAGCAATCGCTTCCAGAGAAACGAAGAGAATCCGCTCGAATGCGACGTGATGATCATCGATGAGGCATCGATGGTCGATGTACCTTTGCTCGATGCGCTGCTGCGCGCGATGCCGCCTGCTGCGGCCATCGTGCTCGTCGGCGACGCCGATCAGTTGCCGTCGATCGGACCGGGGCAGGTGCTGCACGACATCCTGGCATCCGAGCGGGTGCCGTCCGTGCGCCTGACTGAGATCCATCGTCAGGCCGCGGGCAGCGACATCATCTCCAACGCGCACCGCATCCATCGCGGCGAGTTTCCGCGGTTCGGCGCGCCAGGCGCAGCGTCGGACATGTTTCTCTTCAAGACATCGACGCCCGAGGTTGCCGTGCAGCGCGTCGTGGAGCTCGTGACGGAACGCATCCCGCGACAGTTCGGATTGAAAGCGCTGCGCGACGTCCAGGTGCTCGCGCCAATGCGCAACGGCACGGCCGGCATCAACCTGCTCAACCGCGAGCTGCAACGCGTGATCAACGCGCCGGAGAAGCACAAGAACGCGCGCGTCGAACGCCCCAACGATGTCTTCTTCTCGCCCGGCGACAAGGTCATGCAGATCGAGAACAACTACGACAAAAACGTCTTCAACGGCGACGTCGGAGTCATGGCCGTCGTCGACATGGAAGAAGAAACGTTCACCGTCGACTTCGGCGCGGAGCTCATCGTCGACTACACCTTCGACGAGGCCGATCAACTGACGCTCGCCTACGCCACCACGATCCACAAATCGCAGGGATCCGAATATCCCGCCGTCGTGGTCGTGCTCATGCCGCAACACTCGATCATGCTCCGTCGCAACCTGCTCTACACGGCCGTCACGCGCGGACGAAGGCTCGTGGTCGTGGTCGGCGACACGACTGCCGTAGCCACGGCCGTGCGCACCGGACGCGGAGGAGAACGATGGACGCGATTGGCGAGTTGCTTGACCGATCACAGCCGGCCGGCGGCTGACGGATAATCGCTCCCATGCAACATCGCGTCGTTCTTCCGCTGATCGTGGCCATGGCCTGCGTGCGGCCTTTGATTGCGTGCGCACCCGCTCCGCATGCCGGCGAGCAGATCGATGTCGCCGAAGAGTCGGCGGTGATCGTCTGGGACCCGGCCACAAGAACGCAGCATTTCATCCGGCGGGCAACATTCCGAGGAAGTGCGCGCGACTTCGGCTTCCTCGTACCGACGCCTACTGAGCCCACGCTGGCTGCGGTGGACGACGACATTTTCGACACGCTGCAGGCGAAGATCGAGCCTGCCACGATCGAGCGAACGCGCAGAGAGCTCCGATGGTCACTGCTGCTGGGGACCTTCCGGTTGGCAAGCACGGGAGACGCATCGACGGGAGCGTCCGTGGAAGTTCTGCAGACGGCAAAGATCGCGGGATACGAAGCGGCCGTGCTCGATGCCACCGACGCGAATGCGTTGCGCGAATGGTTGGAGACGCACGGCTACGCGACGACGCCGGATCTCCAGGAGTGGCTGGACGTTTACATTCGCCAGCGCTGGAAGATTACGGCGTTCAAGATCGACAAGAGGCAGGCTCCCGACGCGCAGACGCAGGCGGTGAAGATGTCGTTCACGACGGACGCTCCCTTCTTCCCGTATCGCGAGCCGGCGTCGCAGCGAACCGGCAGCAGCAACTCCATGCGAGTCCTCCGCGTCTTTTTTCTCGGCCCCGAACGCGTGCATGGCACTATCGGCACGGCTTTCTGGCCGGGCCTCCTGCGGTGGAGCGACGTTCTCGATGACCCACTCCGTGCGCGACTCGCGAAGGCTGTTGGAGTGACGATCCCTGCGAGACTGACCGCGTTCATCGAGATCGGCTCACGCTCCGGCATCGACGACCTCTTCTTCGCGCGATCGTGGTGCAGAGCGCCTTTCATCCGCCGCCACGCATCCAGGAGAACGTCCAGATCGTCCTCATTCCGCTCGACGTCATCGCGCCCGTTCTTCTCCTCGGATTTGTTTTCTACCGGCGCCGGCGTTCCCGCCGGGCATCTTTCACGCAATAGCGAGTTCAGGAGGCATTCATGGCAAGCAAACGAGAGTTGATCGAGCCCACTCCGGGAGACAAGCGTTACGTTCGTCGCGACAAGAAGGGCCAGTTCGACAAAGTCGTCGATGTGGGCAAGTCTCTGGCAGCGGACCGTCGCAGCTCGTCAAAGACCGAAGTTGCGCCCGGTCAGGGCGATCGTGGAGATGTGAAGCGATCGAAGAAGAAGTAAGCCCTACTTCTCCACGCTCCACCACAGCGCATTGAACACCAGCGGAAACGTTGCGTGTGTTTGCCCCCGATGCTGCGGGCGGAAGCCGAAGAGGACGATCTTGCCTTTGCCGAAGGTCACGGCTACGGCGGCGGCTTTGCGGGTGAGGCGGTCGGCGCCGTGGATCCATCCGGAGAGGAGGATGTCTTCGTCGTCTTCGGGGTAGGAGGCGAGCACCCAGCGTTGCGTGTCGGATGCGGGTGCGGTGGTGTCGAAGGCCATCGCCGAGTCGAGGAAGGCGGCGGTCTCGGATGGCATGCCTCGGGTGACCGGGTGATCGGCGCGGATGCGGACGCGCACGAGGGAGCCGGGGTTGGAGTACTCGTCCGGCTTTACGCTCGACAGGGCGTTTCGGACGGGGATGTTGAACTGGTCGATGACGTATTCGCAGGAGTCGCCGAATGCGATCAGCGTTCCTCCGCCTTCCACGAACTTGCGCAATGCATCCGCGCCTGTGCTGCCGAGGGAGGCGCGGTATTCGGGCGGCATCTCTTCTTCGTAACGCATTCCGGCGTCGGAAGTCCGGCGGCCGGTGGCCAGGATCTCTTTGTGGATGTCGGGGAGGATGATCGCGTCGTAGCCGGTCACGCCTTTTTGAACGTCGTCGGGTGAGAGGCTGGTCGCTTTCACGCCGTAGGTGTCGAGCAGCCAGCGCGTCCATCCTTCATCCATCGAGGTTTGCCACGGCTTGTACGTCCCTACTTTCGGTTTGCGCGCGAGCTTCTCGCCGCGTGCGATGACTTCCTTCGTGGCCGGTTTGATTTCGGTGACGCGGTTCGTTGGGGCCGGCATCGTTCCGCGTTCGACCTTCACACCCATCTGCAGCGGGAGCGTCCAACTGGCCACGTCGTAGGGGCGAAGGACATCTCGCCCCGGCTGCAAGCGCACTTCGGGGTAGCGTTGCGGCTCCATCATCTCGGTGATGAATTTTGCGTATGGCTGCGCGAGCGGAATCCAGTAATCCTCGTTTGGCGCCTGCCGCACTTCGACGTTGTGCTCGGCCATGAGCCAGGCCAGGTGCTGTGCGGTCGGCCAGTCGCGTTGCTCGCGCGGGATGCGATAGGCCTCGCCCGGTTTGGCCAGGGCCACCGCCGCTTTTGCGCGTGTGGTCAGGTTGCGCAGCAGGTCTTCGCGGTAGCGCGAGGCCAGTTCGAGGAGAGCATCCGAGGCGATGCGCTGGTAATCCATGATGTCGCGCATCCGCCACCAGCCGCCCTTCCACGGATTGGGATGATTGATGGTGGGCTTGTAATCGACGAGCCCCTTCGCGCCGCCGCGCAACTCATTCGGCTCGACGTAGACCGGTGACGCGATGCGCGCCGATGCCGTCTCGAGCAGCAGTCCGGTGATGTTCTTCCACCAGCCGGTGTTGCGCGTCCCGCCGATCCAGTACGCGTCGAATGCATAGCCGTAAATCAACCCGCTCTTGCCGGCCTGCTCGAGGCGCAGGGCCATGTTTGCGCCGACCATGTTCACTTCGCGCCAGATCAGCGGATGAACGTCCGGATCGAGCGGATCCGCGAAAGGCGGGATGAACATCCGCGGTCCCTCGGAGCCCATCTGGTGCTCGTCGACGAAGAGCTGCGGATTCCACTCGTGATAGATGGCGCGGCTCATGGCGCGCGTTTCCGGCTGCGTGAGCATGTACCAGTCGCGATTGTTGTCGTGGCCGACATAGTGGTGATAGAGCCACGGCAGCCGGCCGCCTTCGAACTTCGTGCCGGCGTACTTGCGGTAGTAGTCGGTGATCATGGTCTGCCCGTCGGGGTTGAGCGACGGCACGAGCAGCAGCACGACATCGTCGAGACGTTTCTTCGTTTCGGCATCCTCGGCCGTGGCCAGCGCATGAGCCCACTCCATGGCCATCTGCGACGAGGCGATCTCGCTCGAGTGGATGTTGCAGGTCACGAGCACGACTGCTTTGCCTTCGCGCGCCAGACGTTCCAGGTCCGCGTCGGACTGCCCGCGTGGATCGGCGAGCTGTTTCGCGGCTTGCTGGATCTTCGTTTTGTTCCGAATGTTCTCCTCGGAGGAGATGATGGCCATGATCATCTCTTCGCCGAGCACCGTCTTGCCGAGAACCTGGATCTCGACGCGCGGCGAGGCGCTGTCGAGCATCCGGAAGTACGACTTCATCTGGCGATAGTCGGCCAGCGTTTTGTCGGCACCGATCGCCATCTTCAGATGCTGCGAAGGGGAGGAGATTTCGGCGGCCTGGGCGGCAAAAGCGGCGAAGGCGAGGAAGAGCGAAGCGATCCGTTTCACGCGGCGCATTATAGGAATGAATTCGTTACCATCCCCGGATGATTCGCCGATTCGTCGCCGCGCTCACGCTCTTCGCCGCCGCTGGCTGTGCAACGCAGACTGCGCAGCCGCCATCGGTGCGATTCAAGATTCTGCAGATCAACGACGTCTACAAGATCGAAGGTCTCGAAGGCGGCCAGATCGGCGGACTGGCGCGCGTGCGCACGCTGCGGAAGCTGCTCGAGTCGGACGGCACGCCGGTCTATGTGATGCACGGCGGCGACGCGCTGTTCCCATCGGTGATGAGCAAGTATCTCGACGCGAAGCCGATCATCGACGTCATGAACCTGCTCGACGGCGACGCCACGAAGTTCGATGCGCGGATGATGGCCGGTCTCGGTAATCACGAGCTCGACAAGAGCGACGACAAGATTCTGCTGGCGCGGTTGAAAGAGTCGCAGTTCTCGTGGATCGCCACGAACACGCTGTATTGCAAGGCTGCGAATGACTGTGCGCCGTTCCGCGTCCTCGGCGATCCGGTTGCGGAGGTGATGCAGTTCGATGCCGGCAACTTGAACGTCGGCGTGATGGGGCTGCTCTATCCGGTGTCGAAACCGTACGCGAGATCGACGGATGTGATCCTTGCCGCGAGCGAGGCGTTCGAGGCGCTTTCGAGGGCCGGCGCCCGCCTGACGATTGCCATCACGCATCAGGACATGCCGGATGACGTGCGTCTGGTGCAGGCGCTCCCGGGTCTCGATCTCGTCATCGGCGGACACGATCACCTGTTCACGCAGCAGCAGGTGGGGCTCACATGGATTGCGAAAGCGGATGCCGACGCGAAGAGCGCCATCGTTTACGTCGTCACGGTCGATGCCGATGGAATGCACACGACACCGCTGCGCGTGGTTTTGGACAGCACGATCGCGAAAGATCCGTTGGTGGACGCACGCGTGCAGCAGTGGATGGCTACGCTGACCGAGAGGCTCGGTGGCAACGAGACGATCGGCACGACGAAGAATCTTCTCGAAGGAATCGAGCCGGCCGTGCGCGGACGCGAGACGGCGCTCGGCAATCTGCTCATGGACGCCGCGCGCGAGCAGATGGGCACCGACGTGGCGGTGCTCAACGGCGGCAGCATCCGCATCAACGACAACATTCCGCCGGGGCCGATCACGAAATACGACATGGAGGGCGTCTTCTATTACACCAACACGCTGGTGGCGTTCCCGGTCACCGGCCAGCAGCTCCTGGACATGCTGCGCAACTCCGTGTCCCGCGTCGATGCAGGCGACGGCCGGTTCCTGCAGGTCTCCGGTCTTCGTTTCAACTACCACCCGCGCGACGGCAAGTTCATCGTCGAAGCGTCGGATGTCGAGGTGGGAGGGAAACCTCTCGATGTGAGCGCGACGTACAGCATGGCCACCATCGACTATGTCTATCTGCAGGGCATCGATGACGGCTACACGCTCTTCACCGACGCCACGCGTCCGCCGAAGATCAACACCGAGCGCGAAGCGGATTTTCGCTCCACGGTCGAGAAGTACATCCGCGCGCACGGGACGGTGACGCAATCGATCGAGGGACGGATCGTGCGGAAGTAGGGTCTTGTACTCCGCGCCGCAGCGCTTTGGAGTGCGGTCAGCTTGCTGCCGCTTTCGGTAGCGTGGCACTTGCCGCTCCGTTGCGCGTTACCCAAAGCGGCGGCAAGCCGGCCGCACTCCAAAGCGCGCCGCGCGGAGGTGGAGGACGATCGCAATCGTCGCGTCGAGTGCCGCTCAGGAGTTCGCCTCCTATAATCCGCGCCGAATGAATCTCGCTCGGAGAATTGCGTGGCGGTATCTGCGGCGCCCGACCGATCAACTGGTCTCGGCCGTAGGTATGGCGTCCGTGCTTGGATTGGTGATCGGAGTGATGGCGCTGGTGATCTCGATGGCTCTGATGACGGGCTATCGGCGGGATCTGCAGACGAAGCTGCTCGGCGGCAACGCCGAAGTGTTCGTCTATTCGATCGGGTCCGCAATCTCCGATCCGGGGCGGCTCCTGCAGGTCATCGGCGAAACACCCGGTGTGGCCGATGCGTCGCCCGTGCTGTTCCAGAGCGGCGTGGTGACGACGGAGACGAACACCACCGGCTCGGAAGTGATGATGAAAGGGATCGAGCCGACGCGCGGCCGGACGTCGCCGATGCTCGGCCGGATCATCGGCTCTCGCGCGTCATTCACGACTCCGGAAGGGGAGCGCGGCGTGTCGGTGGGCAAGTACATGGCGGCGAAGCTCGGAGTGAAGCAAGGCGACGCGATGAGCGTGACCGTGGCGGCCGGAACCGATGGGTCATTCAGTCCGCGCACCGCCACGTTCGTGGTCACGAACGTGTTCGCCACCGGCTTCTATGAGTTCGACGCGCGTTGGCTTTTCGTCGATCTCGCTGAAGCGCAGGCGCTTCTTGGCGCGGGCTCGCCGGCGAATCTCATCGAGGTGAAGCTGGTACCCGGCACCGACCTCGACGGAGTCGTGGCCGCGATCGAGCAGCGCACCGAGCGCCGCTACTCCGTCAGCGACTGGCGGGAGATGAACCGGCAACTTTTCTCGATGCTGAAGATCCAGCAGCTCGTGCTGTTCGTGGTCATCGGCCTGATCGTGTTCGTGTCGACGTTCAACATCGTTTCCACGCTGATCATGACGGTGCATGAGAAGAGAAAAGAGATCGGCATCCTGACGTCGATGGGAGCCGAGCCGCAGATGGTGCGGCGCGTGTTCATCTGGTACGGGACGATCGTCGGGCTGGTCGGTACCGGCACGGGCATCATCCTCGGCACGCTCATCTGCTGGGTGATCACGCGCTACGAGATCGTGACGTTCCCGCCTGAGATCGCCGAGGTCTATTTCGTATCGTCGATTCCATTTGTGACGCGGGCCGTCGATCTGGCGGTGATCGCAGCCTTCTCCATCACCGTCTCTTTCCTGGCCACGATCATCCCCAGCATGCGCGCCGCGCGGCTCAATCCGATTGAAGCACTGAGGTACGAATGAAAGCGGAGACGGTGCGACTCCACGGCGAGTTGGACGAGGTTGTGCGGCGCTGCAATGCGCTGGCGGTGAGCCTCGATGATGAAGCGCTGATGCGCCGTCCGGCGCCGGAGTCGTGGTCCGTCGCTGAAAACCTGGAGCATCTCAGCGCCACTGCGGCGACGTTCAGCCGGCGCATCCGGCGTCGGCTCGATGCGGCGACGACATCGGATACGTTCTCGCGTGAGAAAAAATCGCTCGTCGGCCGCGTCTGGCTTGGCCTCGTGGAGCCGCCGGTGCGCGTGCGGCTGAAAGTGCCCGCGGCGGCGCTGCAGCCAGGCGAGATCGTCTCGCGCGACGCGCTGCTGGCGCGCTTTGCCGAAACGCACGCGACACTGATCGCGTTACTGGATGAGAGCGACAGCTACGATCGGATGCGACTGCGCATCCCGAGCGCATTTGCGAAACGGATCACGGTGACGTTGTACGACGCCTTCATCGTGCTCGCCGCGCACGGCCGCCGGCATCTGTGGCAGGCGACAGAAGCGAAATTGAAAATTGAAAATTGAAAGATCGGATCACGTCCATCGTGACCTGGACGTCCGATTTTTCAATTTTCAATTTTCAATTTTCAATTTTCAATTCCGCATTCCGCCGATGGTACGATCCGGCCCAGGTCTATGACTCAGGCAAAACTCGTTCTCGAAGATGGTGCGGTGTACGAAGG
Source organism: Acidobacteriota bacterium (assembly GCA_030775085.1). Taxonomy (GTDB): domain Bacteria; phylum Acidobacteriota; class Thermoanaerobaculia; order Gp7-AA8; family Gp7-AA8; genus QHVT01. Next base: position 1,235 of record JALYJW010000084.1, on the reverse strand, counting down.
ACAGTCGTTCGGCGCGACGGCCAACACGATCGGCGAGGTCGTTTTCAACACCTCGCTGACCGGCTATCAGGAGATCGCCACCGATCCCTCGTATCGCTTTCAGATCGTGGTGATGACGTACCCGCACATCGGCAACTACGGTGTCGAGCAGGCGGTGGAGCAGAGCGAAGCGCCGCAGGTGGCCGGCTTCGTGGTGCGCGACGCTGTGGAGGAGCCGTCGAATGCGCTTTCCGAAATGTCGCTCGGCGATTACTTCACGCGGACGAACATCACCGCCATCTCCGGCGTCGACACGCGCGCATTGACGCGCAGGATCCGCAACGAAGGCGCGATGCGCGGAATGATCACCACGGACGCGGAGCGCTCCGTCGACTCGATCGTGGCCGAGCTGCTGGCGTCGCCGTCGATGTCGGGGCTCGATCTGGTGCAGCGCGTCACGGCATTGCGTCCCTATCCGTTTGAAGAGAACACGGCCGCATCGAAATTTCGCGTGGCCGTGTACGACTTCGGCGTGAAGCGCGACATCCTGCGGCAACTCGTGCGCCACGGGTGCGACGTGACGATTTATCCGGCCACCACGCATGCCGAGGAAATCCTCGACCGCGGCTACGACGGCGTGCTGCTCTCGAACGGCCCCGGCGATCCCGAGCCGGTCACGTACGCGCAGGAGAACATCCGTCATCTCGTCGGCAAGGTGCCGATCTTCGGAATCTGCCTAGGCCATCAGCTCCTGGGGCTGGCGCTTGGTGGCAAGACCTACAAGTTGAAGTTCGGCCATCGCGGCGGCAACCATCCCGTCAAAGACCTTCGCTCCGGCCGCGTCGAGATCACCGCGCAGAATCACGGCTTCTCCGTCGATCCCGATTCGCTGAGCGAGAACGACGTCGAGTTCACGCACATCAACCTCAACGACCAGACGCTGGAAGGTTTTCGGCATCGCCGCGAGCCCGCCGTCGCCGTGCAATACCACCCCGAGGCCGCGCCCGGGCCGCATGACTCGTTCTACCTGTTCGATGATTTCGTGCAGATGATGAGCGAGTGGAAGAGCAGGTAGTCTGAGCCGCAAGAGCGCAGCGTCAGCGCGTGAGCATGTCGACGGCCGCACGGTAGCGGCGGCTGCCGGCGACCTTCGTGCCGTCGCGCAGCACGACGACGAAGTCGCCGTTGAACATCGGCTGCAGCTCGCGGACGCGATCGGCGTTGACGATCGACGAGCGTGAGACTCGGACGAAGCG
>JALYJW010000083.1 GCA_030775085.1 Acidobacteriota bacterium | reverse complement strand
CGCTTCCACTGCCGACCGCCGACTGCCGACCGCCGACTCGAATTCAATAAGGAGAACGTGTGTCCTCAACCAATCACAAACTACGAACCGCCGCGACGTACGACCACGCGCTCGGCCTCGTAAGTCTGAATGACCGATACGGCGCTGCCGCGCAGCACATCGTCGGTGAAGGCGTCCGTGAGAATGTGGCCGTCCATGTCGCGGCCGATCGGCAGGCCGCTGCCGAAGAGCAGGGTCGGCACGACGTCGACCACACGCGCAGGGGCCGGGTTCTCGCGATGCGCGGCTTTGGGTCCGGTGATCAGCACGAAGCCGTCATCGGCGCCGGGATCTTTGCGCGTGACGGCGTCCTGCACGAGCGCCCAGACGTTGGCCGGCAATCGCGGCGGCGTGACGGCGTGCGGCGAGGTGACCACGATGAGATGTTGCGGATGCTTGCGCGCAATTTCCGCGAGCGCCCGATCGAGTTGCTGCACGTAGGCGCGCACGGCGTCACCCTTCACCGTTCCGGGCGGCGGGATTTCGTTGAGGTAGACGCGCACGGCGCGTTGCGCGATCTCGAAGCCGTCGAGCTCGAGCGCCGTCAGCGCGTTGCGGTTCGAGTCATCGTTGACAGCGGCCGCGGCGCCGAGGTCCGCGGACAACGCGGCCAGAACGTGAGGACGAGCGGCACCGGTCGCATCGAAGCGTTTCGGCGCGGTTGCGATCTGCGCGGGACGCTGCGGGCGAGTCTTCACAGATCGCCATCGGATGACCTCAGCCGGCAGTTGCAGGCGCCGGAACATTTCCCACATCGGCAAAGCGTCGCCCGAGGGCAGGGGAGCGGAGATCCGTTCCACCGGCGGAATCAAACCCCACGCGCGAAAGCCAACGCCGTACGGGAGCAACAGGAACGGTTCCGTGTTGAGAGGGGTCCGGTACGAGAAACGTCCCGTGACGCCGTGTCGATAGGGAAGCTTTCCTGTGGCCAGCGAAGCCCAGAGCGATTTTGGACTGGTGGTCGGGAACGGCTCGAGGCGCGTGAAATACGCGCTCTCGGTGGCGCTCTCCAGCCACGGCACCAGACCCTCGCCCTTCATCGTCACGATCCAGTCGTACGGCAGGTTGCGGATGGCCACGAGAATCGCCGGCTCGTTCCCCGCGACCGCTCGAATCGTGGTGACCACGACTTCCTTTCGATCCGTGCGGTAGCTCTCGCGGCGCTGGTAGAGGAACACCGACGAGATCGCGATCAACAACACGCCGGCGATGAAGATCGCGCGCGACGTGCGGCGGTCGGCGTTGCGCTCGATGACCCACAGCGCCAGCAGGACGAACGCCGTGGCCGTGATCAGGTTCGTGGCCTTCGAAAGGATGCGTATCGCGCCCACCGGCAGATAGAGATCGATGCGCAGCAGTTTGAGGTGCATCCAGTAGATGAACGACGAGACGAACGCCGCAGAGGCCACGAATCCGAATCCATGCGTGCGGTACGCGTCGGGGCGTCCGAACAGAAACACGCGCAACGCGCGGAGACCCCACAAGGCCGAGCCGAACAGCAGACCGCACGTGATGCCGTAGACCAGGGTCACGCTGGCCAGGCGCCACGGCGTGATCTCCACCTGCGGATTGAGGAAGTACAGCAGGTGCGCCATGTAGAGGCCGAAGATGGCACCGGCGAGGACTCGCTTCAGATAGGCCCAACGGATCGGCATCAGGTGAAGGGGCGGCCATGCTGACGCCGGCCCGGCTGAGAGAATACACCGGCCCTTCCGGCGCGCTCGATCTGTTGCGCGATCTCGGCTACCCGATCGCGCCGGTGGACGTCGATCCGGCGGAGTGGCGGCGCGGTGGAGTGACCATTCCCTGGAACGGCGAAGCGCAGTTGCAGCTCGCCGCCCGCCTGTCGCGCTTCGACCTCTTTCTGCTCACCGGCAATGTGCCCGAGGAAGCAGTCGCGGAATTCATGCGCAGTTATGGCGCATATAATATCAAGACGAAATCAGTCATCGCATATGTTCGTGAGAATGCTATATCGATATTCGATCTGTCGGCGAACCGTACGCTGCGGCGTCTCGACGTCGATCTGCAGCATCCCACTCCGCACGCCATCGATCGACTGAACCTGCTGGCTTGTTCCGGGACCTCCGGAGATGAGTCTGCGCTGTCGCGCATCTACGACCGCGCCCTCGATCGCGAGAGCGTCACGCGCGAGTTCTTCCTGCGTTTCCGTGCCGCCGTCGGCGATGTCGCCGCGGCACTGCGCGAGTCGTTTCCGGACGAAGAGCGTGAGGCCGTCGATGCCGAGGCGTTGCTGATTCTGTCGCGACTCCTCTTCCTCTCCTTCGTGCAGGAGAAAGGGTGGCTGAACGGCGAGCGCCGTTTTCTCGTCGATCGATTGCACGAGCAGATTCGCCGTCGAGGAGAGTTTTTCGCGGGCGTGCTCCTGCCGCTTTTCTTCGGCTGCCTCAACACGCCGCTGCGCGAGCGATCGGCCGCCGCGCGCAAACTCGGACGCATTCCGTACCTCAACGGCGGTCTCTTCGAGCCGTCATCGTTCGAGCAGCGGCACGTGGAGATGTATCTGCCGAATGAGCTGATGCGCCGCGTGCTCGAGGACGTGTTCGAGAAGTTCGACTTCCGTCTCGACGAGGGCGACGGGGCAGGAACGCACGTCGATCCGGAGATGCTCGGGAAGGTGTTCGAGTCGCTCATGGCCGCGGACGAGCGGGCTGCCAGCGGCAGCTTCTACACGCCGAAGGAAATCGTCGACGTGCTGGTCGAGCGCGCCATCGCGGAATGGCTCGGCGATGCGCCAGTGGAAGTGCAGCTCGCGAAACTGGAGCGCATCACCATTCTCGATCCGGCCTGCGGCTCGGGAGCATTTCTGCTATCCGCCCTCGGCGCGATCGAACGGTTGTGGCGCGCGCGGACGAGCGACGTGCCGCGCGATCTGCGCCGCCGCATCGTGGCGCACTCGCTCTATGGCGTTGATCTGAATCCCCGGGCCGTGCGGTTGTGCGAGCTGCGTCTCTGGCTGGCCATCGTGTCCGGAAGCGCTGCCGATGCTGATGCGGATCATGTCGAGCCGTTGCCGAATCTCGATCGCAACATCCTGCAGGGCAATGCTCTGCTCAGCCCGACCGATTTCCTCGGCGACGGTCGGCTCAGCATCTACGCGGATTGGCTGCACGCTTTGCGCGCGCAACGCGATCTTCTCGACCGCTACCGCACCGCGCCGCACGCGCAACGCCCGGCGCTCTATCGCCTGATCCGCGGCAACGATCAGCGCCTGGCCTCCGAGCTCCTGGCGCGCAGCATCGACGAGTCCGAGAGCGAGCTGCAGCTCGCCTGCGCTCCACAACGCGATCTGTTCGGACGCAGCATCCAGGTCGATCCCGAACGTTGCCGCGAGCTGCATCAGCGCATCGCTGAACAGAAGAAGATGCTCGACGCGGCCGAGGAAGGAACGCTCGACTTCTTCTCGTTCGACGTCCATTTCGCGCACGTGATGGCGGGGGATCAGTCGGCGGTCGGCAGTCGGCAGTCGGCAGTAGATACAACGTGGTCGGGTGGCGGCTCCACTGCCGACCGCCGACTGCCGACCGCCGACTCATCCGGCGCTGGCGGCTTCGATGTCGTGGCCGGCAATCCTCCGTGGGTGCGCAACAGCCGCATCGACGCGCGGACGAAACGGATGCTCGCGGATCGGTACGCGCTCTTCCGCGGTCAACGCGACGGGACAGCGTTTCATCAGCCCGATCTTTCCGTCGCGTTCTTCGAGCGCGCGCTGTCGCTGGCCGCTCCCGACGGAGTGGTGGCGTTGCTCATGCCGGCCAAGATCGTCAACGCCGGCTATGCCGGTCCGCTGCGCCGCGCCGCGCGCGAGCGCGTCATCGCCATCGATGACTGGAGCGATTCGCCGCGCCGCCGTTCGCTCTTCGAAGCGGACACGTTTCCCCTCGGCATCACCTGCCGCGGTGACGAGTCGGCAGTCGGCGGTCGGCGGTCGGCAGCGGAGAAGACTTTGTCGGGTGGCGGCTCCACTGCCGACCGCCGACTGCCGACCGCCGACTGTGTCCGCATCACCGCGGGCGATGAATCGTTCGATCTCCCGCGAGCCGCGCTGTCGGTCGATGGCGCGTCATCCGAATGGGCGCTCGTCCCGCCCGCAGTGGCGTCAATCGCGCAGCGGCTCCGCGGATCGCACCGCTCGCTCGCCGAGGGACTGGGCCGCAAGCCATTCATGGGCGTCAAGACCGGCGACAACCGGAGCTTCTTTCTCGAAGCGAAGTCGATCCGCGGCGATCGTCTGATCACCACCGACGGCGTGCGCATTCCGCTCAGCGCTGTCTGCCGATGCGTGCGAGGGCGCGACCTGCAGCGATGGACCACTACCGGTTCGCAGTGGATGCTCTGGCCGCCGCGCGGCGGATGGCGCAAACCGCCCGCCTGGCTGGTGACGCTCGCGGAAAAGCGCGGACTCGATCCGAGCGACTTCCGGCTGTCCTTCGTGCGCGCCGAGCACGTCGGAATCAAGGTGGCGTGGAAAGACCTCTCGCGCGGCGTCGCGGCGGCGGTGCTGCCTGATGTCGTCCACGTCAACGAGATGCCGTTTCCGCTCGTGCCGAATCAGACGCTGTACGCGATCGACGCCGTGTCGCTCGACGAAGCCTACATGATCGCCGCCGTTCTCAACTCCACGATCGCCGGCGCGTTGCTCGTTGGGGTGGCGGAGCGCGCGAAGGATTCGCACTACCGCTACTTCGGACGAACGATGGCTGCGCTGCCATGGCCCGACCTGCGCGCCGAATGGGACCGCCTGGTGCGCCTTTCGCGTCGCGCGCACCGGCCCGATGCGCAGCGCGAGCCGATCGAATGTGAGGTCAACGAAATCGTGGCGCGGCTCTATGGCGTGAGCGCGGTCGAGCTGGCATCGCTGCAGACTTTTTTGGAGCGGCGGATCGGTGCTCGCTGATCATCAACGCGAGGCGGCCGGCCGTGCCGTCGAGCTGCTGCGCACACGCGGCGGATTGCTGCTGGCCGACGAGGTCGGACTCGGCAAGTCGTACGTCGCGGCGGAGACGATGCGACGCGTTGGTGGCGATTCGGAGCTGATCGTTCCAGCCGCGCTCGTCGCGCAATGGCGCGAGACGCTCATGCAGTTCGATCTCGCTGTACGCGTGCTGACGCACGACGGCATCGTCACGGATCGCTTCATGCCGTTGGTGGCGCGCCGCCTCGTGGTCGTCGACGAGGCGCACGCGTTTCGCAATCCTCGGACGCAGCGCTATGCCGCGCTGGCGCGACGGACCGCGGGCGCGCGCGTGCTGCTCGTCACGGCTACGCCGGTCTGCAACTCGATCGACGATCTCGAAGCGCTGGTGCGCCTCATCGCCCGCGACGATCTGCTCGCCGACGCCGGCGTGCCTTCGATCGACGCCGCCTTCGCGATGCGCGATCTCGCCGCGATCGACGTCATCGTCAGCACGCTCATCATCCGCCGCGACCGAAGCGTCCTGCCGCCGGAGCTTCTCTTCGGCGAGTTGCGGCGCAGCGTCATCCGGCATCCGGTGCTCGACGCGCCGATCATCGGCGAGCTGCGATTTCCTTTGGTCGGCGCACCGGACAAGGCGAGCACTCATGCGATCCTGCGCCGCTTCCTCCGCCGCCGGCTCGAATCGAGCGAGGCCGCGTTGATCGAATCGCTGCGGCGCCAATTGCGCTTCTACGATCGCGCGCTTGCCGCCATCGCCGCAGGACGCTCGCTGCCCAAGCGCGACTATCGAGTTGCCTTCGCGGCGGACGACGAACGTGAAGCATTTCAGGGAGTGCTCTTCTGGGAAATGTTCGCGCCGCCCGGCGAAGCCGATCCCGCCGTCATCCGCGAAGAAATCGCGCGCCTGCAATCGCTCGTGATCGAAGCACAAGGATCGCGCTGTGAAAAACGCGCAGTGCTCGTCGCGCTCGTTGCGGACGCCCGCGAGCCGATGCTGATCTTCACGGGCGCCGTTGCCACCGCGCGCGACCTGCAATCCGTGCTGAAAAACTCCGGCCTCGTCACCTCGCGCGACCGCTCCCGCGACGCCGTGTTGCACGCCTTCCGCACCGGCCGCCTCGACATCGTCGTCTCGACGGACATGGCCGCCGAGGGACTGAACTTGCAGCGCGCGGGAACCATCGTCCACTACGACCTCCCCTGGAATCCCGTCAAGCTCGATCAGCGCAACGGACGCGCCTATCGCATCGGCCAGACCCGCTCCTCCGTACACGCGATCTACTTCGTCCCGCAGTCCCGCGACACCGGAATCCTCGAGACCATCGCCCGCAAGAACCGCGTGCGCAGACGCCTCCTGGCCCCGCACGCGTCAGCTCTCGCAAATATCCATCCAACGCTCCCCGCGCGACTGACCAACGAAAGCGCCTACGCCCGCCTCCGCGCCGCCACGGACCTCGCATTGCCCGACGTCCTCGCCCGCCGCCACAAAGCCGGAATCGAGCAATGGATGGAACAGATGAGCCGCGAATACCTGGATCAGCAACGGCTGGACGACCTCGTCGCCGTCGCAGAAAGTGAGGTTTGAATATGAAGTGTGGCTATTACGAAGAGCACTTGCCGACAAGCCGGATTCGCTCCGATCGCCGATCGCCTGGAAACGCGAAAGCCTACGTCCACGAAATCCTCGCGACACTCGCCGAAGACGTCTCTCTGGAAGAAATCCAGCACCACATTGAGATTCGCCAGAAGATCGATCAGGGCTGGGATCATCGCGATTCGGACATGGAAGAGATTCAACGGCGTGTAGCGGACTGGTTGACGAAGTGGAGTAGCCGAGCCTGGCCGGCGGCTCGCTAGGGAGATCTGCCCGTGCCGACGAAAGTCCGAGAAGCGATCCGAATAATCGAGTCCCATGGTTGGGTTCAGGTCAAGAGCAGTGGAACCAGTCATCGCCAGTTCAAGCATCCGACGAAAATCGGGGCGGGTGACGATCGCAGGCAAGACCAGCGACGATTTGGCGCCGAAGACCTTCGGCAGTATTCTGAGACAGGCGGGCTTGAAGAAATGAACAAATCCAGAGTTCTCATCGTGGTGGAGGATGCCGGCGCGAACTTCTCGGCTTACTCACCAGACCTTCCCGGCTGCGTGGCGACCGGCGGCTCCCGCGAGGAGGCCGAGAAGAACATGTACGAGGCCATCCAACTCCACATCGAAGGTCTCAAGGAAGACGGCTTACCAATTCCGGCTTCGAGCGCTGTCGCAGAGTACGTGGTTCTGGGGGCATGAGCTTCGCCAACCACTAGTCACACATCGAAGCGATCGGCCGCGCCTGGCTAGGGATTCACCAATGCCGAAGGCGTGAGTGCGGCGCTCTCGCGCATCTGCACATTTATACTGCGGCCTCGGTGAGCTCCTCTCTGCTAATCGACGCCATCGCCGGACGCCTGGACGGGAAGCCGGTCTCGATCCTCGCCGTCGACGAGAGCAGTGCGATCGTCGAGCACTCGGTCGCGAATCTCACCTCTCCACCCGCGCGCCGGCTGCTGTTCGTCTGGGAGGGCCAGGAGATCGACCTTTCGTGCCGTGTAGCGGGATCCGTCCTTCAGGATCTTCTCAGCGACGAGCGCCAGAAGCTTACGTGGCATGCGAAGCTCCTGATCGAAGCAGACTCCGATCTGATCCCTTTGCGCAGAGCGCGTGACTCATGGATGCGGAAGCTTGAGCTGAGACAGGAAGAGAACCTGATGGGAGAATCGGGCGCCGAGCTGCCGAGCGCCGCGATGCTGTCGGTCGGCCAGGCTTTCCGAGCGCACAAGTCCGGCTACATCGCTTTCGTCTTCCGCGAAGGGAAATGGATTTCGCGCGAGAGCCGAAGTCACATGCAGCCGGGCGACGGCTTCACCGTCGCCGCGTTCGAGAGCGAGCAGCAGACCCAGATGCTCAAGCTGGCGTACGAGGAGGCCGATCGCGAGGGCCGGGAGCTCATCCGCCGTTTCGCCGCCGCCAGCCTCGAGTAGCCATCGCCCAACATCGAACTTCTCATCTTCGATAGGTCCGCTGCAAGACTTCTTCCGCCGGCTTTCCCTCGATGTCGTAGTCGTTCCCATCCTGCCGCCCGTGATCGGGACGACTTTGAGACTTTGCGACTCCAAGACTCTAGAATCCGCCCGTGAATCTTCTGATCGTCGATGACGAGGCCTCACTGCGCGACTTCCTCTCGATCGTGTTCGAGGAAGAGGGCTGGAAGGTCGAGGCGGCGGCATCGCTCGAGGAAGCGCGGATCGCCATCCACCGCCTCGAGCCGGACGTCGTCCTGTGCGACCTCATGCTTCCCGACGGCTCGGGCATCGACTTCATCCGCGATGTGAAGGGCAACAGCCCGTCCATCGCGTTCGTGATGATCACCGCGCACACCTCCACGCGCTCGGCAGTGGAGGCATTGAAGGCCGGCGCGGTGGACTACATCGCCAAGCCGTTCGACATCGAAGAGCTGAAGATCATCGTCCGCAAGGCCGTCGAGCGGAAGGAGCTCGAGGACGAGAACCTCCATCTCCGCACCGCGCTCGAAGAACGGTTCACGTTCGCCAACATCATCGGCCGCAGCGCGAAGATGCAGGAGATCTTCTCCATCGTTCAGCGCATCGCCAAGACGATGTCGACGGTGCTGATCTCCGGCGAGTCGGGCACGGGCAAGGAGTTGATCGCCCGGGCCATCCACTACAACTCGGATCGCCGAGGAAAGTTCGTGTCCATCAACTGCGGCGCGCTGCCGGAGACGCTGCTGGAGTCGGAGCTCTTCGGACACGAGCGCGGCGCGTTCACCGGCGCCATTCGAGAGAAGCGCGGACTCTTCCAGGAAGCCGATCGCGGCACGCTCTTTCTCGACGAGATCGGCGAAACGTCGCTGGCCATGCAGATCAAGCTGCTGCGTGTTCTGCAGGAGCGGATGGTGCGCAAGGTCGGTTCGAACGTGGAGTCGGCGGTGGACGTGCGCGTGATCGCAGCCACGAACCGGGACCTCAGCGATTCCATCCGCGAGGGCACGTTCCGCGAGGATCTCTTCTACCGCATCAACGTCATTCCCATCGCACTGCCGCCGCTGCGCACGCGCCGCGAGGATATCCCGCTGCTCGTCGATCACTTCATCGAGAAGTTCTGCACGAGGATGGTCGTTCCCCGCAAGCACATCTCCTCGGATGCCATGCGCGCCATCGAGAAGTATCACTGGCCGGGGAACGTACGCGAGCTGGAGAACGTCGTCGAACGGATGATTGCGCTCGAAGCCGCCGAGATCCTGACCACGAAGTCGCTTCCCGAGCACCTGCTCCTCGGCGGACGCATCCCTGACGCGACGTTCGAGTTGCCGCCGGAAGGACTCTCGCTGCAGGACCACCTCGAGGCCATCGGAAAGATCTTCATGCTCAAGGCGCTGGAACGGACCGGCGGGATCCAGACGCAGGCGGCGGAGTTGCTGCGAATGTCGTTCCGTTCGTTTCGCTACTACGCGAAGAAGTACGAGCTCATCGGCCGCGAGCGCGAGACGGAGGATGTGGTGGAGGTGGAGGACAAATGAAACGGCTGCTGCTGTTGCTCATCGTTGGCTGGATGCTGAATGCTTGTACCAAGACAATGCCTCCCGCCACCAACACGGAAACGACAGCGAAACCCGCGGTCAGCGGTCCGCGCGTGATTCTCCCGGACGGATTCGCGGTCACGATCGAGATTGCCGACGATGACGAACTGCGCGCGCAGGGCCTCATGTACCGCGACCATCTCGCTCCCGGCGCGGGAATGCTGTTCTTTTTCGCGCATGAAGGCGAGTACCCGTTCTGGATGAAAGACACGCGCATCCCGCTGGACATCATCTGGATCCGCGCGGACCGCAGGATCGCGCACGTGAAGCACGAAGTTCCGCCGTGTCACGTCCCCGACTGTCCGAGCTATCCGCCGAACGCGATCGCGAAGTATGTGTTGGAGCTGGCGGGCGGCGAGGCCGCCAAACACGGATTGAAGGCGGGCGATCTCCTGCACTTCGAGGGGACGGAGAACGTGGTCGCTCGCTGACGCAGCCGCTGGAAACAAACATCCGGTCTGAACTTTTTCCGATGGTCCGGTCGTTTCGCGAGTCAAGTCATGTTCCGGTCCCGAGGAGAGAACCTCCGCTCTGTCTTCATCCTGCTGTTCCTGAATGTTGCGTTCTTCTTTCTGGAATATCAGGATCGGGAAAAGTACGCGCGCCTGTTCAAATTCGACGGTGACGCAGTGCGGGCCGGTGAAGTGTGGCGGTTGGTGACGTTTCAGTTCACCCAGGCCGGCACCGGTTTCATGGCCATGCTTTCGCTCTTCATCACGCTGCTGCTTCTGTACATGATGGGCATGGCGCTGGAGGAGGAGTTGGGGACGCGCCACTTCGTCACGCTCTTCCTTCTCTCGACGTTCGGCTCGGCGGCCGTGGCGGCGATCGCCGGCATTCCGCTGCTCGGTACGTACTTCGTCTACTTCACGCTGCTGTTCATCTACGCGGCGGCGTTTCCGCAGCAGACGTTCTATCTCTTTGGGATGGTGCCGATCCGCGTGCGCGTGCTGGCGTTTTTCTCGCTGGCCGTGCTGCTCTACGGCGTTTTCGCCGGCGGCACCGCGAATCTGGCCGCCCTCGGCGGCGCCGCTCTGGCGTACGCGTACTACTACATCGTGCAGCGCGTGCGCGTGACGTTCGTGGTCACGACCGCGGGCGCACCCGATGAAGAGCCGCGGGTCAGAGTCGATTCGACGGCGATGCACAACGCCGCGCGGCATGCCGGGGTGAAGCACGCTCTGCTCGCCGCGTCGGACATCGAGATCGATCGCCTGATCGCCGATTGCGAGCGCGACACCGTTCCCGGCGTCAACATCTGTCCGCCCGCCGACTACAAGCCCGAGAATCCCGATGGCTACTGCATCCGCTGCGAAGGATTCGCGGAATGCTCCGCGCGGCATCTTCGCATTCATCGCGGTCCGCGCGCTGCGTCCGTTGCGGCGCCTGCGTTGGCGGTTTCGACGCAGCCCGTGCCGAATCCGGAATCGTAGATCTCACTCGCCTTGCGGCGGGCTGCCACCCTCGCCACCACCGCCTCCGCCACCACCGCGGCGACGGCGGCGGAAACGACGGCGCTTGCGCGATGCGGCATCAGCGGGAGCGCTGGCGCCTTCGGCTGGCGCGGGACGATCGGTTGCCGGAGGTTGATCGGGACGCGGCGGGCGGTCGGGGCGCGGACCGCGCGGACGGCCGGGACGATCCGGCCGCGGGCCGCGTTCACCGCGAGGTGGACGATCCGGGCGCGGCGAACCTTCGGGGCGTGAGCCTTCCGGATTCGCAACGCTCTGCGGCGGGCGGCGTTCCGCGTTTTGCTGCTGAGGCGCGCCGCCTTCGATCGCTGGCGCACCGGCACCTGCGCCGCCGCGTCCGCGTCTGCGGCGTCTGCGACGCGAGGCCTGTTGCAACTCGCCCGCGGCGCCCTGTGCCTGCTGCTGCGGCGGATCGGGACGCGGCGGTCGCTGTTGCTGTTGCGGAAGTGGAGGGCGTGGTCCGCGTCCTTGCTGTTGCTGTTGCTGATCCGGCGGACGCTTGCCGTCGCGGCGCCGCTGCTGGCGATCGCGTTGCGGCCTGTCGCTTCGAGAGCCAGTTCGTGCGTCGGGCCGTGAGCCTGGCCGCTGCGGTTGCGAGTCGGGGCGCTGACGATCGGGATGCTGGCGATCAGTGCGGGGTCCGCGATCGTCCTTGCTGCGCGGTTTGCCCGTGCGCTGCTCGTACTCGCGGACTTTCTTCTCCATGAACCGCCGCGCCTGCTGGTCCAGCTTCGAGCGGATCTCGTCGTGGCCGCAGTAGGGGCAGCGCTTCCACCCTTCGGGATAGGTCTTCTTGCAACCGGAGCAAAGGATGGATTTAGGGAGCGGCATCGTTGAATCGGCGCGCATTGTACACTTCGCCGAAGTGGACGAAAGCCGCCGTAAGACGCTACTGGCGCTCATCGACCTGGCCACCGAAAACTCTCCGGCAGCCTGTTTCGACGACCGGCGCGCGGCCGAAATCCTGCGACGCGAAACGACTCCGGACGAACTGCGCGACCTGGGAGTAGACGAGCGGATGATCGAGTTCGTCTTCGCCGCAGAGCAGGGAGAATGATGACGGTTCACTTCACGGTACGCGTCGAAGCACGATTCGAATCGGCGCACTACCTTCGCGAGTATCGCGGCATCTCCGAGCCGCTGCACGGTCATTCCTACAAGGTCGAGGCCGACCTTGCCGCGCGCGGCGGAGGCGTGGATGGCGACGCCATCGCCGTCGATTTCGTGAGCGCAAAACGCAAGCTGGAAGCACTCGCGAAGACGCTCGACTACGGCTGCATCAACGACATCCCGCCATTCACGACGATCAATCCCAGCGCCGAGAACATCGCCGAATGGTTCGCCACCGAGCTGCAAAGCGCAGTCAGCAACGAAGACGCCGTCGTCGTGGCGGTGACGATCTGGGAAGGGCCGGTGAACTCGGTCACGTACCGGCCATGAATACAAGTAGGCAGTTCGCAGTAGGCAGTTGGCAGGAGACCGCCACCCGTCCCGGTCGTCGTGGTCGGGCGTGCTCCACTGCCTACTGCCTACTGCGAACTGCCTACTGAAAGCCATGGAGATTCTCGCCATCGTTTTCATGCTCGTCGCCGGAGGTGGTCTGGCGATCTTCGTTCTCGGGGCGATGGCGATCGCCAAGCGCGAGAGTGAGCCGCGCGGCCCCCAGCCGCAGCATCGCGATTCGGTGGCGGCGTCGATCCTCGTTCAGATTCTGACCGCGGGAGGCACTTCGTACGACGAGGCGCTGCGACAGGTGCGCCGCGGAGCCGGGCTGGCCGCTCCCATCACGCGCGGTGTCGATGTGACGAACTGGGCCGAGACCTACGCGCGCGCGGCAACGCCGCAGCAGCGTCATGAATTGCTCGAGAATGCCGTACAGCTCGTCGCCGCGCGCACCGGACCGATCCCCCTGCGCCAGTACGCGGCGCTGCTCGATCTGAGTTTCGGTCTCGGATTTCACACGGATGCGCTGGCCCGCCTCCGCGAAACCTATGGCTTCGAGTACGTGGATCACGCGAAGGATGCGCGACCACGGAGCGCGGACCGAGGCGGAGGTGGCGCGCCGCTGTTCGCCCGTTCGCAGCGAGCCCGACCCGAGCTGCTCGGCATCTTCAGCCTGAGCGGTGAGGTCACACGGCAGGAGGTGGGGAGTGCCTACCGCAGGCTCGTCGCGCAGCACCATCCCGACCGCTTTCACGGCGCTTCGATCGAGGAGCAAAACGCCGCGGCGACGCGCTTCATCGAGCTCACGCGGGCCTACGAAGAACTCCTTCTCACTTTTCGTGATTGAAATTCCCGGAAAGTGCTTGTACAATCCGCCGGCTCGGGAATACAGGGCAGTTCACTGTTTGTTCACAGCCGGTTTGCCGCAGTTCCCTCAGTTGACCTTAGTATTTCATTGATAAGAATCGCTTTCGTGGACGGACGTGTCCGGCAGCGATGACGGACAGCTCCGGTCCCGAAAACATCCGGACCGGAAGTCCGCAGCGATTCAAACCTCGCAAACCACTCCGCAGACATGACTTGGGAAAGCGTGTCGAAGCGGGCGTAACTATTTTATTTGTTCGGGCATCTAATGTTGCATGCGGCACGAAGGTTGAAGTTTTCGTTCGTCGTCGCACGGGAGAGACCATGAAGAGCGCGGAAATCACACACGAACAGGGATGGGACTTCGAACAGGCAGCCATGCCTTACGTCGACTCTCTGTACAACACCGCCTACCGCATGACGCGGAACTCCGAAGACGCGGAGGACCTCGTTCAGGAAACCTATCTCAAGGCCTACAAGTACTACGACAAGTTCGAAGAGGGAACGAACTTCAAGGCGTGGCTCTTCAAGATCATGAAGAACACGTTCATCAACAACTACCGGAAGAAAAAGCTCACGCCGCACAAGATCGACTTCTCGGAGATCGAAGAGTCGTACGAGCGCGTGATCCAGAAGAATGCCCCGGACCTCATTCGCGATCCGGAGAGCGAGATCTTCCAGGACATGATGGACGCGGACGTCAAGCGTGCCCTCGACTCCCTGCCGCACGATTACAAGATGGTCGTGCTGCTTGCGGACATCGAAGGCTTCTCGTACAAGGAGATCGCCGAGATCCTGGACTGCCCGGTCGGCACCGTGATGTCGCGTCTCTATCGCGGCCGCAAGATGCTGGAGCGGACGCTTCTCGACTACGCGCGCAAGTACGGCTACATCCGCGGCGAAGCCGAGCCTGCCAAGATGCGCTCGCGCAAGGACGAGACGAAGGGCAAGAAGAAGAAAGACGACAAGCCCGAGGAAGGCGAAGTTGCCGAGCCGGACGACAACGAAGAAGAAGTTCTCTTTGCCGCCGACCCCGACGAAGAATTCGAGTTCGAGGTCGAAGAAGAAGAGGAAGAGCAGTTCGAGATCGAGTAAAGCTCGCGGCTGGCAGCTCTCAGCTCGCAGCTCGCAGCTGGCAGGAACGACGAAGAAGGCGGCCTCACGGCCGCCTTCTTTTTTTTGCCTTTCCTGAGAGCTGCGAGCTGAGAGCTGCGAGCTGGGCAAGGAATTCACCAAACTGCAACGGAGTTGGCGTTGAACGTGAGCGGTCACCTCATGCCCACGGAAGGAAACCGGGATGCTCTGTGATGACGTGAAACGCGTGGTGTACTTCTTCCTCGACGGTAGCCTCGGCCATCAGAAGCAGCACGCATTCGAGATTCATCTGGTCAACTGTCCCGACTGCGAAATTCGCATCACCGTTCACCGCAAGCTCCGGTCATTCGTCCGGCGGCGTCTCTCGCAGGTGGCGGCACCCGAGACATTTCGCATCCGCCTCACACAGTCGCTGCGCAACGAAGCTGCTCCCTGATTGACGCTGCCGTCGTGTCGTCGAAGCGCGTTTCGAAGAGACCGGCAACGTCCACCGCAGGCGTAGCGCCTCCAGCCGAGGAACCATTGATCCTCGTGTCGTCGAATCCCAACAAAGGGATTGAGGCCGAGCGCATCCTGGGCGTCCCGATCCTTCGCGTTTCGCTGAACCTGCCGGAGATCCAGGCCGCGACAGTGGAAGAGATCACGCGATACAAAGTCGAGGTGGCGAAGTCGAAGCGCTACGCGCGGCTCATCGTCGAAGATGTCTCGCTCGGCTTCGACGAGCTCGGCAATTTTCCCGGCCCTTACGTTCGCTGGCTTCTGGAAGCCGCAGGTGGCGCAGGGCTCGCCGCGATCGCGTACGCGCTCAACAATCGCGCGGCGAAAGCACAATGCTGCGTCGGCTATTGGGATGGCACGCGCGTGAAGACCTTTCTCGGCGAGACAGCCGGCGAGATCCTCGTGAAACCGCGCGGAGAACACACTTTTGGCTGGGACGCCTGGTTTCAGCCCGTCGGACAATCGAGGACATTCGCCGAGATGACGCCGGAAGAGAAGGATGCCGTCTCCCACCGCGGCCGCGCGTACCGGATGCTCGCTGAGCATTTGAAGAGTGAAGGGTGAAGAGTGAAGAGTGAAAAGAGGCCGGCAACCGGCTTTCTTTCACTCTTCACCCTTCACTCTTCACCCTTCAATCGTCTGTATCGCCGGACACATCGCGCCGGAATCTGGACACCTGCTGTAGCGAATCTGTGACGACGGTTTACAAACCGCGCGCGTAAGTGTCTCGTATCAAAGGTTGTTGACGACGTACCTGGAGCATGGAAGCAAGTGGCAAGCTGCTTGAAGCCCATGCCCGTAACGAAAGGACAACGCCATGTGGGTTTTCGACGGAGAAGAGTGGACGAAGGACGACGGCAGCATCGAGCCGAAAGGCACGCCGGTATCCCCCCGCCCGCGATATGACGAGCTTTCACCGGAGCTTCAGGTGATCGAGGTCGTTCCCGTCGTGCGCAGGAACACCGACGTTCCGCCGCTCCCCATGCCCTGAAGTCAGTAGAGTCAGATCGAACCGAGCCCCGGCCGCGTGTGAAAGCACGCGGCCGTTTTTTATCAGTAGGCAGTTTGCAGTAGGCAGTAGGCAGGAGAAGAATCAACGAAGACCAAGTGGACGCCTCTGCCTTTTCCTCTGCCTACTGCCTACTGCCTACTGCAAACTGCCTACTGCAAACTGCCGTGGTGTGTAGCGGCCGAGAAACTCGCGCACGATCGGCTCGATCGACTCCGACGCGACGTTGAAAATGCGGTCCGCGTGATAGTTCCCTTCGATGTCGAGGATGTGCAGTTCTTTCGGCTCGGAAGCCGCCTCGTAGAGCGCCACCGAGTGACGGTGTCCGATCAGCCAGTCATTTTTCACGTGAATCAGGCAGACCGGGACATGCACGTTGGCGATGTCATCGACGGCGCGGAGTTTCGGCGACTTGCGCAGGCTCCAGGCGAAGCGCGGGTGCTTCAGCGCCTGGGACAGCGCGATGTGACGATGGATCGTGAACGGGTTGATGCGCGGCATGATCATGTCGAAATCAGCCACCGCGGAGATCAGCAGCAGCGACGTGACCGGCAGATCGTGACGGGCGATCGTCGAAACGGCGACCGCGCCACCGTAGGAAAAACCGGCCAGCGTCAGCGAGGAGATCGAGGTGTTGCGGCGAAGAAGATCTTCCGCCACGGCTGCCACATCGTGATGCTCGTGCAGGTTGAATCCGTACGTTCCGCCCGTTTCACCGTGGCCGCGCGGATCCACCACCACCGCGCGATGGCCTTCGGCATTGAGGAAACGCGCCAGGCTCACCATGGCCGGATGGCGCCGGTCGCGCCAGAATCCTGGCACCACCAGGACCGCGGACGGGGAAGGCGCATCGTAGACGTCGTAGTGGATGATCGTGCCGTCGAAAGAGGGCGCCGAGGCGTGCTGCGGCGGCCTCGGAAAAGCGGCTGGTTCGAGATGAGTGCTTGACATTGCCGAGTCTGTTCTTATCATACGGCCGACGGCAGGCCCGAAGTGTGCGCCTTCCGTGCCCCGGTCGTCCCCTACGCAAATCCCCCGTTCACCACACATTCGGACCGAGATACGGTCTGAAATGAATTAAGGAGAATCACGCATGAAGAAATCACTCGTACTGACCCTGGTCGTTCTGCTCGCCGTTTCGATGCTCGCCATCGGCTGCAAAAAGGAAGAGGCTGTGACCGACACCGCCGCGACCGACACGTCGATGACCACTGGCGACACCGCCATGACCGACACGATGTCGACCGACGCGATGGCCACCGACACGATGACCACCGATTCGATGACGTCGACCGACACGTCGGCTACGACCGCGACGACCACCACCGAGACCTCCTCGACAGTCGTCACCACCACGACCTAGTTTCGAAAGTCCTGTGGTGTTGGAAAGCTCCGCTTCGGCGGGGCTTTTTCTTTTTCTGGCACCCGAGTTGCTCTCACCTGCAAGTTCCCGGTAGATTCTGAAACGTTGACCACGGTTGAGGTTTTGACTGTCAAGGAACGCAGAGGAGGTGAGCTCGGCACCCACAGAACACGCATTTCGAGACACCCACGACATGAAAACCAAACAGAGGAGCTTGAGAATGGCTAAGAAACTCCTGGTAGTTTTGATGGCACTGGCGCTCGTCGCGCTCGTCGCCTGCAAGAAGGAAGAAACGACCAACATCGACGCGACGACCGACACGGCCATGACTGCCGGTACCACGGAAAGCAGCACGACCGAGTACAGCACCGACACGATGGCCACCGACACGATGGCCACGGACACCATGTCCACCGACACGATGTCCACCGATACGTCGGGCACCGCGGGAACCACGAGCGTCACCAGCGGTACAGTCTCGACGACCAACACCTGACGGTCAGCCGTCGGAGTGAGAGTCAGCCCCGGGCGCGAGCTCGGGGCTTTTCTTTTTCGCCAGATCTTTCCGCAGCAGCTCGTAAACACGCGTTGCTTCCGCGAGCGCCGCTCGCTCGTCACCGCTGTTGTCGATGACGTAATCGGCGTGGCGAAGCCGTTCCTCGCGCGGCATTTGATTGGCGATGCGCCGCGTCGCTTCCTCCGCCGTCATCCCCCGGCCGATCGCGCGCGCCACCTGCACGTCCGCCTGGACGTCGACCACCACGATCCGGTCGAAACGCTCTTTGCCTCCCGACTCGAGCAGCAGCGTCGCTTCGACGATGTAGATCGCATCCTCGCCGCGCTCCTCCGCCTCGCGAAACAAACGCGCCTGTTCGGCGATGACGATCGGATGAATCAGCGCATTGAGCTTCTTCGCCTCCTCGGCAGTGGAGAAGGCGATATCGGCGAGCTTCTTTCGATCGATCTCGTCGTCGGGCAGAAGAATCCCCGCGCCATAGGTCCTGACGATGACTTCATGTCCCGCTTCGCCTGGACGGTACAGCCGGGCCACGATCGCGTCGGCGTCCACGGTCATGCAGCCGAGGCCTGCCAGCATCCGCACGATGGTCGACTTCCCGCTGGCAATGCCACCTGTCAGACCCACCTTGAGGATCACGCACGTCTCCGTTGCGCGGCGTTGACCGTGTTCTGCATCAGCATCGCGATCGTCATGGGGCCCACTCCGCCGGGGACTGGGGTGATCCACGACGCGATCTCACAAACGCGCGCGTAGTCGACGTCGCCGAGGAGCACGCTCTCGTTTTTCGCGAGCAGGCGCGATTTCTCGGGGTCGTGAGTGAGCTGGGGCGCGAAGTCGAGTCCGACCCGGTTCATCCCAACATCGATCACGATCGCGCCCGGCTTCACGAAATTGTCTGTCACGAAGATCGGCCGGCCGATGGCTGCAACCAGAATGTCGCCGTGCCGCGCTACCGCGGGAAGATCGCGCGTGCGCGAGTGGCAGATCGTGACGGTGGCGTTCTTCTGTAGCAGCAGCGCAGCCATCGGTTTGCCGACGATGTCGCTGCGTCCGATCACGACCGCGTGCTTTCCTTCGATCGCCTCACCGGTCGACTCGATGAGGCGCATCACTCCCGCCGGCGTACACGGAACAAGCGCCGGGCGGCCGAGGTGCAGCATGCCGACGTTCGTCGGATGAAAGCCATCGACGTCTTTCGCGGGAGCAATGGTGTCGATGACCTTGCGCGCGTCGATCTGTTTCGGCAGCGGAAGCTGTACGAGAATGCCGTCCACGCTGTCGTCTGCGTTGAGCCGTTCCACTTCGGCCAGCAACTCGGCTTCGGACATCGTGTCGGGAAAAACCCGTTCGGTCCCAGCCAGGCCAAGCTCGCGCGCCTTCTTGGCCTTGTTCCGGACGTAGATCTCGGAGGCGGGATCGTGGCCGACGCGAACGGCCACGAGGCCGGGGTGGAATCCCATCTCCGCGATTGCCGCGGCGACCTCGGTCTCGATCTGTTGCGCGACAGCCTTGCCATCAATGATCCGAGCGCTCATGCGGCGGTTCTATCACACGTACGACGCCTCAT
The DNA here is from genome assembly GCA_030775085.1 of Acidobacteriota bacterium. Lineage (GTDB taxonomy): Bacteria > Acidobacteriota > Thermoanaerobaculia > Gp7-AA8 > Gp7-AA8 > QHVT01. Next base: position 5,863 of record JALYJW010000083.1, on the reverse strand, counting down.
CCGGACGATTGCGATCCAGGCGAAATTCTTCGCCCGAAATCGCGCTTCTCACCGCGGCGAACGTTAACCCGTTCGGGCAGGATGAGTTGCGGGGAATGAACCGCTTGACTGGTCCTGTTCGGCAGTGTTACCGTTTTGACCCCTTCCCCTCAGGGGAAAGTGTCCTTTGTCTTTGAGCTGATCGGTTGGCGTTTGCGGTCCACACCTTTGCGCCGCCGTTCCATCTTGCAGTGATCCAGGTTGTGCGTAGTTTTTTCAGGGAGAGTCATGCGTACCTATTTTCCCAAGCAGGGCGACATCGAACCGCGCTGGTTCATCATCGACGCCGACGGCCTCGTCCTCGGCCGTCTGTCGACGACCATCGCCAACATCATCTCGGGCAAGTCGAAGCCGACGTACACGCCGTTCCTCGACACCGGCGATCACGTGATCGTCATCAACGCCGAGAAGATCAAGCTGACCGGTAAGAAGGAAACGGACAAGATCTACCGTAACCACTCCCTCTATCCGGGCGGGCTCAAGGAGCGCGCCGCGCGCTTCATCCGTGCCGAAAAGCCGGAGTCGATGATCGAAAGAGCGGTCTGGGGCATGCTGCCGAAGAACAAGCTCGGCCACAAGATGCTGAAGAAGTTGAAGGTGTATCGCGGCTCGAACCATCCGCATCAGGCTCAGATGCCTGAGCAGATGTCGCTCGGCGAGTAATCAGGAGGATTCCTTGGCTTTGGTTGAATACTACGGTACGGGTAGACGCAAGACATCGACGGCGCGCGTGCATCTTCGGCCGGGATCGGGTGCGATCACGGTCAACCGCCGATCGCTCGATAACTACTTCGGCAACGAAGTTCTGAAGATGATCATCAAGCAGCCGCTCTCGCTGACGGAGACCGTCGACAAGTTCGACATCGTCGTCACGGTGGACGGCGGCGGCCCGAGCGGCCAGGCCGGCGCGATTCGTCACGGGATCTCCCGTGCGCTGCAGGTCTTCAACCTCGAGCTGCGCAAGCGTCTCAAGAAGGCCGGCCTCCTCACGCGCGATCCGCGCATGAAGGAGCGCAAGAAGTACGGCCAGAAGGGCGCCCGCGCCCGCTTCCAGTTCTCGAAGCGCTAGTCCCATGTTCTCGTTTCTTTAGGCGATTCCAAAGGGCAGGAGCTTCCGGGCTCCTGTCCTTTTTGTTTTGTAGCGCGCAGAGTTTTTTCAATTTTCAGATTCTCAAATTTCAAAAGGAGGAATTCACTTGGCGGTCTCTATTACGATGAAAGAGCTTTTGGAGGCTGGCGTCCACTTCGGTCATCAGACCAAGCGCTGGAATCCGAAGATGAAGAAGTACATCTTCGGCAAGCGCAACGGGATCTACATCATTGACCTGCAGAAGACGCTGAAGCTCTTTAAGGAAGCTTCCGGGTTCATTGCCAACCTCGCATCCCAGGGCAAACGGATCCTGTTTGTCGGCACCAAGCGCCAGGCGCAGGATGCCATTCTCGAGGAGGCCAACCGCTGCGGCATGTTCTACGTGAACAACCGCTGGCTGGGCGGCACCCTCACCAACTTCTCCACCGTCCGCAAGTCGATCGAGCGTCTCAAGGAGATCGAGTCGCTTCTCGGCGACACGGAGAAGGAGATGTCCAAGAAAGAGCGCGCCGCCATGGACAAAGAGCGCGACAAGCTGCAGAAGAACCTGATCGGAATCCGCGAGATGGACGGCCTTCCCGATGCCCTCTTCGTGATCGATCCGAAGAAGGAGTACATCGCGGTCAAGGAAGCCAAGAAGCTCGGCATCCCGGTCGTCGCAATCGTCGACACCAACTGCGATCCGGAAGACATCGACTACGTCATTCCGGGCAACGACGACGCCATCCGCGCGATCCGTCTGTTCACGCAGAAGATCGCCGACGCCTGCCTCGAGGGCTACAACCTCGCCGAGGAGAAGTTCATCGGCGTCGAGGACAAGGTCGAGCCGCCGGCCGAAGCGCCGATGCCCGTCGTCGAAGTCGTCGAAGCCGAAGCGATGCAGGCCGCTCCGGCGGTCTGATCCACTCAGCGTTTCTGCGAGGACGGGTGCTCTGGTGCCCGTCCTCTTTCCTCGCGCTGCATCGGCGGACTCCCGGTTCGCCGAACGCTCCAGAATAAAGACAAAGAGGTTTTGACATGACCATCACTCCAGCTCTGATCAAGGCGCTCCGCGAGCAGACCGGCGCCGGCTTCGCCGACGTCAAGAGCGCGCTCACTGAAGCAAACGGCGACATGGATCAGGCCACGGTAATCCTTCGCAAGAAGGGTCTGGCCGCGGCCGGCAAGAAAGCCGGACGCATCACCGCCGAAGGCACGATCGCCGCGCATGTCGGCGATGACACCGGCGTTCTCGTCGAAGTGAACTGCGAGACCGATTTCGTCGGCCGCAACGAGAACTTCCGCAACTTCGCGCAACAGGTCGCCGATGCGATCGCGCCGAGCAAGGCCACGTCGGTCGATGAGCTCCTCGCCGAGAACTGGCCGGGCACCAGCGAACCGGTGAGCCAGAAGGTTGCCGAGCAGATCGCGGCCATCAAAGAGAACATCTCCATCCGCCGCTTCGCGCGTTACGAAGCGCCGGCCAATGCAGCCATCGGCACCTACATCCACGGCGGCGGCAAGATCGGCGTCATGGTGGAAATCGTTGCCACCAGCGGAAGCAAGGACGCCACGCTCGATGAAGTGGCCAAAGACATCGCCATGCACATCGCCGCGGCCGAGCCTCGGTTCCTCCGTCGCGAAGACGTGACGGAGAAGGATCTCGAGACCGAGCGCGAGATCGCTCGTGACGCCGCCGCCAAATCCGGCAAGCCGGAGAACATCGTCGAGAAGATGGTCACCGGCAAGATGGATAAGTTCTACGGCGAGTTCTGCCTCCTCGAGCAGGCCTACATCCGCGACGACAAGATGACCGTCACGAAGTACCTCGAGAGCCGCGGCAAGGAATCGGGCTGCGACTACACCGTGACCCGCTTCACCCGTTACAAGCTGGGCGAAGGCATCGAGAAACGCTCCGAGGATTTCGCCGCCGAAGTGGCGTCGTACATCAACCAGTAAAGACGCTCGTGGACGTGGTGGACTTCAGTGGACGCCGTGGACTTTGTGGAAGTGTCCACGTCGTCCACCACGTCCACTTAGTCCGCTACGTCCACGTCCACACGATCCAATGGTATAAACCGCCTCGCATATGACCGACGGCGCCCCGAAATTCAAGCGCATCCTTCTCAAACTATCCGGCGAGGCCCTCATGGGCGGACGGCGTGCCGGCATCGACGCAGACGTCCTGGCCACGATCGCTGATGAGATCGGCGAAGTGCAGCAGATGGGCGTCGAGATCGCCATCGTGATCGGCGGCGGAAACATCTTTCGCGGCGTCACCGCGGCCACCGAGGGAATCGACCGCGTGGCCGGTGATCACATGGGGATGCTGGCCACGGTCATCAACGCCATCGCATTGCAGGATGCGCTCGAGCGCCGCGGCATTGCCACGCGCGTGACCAGCGCGATCACGATGTCCGAGATCGCCGAGCCGTTCATCCGCCGCCGGGCCATGCGGCACCTCGAGAAAGGCCGCGTGGTCATCTGCGCGGCCGGCACCGGGAATCCGTTTTTCACCACCGACTCCGCTGCCGCCCTGCGAGCCGCGGAGCTCAAGTGCGACATCATCTTCAAAGCCACCAAGGTCGACGGAATCTACACCGCCGATCCGAACAAGGATCCGAATGCCCAGCGCCTGCCGCACGTCACGTACCAGCGCGTTCTTGCCGAACGGCTGGAAGTGATGGATGCCGCAGCCATCGATCTGGCGCGCGGCAGCTCGATCCCCATCTACATTTTCTCGCTGCGCGAGAGGGGCAACATCAAGCGGGCGCTGCTCGGCGAAGATGTCGGTTCGATCGTGACGGACGATGTAGCGTAATCGGGAGCAACAATGCCAATACCAGACGTGATAAAGGACATGCAGCACCGCATGCACGGCGCCGTCGAGGCGCTGCACGCGCATTTCAAGACGTTGCGCACGGGCCGCGCGAATGCGGCCATGCTGGACGGAGTGACGGTCGACTATTACGGCACGCCGACGCCACTGGCGCAGGCGGCCAGCATCAAGGTCCCTGAGGCCGCGCTGCTCGTGCTCGAGCCGTGGGACAAGTCGATGGTCGGTGCCATCGAGAAAGCGATCCGTACCGCGGACCTCGGTCTCAATCCCGCGTCGGACGGCAAGGTCATCCGCGTGCCGGTTCCGGTGCTGACCGAAGAGCGCCGCAAGGACCTGGTCAAGAAGGCGCACGTCATGGCCGAAGAGTCACGCACCGCCATCCGCCAGGTGCGCCGCGATGGCAACGACAAGCTCAAGAAACTCCTCAAGAATCACGAAATCTCCGAGGACGACGAAAAGCGCGCGGAAAGCGACATCCAGAAGCTGACCGACAAGCACATCGACGAAGTGGCCTCGGTGCTGAAGCACAAAGAGCAAGACATCATGGCCGTGTGACCACGGGATTGAGGATGAAGGATTGAGGATTGAGGATTAGAACCATGCCATTCATTCGATTCGCGATGCCGCCTCCAATCCTCAATCCTCAATCCTCAATCCTCAATCCCGTATGACCATCGCCGTCATCATTCCCGCCGCCGGCATCGGTTCCCGTTTCGGCGGGGAGTTGCCGAAGCAGTTCCATCCGCTGGCGGGGAAGCCGCTGATCCAGCATGTCGTCGAGCGGTTTCTGCTCGATGAGAACGTGTCGCGCGTGATCGTGCCCATTGCGGAGATCCTGCTGGCCAGCGTGAAGAACAGCGAGCGGATCGTTTGGGTGGCGGGAGGGGAGACGCGGCAGCAATCGGTGATCCGCGGATTGGCGGAAACGCGCGACGCGGAGCTCATCGCCGTTCACGATGCGGCCCGTCCTCTTTTCAGTGAGGCGACGTTTCACGCGGTGGTCGCTGCGGCGCGCGAATTCGGTGCGGCGCTGCCGGTGGTTCCGGTCACCGACACGATTCACCTGATGAGCAACGACGCCATGATCGTCGAGACGTTGGATCGTTCGATGCTCGCGGCGGCGCAGACGCCGCAATGTTTCCGCGCCGATGTTCTGCGCGATGTACTGGTCCGCGCGCAACTCGAAGGAATCGAAGGCACGGACGAGGCCGGACTGGCGGCGCGGTTCGGCTACACGGTGAAAGCCGTTCCCGGCGATCCGCGCAATCTGAAGATCACCGTTCCCGAAGATCTGGTCATTGCCGAGTCGTATCTTCAGCAGTGGAGCCAGGCGTGATCCGACCTGCAATACGAATAGGCCAGGGCGTCGACATCCATCCATTTGCAGCGAATCGGCCTCTCTACCTGGGCGGCGTGCGCATCTCGGACACGGGGGGGCTGGCCGGTCATTCCGACGCCGATGCCGTGCTTCACGCCGTCACGGACGCGCTCCTCGGCGCAGCCGGCGCCGGCGACATCGGTCATTACTTCCCGTCGACGGATGAACGTTGGCGCAACGCCGATTCGTCGCAATTCGTGCGCGAAGCAAAACGGATCCTCGACGAGATGAACGCCGAGATCTCGAATCTCGACATCACGATCATCGCCCAGCAGCCGAAGCTCGCCCCGCATCGCGACGCGATCGTGGCCTCGGTCGCGCATTTGCTGAGCCTTCCCGAGGGTCACGTCAACGTGAAAGCCACCACGACGGATCACCTCGGCTTCATCGGTCGCGGCGAAGGCATCTGCGCAATGGCGATTGTGTGCGTGTCGATCGGCTAACGCTGCTCCGCGCCGCAGCGCTTTGGAGTGCGTGCGGCTCTGCCGCCGCTTTCTGTAGCGTGCAACGGAGCGGTACTTGCCGCGCTACCCAAAGC
>JALYJW010000082.1 GCA_030775085.1 Acidobacteriota bacterium | reverse complement strand
GTGGAGACGCATTCGTCGTGGTTGCTCTACTGCCGACCGCCGACTGCCGACCGCCGACTCGTACCAGCGCAATCGCAAACACCCCGGCAACCACAACACCGAACGCCAGCAATCGCGCCGCCTCATCCGGAATCGCGATCTCCGCGAGGATCAGCAGTGGCACGCCCAGCATCAGCGAGGGATACGAAAGCGCGGCCACGAGTGTCACGGCCAGGGCCACGAACGGCAACGCGCGATCGATTGGCGTTGCGTGATGGACGGCCAGTTGACAGGCGTATGCCGCGATTGCGGCGGTGAGAAGCCAGCGCAGTTGCGTCAATGCGAAACCGTGACTCTCGCGGAGGGCTGGCGGACGAAATCCGGATCGAACCCTTCGAGAGTCTCGGGCGTGATGGTAGCGCGATAGATCAGCCGCGCGTCACCCTTCAGCCGCACGTCCTCCGCCCGTCCGTCGCGGATCTCGAACGCCACCTCGTACGAAACGCCGCTGCGCGTCAGCACGGAAACGGGCGACTTCACTTTGCCGAACAGCGCGCTCGTCACCGAGGAAGCCACGACGCCTGAGCCACAAGACAGCGTCTCCGCCTCGACGCCACGCTCGTAGGTGCGCACTTCGATCGAGTGCGAATCGCGTACGGTCACGAAATTCACGTTCGCGCCGCCGTCCGGCCGCAGCTCCGGATGCTGGCGGATCGCGCTGCCGAGCGGCGCGATGTTCTGCGTCCAGAGATCGTCACGCAGAAAGAGAACGTAGTGCGGGACGCCCACGAGGATCGAGCTGCCGTGAATGATCTGATTGCCGATCGTCAGCGGCCGTTGCGGCCGGAAACCCGAAGGCGGCGGCAACGCCAGCGTTACCTGTCCTCCTTCGAGAATCTCGGCGCTGACGATACCCGCGTCGGTCTCGATGGTCATCTTCCTGCCGGCAATGACGTTGAGGAAGGCGAAACGCGCGGCGCAGCGGGTGCCGTTTCCGCAGAACGCGCCGAATGAGCCGTCGGAGTTGAAGTAGCGCATCCGGAAGGTGGCCCGCGCCGAGCTTTCGATGAGGATGAGTCCGTCGCCGCCGACGGAGAGGGCGTGCGTGCAGATCCGGCGCGCCAGGTCGTTCGGATCGGTGACCCTGGCCCCGCGATTGTCGATCATCACGAAGTCATTTCCGCCGCCCGCCATCTTCGAAAAGGGCAGCGGATCTTGTTTGCCTGATTGCACTTGTCCAGCGGGCTTCATCGGAATTTTCGACTTGCGGAGGCCATTCTCGCACGGGCGCGGCCGGGCTCACGCGGAACGTGGACCGGCCCTGTCCCGTCATAAGACGGAGTCGCAGAGTCTCAAAGTCTCAGAGTCTCAAAGAGCGCGCCACGCAGCCTCCTCTGAGACTCTGCGACTTTGAGACTTTGAGACTTTGAGACTCTCCGGAGGAACCTTGAAACGAATCATTGCCCTGATTGTGGCGACCGCGATGGCGGCCCCGCTGCTTGCCCAGAGGAAAATCGCTGCGGACCCTCAGCAGCAGCCACTCACCGAGGTCATCGACGTCCGCGTCATCGACTTCGACGTCGTCGTCACCGACAAGCGCGGCAATTTCGTTTCCGGGCTGACCAAGGAAGATTTCGAGATCCTCGAGAATGGCGTCCCCAAGCCGCTCTCCAACTTTTACGAGATCAATGACGGCGCACCGAAGCGTCCCGTCGCCACGGAAGTGGGCGGTCGCGTCGAAGCGCCGGCACCTCCTCCACCGGTCACCAGCGAGGAGATGAAGCGCCGCATCATCTTCTACATCGACAACCTCTCCCTGGCGCCTTTCAACCGCAACCGCGTGTTCACGCAGATGAAGGAGTTCCTCAAGACGGCCATGCGGCCCGGTGACGAGGCCATGGTGGCCACGTACAACCGCAGCATGAAAGTGCGCGTGCCGTTCACGCGGGACGCGCAGCAGATCTCTTCCATCCTGGACGCGATCGCCAGCGAGTCCGGCCTCGGCGTCGCCAACCGCAGCGAGCGCAAGTCTTTCGAGGACCGCATCCGTGAGGCCACGTCCTACCAGGACGCCATCTCCTCCGCCCGCACCTACGCTTCCTCCGTCGAGCACGATCTGCGGCAGAGTGTCTCTTCCCTCAATGCGCTCATGACCACCCTGGCCGGCGTGGAAGGAAAGAAAATCCTCGTGCTGACGAGCGAAGGATTTCCGATGCAGCCGGGACGCGAGGTCTTCGCCTACGTCGACGAAGTCGCCCGCGAGAAACAGTGGACCAGCTTCAGCTCGTCGACCTTCGAGGGCATGCATTTCGACGGCACGAACCTGATCACGTCCGTCGCCAAGACTGCCAACGCCAACGACATCACGCTCTACACCGTTCACGCCGCCGGTCTGTCCGGCAACACGGAAATGTCGGCGGAGAACGCGCGCCCGACGTCGTCTCTGGTCTCGCATGCCGCCATGACCAACACCACCGAGTCGATGCAGCTCATGGCGCAAATGACGGGCGGTCTCTCGTCGACGAACACAAACAACTTCGGCGATGCTTTCAAACGCATCCAGAGCGATCTCGAGTCGTATTACTCGCTCGGTTACCGCGCCGGCACCGAGCGCGTCGACCGCCAGCGATACCTGCAAGTTCGGATGAAGACCCGCAAGGATCTGCGCGTGCGCAGCCGGCAGACTTTCGTGGAGAAGTCCATTCAGGCCGAAATGGGAGACCGGATCGTCGCCAATCTTCTCTATCGCGTGAAGGACAACGACCTCGGCATCCTGGCGCGTGTCGGCCAGCCCATTCCGGTCGAGGACGGCCTGTTCCGCGTGGCCATCGACATCCAGATTCCGATGCTTGCACTCACGCTGCTGCCGCAGGGCGAAGAGCATTCCGTGGGCGGTTTCGATGTCTATGTCGTGGTCGGCAACAAGGACAACGACATGTCCGACGTCGCCCAGAAATCGCACCAGCTCCGTGTGACGAAAGCGCAGATGAGCCAGTTGTCCGGCAAGTACTACACGTACACGCTCGAGCTGCTGATCGAGCGCGGCCTGAACAAGATCTCCCTCGGCGTCGTGGACCAGATCTCGAACACCAGCGGCTTCACCCGCGAACAGATCATCGCCCAGAACAATTAATCTGGTCGGCGGTATGCGCTACCTCCTCACGCTTCAGTACCTCGGCACGCGTTACGGTGGCTGGCAAATGCAGATCAACGCGCCGAGCGTGCAGCAAGTCGTCGAGGAGGCGCTGGAGCGGATGTTTCAGCAGAGCCTGCGCATCCATGGCGCCGGCCGCACTGACGCGGGCGTGCATGCCGAGGCGCAACGCGCGCACGTCGATGTGCCGTTCGAGATCCCATCGCGCGGTCTCGTGCTCGGGCTGAATCAGATCCTGCCGCACGACGTACGAGTGACGGCGGCTGAACCGGTGGCGGACGACTTCCACGCCCGTTTCGCGGCAACATCGAAGACATACGCGTATCGCATCTGGAACGCCGAGGTCGCGGACGTGTTCGCAGCGGAAACGCACGCGCACATCGCGCAACCGCTCGATGCCGCCCTGATGCACGAAGCCGCGCAGTCCCTGATCGGTACGCACGACTTCAAATCTTTCACCGTCGCCGATCCGGAAGTGAGCTCCACCATCCGCACGATCCAGTCGATCGCCGTCGCACGCGAAAGCCACCGCATCACCCTCACCGTGACCGCCGACGGCTTCCTCCGCTCCATGGTCCGCCGCATCGCCGGCTCCCTCATTGAGATCGGCCGCGGCAAGCTGCCCGCCGGAGCCCTGTTCACCGAGGCACGATGGACCGCGCCCGCGAAAGGACTGGTGCTGGTCGAAGTGCGGTACTGATTGGCGTGCCGCGATGAGCCTTTTCGCCTCCTCCGCGCCGCAGCGCTTTGGAGTGCGGCCGGCTTGCCGCCGCTTTGGGTAACGTGCAACGGAGCTGTGCTTGCCACGTTACAGAAAGCGGCAGCAAGCTGACCGCACTCCAAAGCGCTGCGGCGCGGAGAGGGCGTGCACCCTCCCTCGGCGTCGGTGCTAACATCCGCGCTCGAATGATCGACGTTCGCAAGCTTGCCGAGCCTGGCTCGAGCGAGGAGACGCTTCTCGAAAGGGTCGATCTGAAGCGCCTCCCGCGCCATATCGCCGTGATCATGGACGGCAATGGCCGCTGGGCGCGAGCCCGTCACCTGCCCCGCGTGGAGGGTCATCGCGCCGGCATCGCCTCGGTGCGCGAGATCGTCGAGACCTCGGCGCGGCTGGAGCTCGGCGTCATGACGCTTTACGCGTTCTCGGTCGAGAACTGGAAGCGGCCGCGCGTCGAAGTGGCCACGCTGATGATGCTGCTCAAGGAGTACCTCCGCAAAGAGCTGCAGACGCTGATGGAGAACAACATCCGCTTCCTGCCCATCGGCCGCATCGAGGGACTCGATCCTTCGGTGCAGCGCGAGCTGCGTTACGCGCAGGAGAAGACCGCTGAGAACACAGGCCTGCTCTTTCAAATCGCCCTCAACTACGGCGGGCGTGCCGAGATCGTCGACACCTGCAACCGCATCATGGCTACGCTGCGCGAAAAAGAAATGACGGACGCCGTCATCGACGAAGCCTTCTTCGCCGACCACCTCTACACCGCCAACGTCGACGACCCCGACCTCCTCATCCGCACCAGCGGCGAGCTCCGGGTCTCGAACTTCCTGCTCTGGCAGATCGCCTACGCCGAGATCCACGTTACCAAAGTGCTCTGGCCCGACTTCCGCCGCCGCCACCTGTTCGAAGCCATCCTCGACTTTCAATCGCGTGACCGCCGCTTCGGAGGCGTTGACGGCGACAAAGACCCGTCCGATGCGGCGATGTTCGTCGAAGCGGACGAGTGACCATGCCCGCCCTCTAAACCATGCGTTTCGCTCGCGAGATCACCGCCCTTGTCGCCGCGCCGGCTGCCATCTGGATCACCGGATGGGGACCGTCGTGGCTGTTCAACGCCACCGTTGCGCTCGTCGCTGTGCTGGCGATGTACGAGTTTCTGGCGCTCGGCAAGGCCAAGGGTTACGACGTGCCGACGGTGCTCTGCATCGTCATCATGCTGATCATCATGGCGGCGTTCATCCTCGAGGATCTTTCCGTCGAGCTGGGCATGTTCGCGGCACTGCTGATCATCCCGGCGTCGTATGTCGTGACGAAGAAGTCGCTCGAGAACTCACTCCCGTCCAGCGCCATCGCCGTCCTGGCCACGACGTATGTCGGCATGCTGAGCGGATCGCTGATCCGCCTGCACAACGACTTCCCCGAAGGCTACAAGCTCGTTTTCTTTCTCCTGCTGGTGGTGTGGCTAGGCGACACCGGCGCGTATTACGTCGGCAAGCAGTTCGGGAAGCACAAACTCTCACCGCGCATCAGCCCGAAGAAGACGATCGAAGGCCTGGTCGGCGGCGTCAGCGCGTCGGTCATTGCCGCGATCGTGATCCATTTCACGTTCTTCCCGAAGTTCCCGCTGCTGCACGCGGTCATCGCCGGCGTGCTGCTCTCGATCGCCGGCGTGATCGGCGATCTGGCCGAGTCGATGTGGAAGCGCTCCGCGGCCGTGAAAGACTCCGGCAAGCTGATCCCGGGACACGGCGGATTTCTCGATCGCCTCGATTCGATTCTCTTCACGGCGCCGATCCTTTACTGCTATTGGACATTGATCGTGCATGGCTTCCGTTCGCTGAATGTCATGCAGGGATAAGACGAGCGCAACCGCTCCAACGTGATGAAATCCATCTCCATCCTCGGCAGCACCGGTTCCGTCGGCAAGAGCACGCTCGCCGTCGTCGATGCGTTTCCGGACGAGCTGCGCGTGGCCGGACTGGCCGCCGGCGCGAACGTCGAGCTGCTCGCAGAACAGATCGAGCGATATCGCCCTTCGCTCGTTTCGGTTCGTAGCACCGCGGATGCGGAACGACTGCGCGCGCTCGTCTCCTATCCGGTCGAGATCATTCCGGGGATCGAAGGCGCGTGCGCCGTGGCCTCGATGCCCGAGGCCGAGACTGTCATTGCCGCAATCGTCGGAGCGGCCGGGATTCCGCCGGTCTACGCCGCGTTGCGCGCAGGCAAACGCGCCGGCATCGCCAACAAGGAAGTGCTGGTCGCCGCCGGTGACGTGATGACGCGTGCGGCGCGCGAGCATGGCGGAGAGATCCTTCCCGTCGACTCCGAGCACAACGCCGTACACCAGGCCATTCGCTGCGGCCGTCACGACGAGGTGCAGCGGATCATCCTCACGGCTTCAGGCGGCCCGTTCCTGCATCGCGATCTCGCCTCGTTCGACGACATCAGCATCGAGGCCGCACTCGCGCATCCGACCTGGCGGATGGGGAGCAAGATCTCCATCGACTCGGCAACGATGATGAACAAGGGGCTGGAAGTCATCGAGGCTCATCACCTCTTCGACGTCCACGTCGACCGCATCGACATCGCCATCCATCCGCAGTCGATCGTCCACTCGATGGTCGAATACATTGACGGATCGATCATCGCGCAACTGTCGACCACCGACATGAAGTTCCCCATTCAGTACGCGCTGTTCTATCCCGACCGTCTGGCGGCGCCGTTCGCGCGCCTCGATCTCGCGAAGATGCGCACGCTCGATTTTCTGCCGGTCGATCCGCATCGCTTCCCCGCCGTCGAGCTCGCCTACGCGGCCTCGCGCGCCGGCGGCTCGATGCCGGCCGTGCTCAATGCCGCCAACGAAATCGCCGTGGGGCGTTTCCTGGCCGGAGAACTTCCGTTCACCGGGATCGTAGACATGGTGAGTCGCGTGCTCGACCGGCACGCCGGAAATGTCCAGCCCATTGGATCCGTCGAAGACGCGCTGCACTGGGATACCTGGGCCAGGAACGAAGCGCACCGAACCGATGTTGCAATGACCCGCTGATCACCAGCACCCAATCTATGGCTCAGAACGTACTCATTTCCATTGTCGGCTTCGTCCTCGTCCTCGGCGTACTGATCTTCGTCCACGAGGCCGGGCACTTTCTCGTGGCGAAGTTCTTTCGCGTGCGCGTGCTGGTCTTCTCATTCGGTTTCGGCAAGCGCCTGTTCGGTTTCCGAAAAGGCGACACCGACTATCGCGTGTCGCTGATTCCGCTGGGCGGATACGTACGCATGGCCGGCGATTCACCCGAGGAGAACGTGGCCGGGAACCCGGACGAGTTCCTCTCCAAGCCGAAATGGCAGCGCTTCCTGATCCTCTTCGCCGGACCGTTCATGAACATCGTGATCGCTCTCACCTTCATCGCCTTCGCGGCGATGGTGGGGATTGAACACCCGGTCACACAGGCGGTCATCGCGGAAGTCACGGCGGATGAACCAGGTGCGAGAGCAGGCCTGCAGCCGGGCGATCGCATCGTGCGCGCGAAGGGCGAGCCGGTGGCCGACTTCCACGACGTGCGGGTGGTGATCTTGATGAATGCCGGAACGCCGATCGAGATCCTGTACGACCGCAACGGAACGATTCAGAAGACCATGCTGACGCCCGAGCGCAAGCAGGGTGAATTCGGCCCGATCGGACGCGCGGGAATCACGTTTGGAACCGAGCCCCTCGTCGGCCGCGTGCTCCCCAACACACCAGCAGCCGCAGCGGGTTTACGCGCAGGAGATCGCATTCTGGTTGCCGGCGGAAAGCCGGTGGGCTCGCTGGAAGCGTTCGCGAAAATCTCCGATGACGCGAAGACGAAACCGGTCGCACTGGAAGTGGCGCGCGGCACCGAGCGTCTGAACGTCGTCGTCGCTGCCTCTTCCGATCCTGAGCTGGCGGTATCGCGCGGCATCGTGCGTCCGACGAAACTGATCAAGCTGGGACTGATCCCCGCCTTCCAATACAGCGCCGCCGAGAACTGGAAATCGCTGCGCATGGCCATGTCCGCGCTGGGCCGTCTGTTCCGTCCGGAAGGCAGCATCAAAGAGCTGAGCGGCCCGATCAACATCGCCCGCATCTCCGGCATGGTGGTGCAGGAAGGCTGGCTGCCGACGATCATGCTCATGGCGCTGATCTCCCTGCAGTTGGGCGTCATGAACCTGCTCCCGATCCCGGTGCTCGACGGCGGTCACATCATGATCCTGCTGATCGAAGGCGCAGCACGACGCGACCTCTCCCTGCGCGTGAAAGAGCGCATCCAGCAGGTCGGCTTCGCCGCGCTGGCCACGCTGATGCTGGTCGTGATCTACAACGACGTGATCGGGAACGTGCTCAGGATGAGGGCGGGCTAAGCGTCACTCCACGTTTCGGAGCCACTCATAAGCGGACTACGACTTTGGAGGATCAGTTTGAGGTAGTTCCCTCGTATCCTTCATCGCCTGAATCCCGCGTTTCAGTCGCGCAATTCTTATGAGCTCGGACAGAGCCTTGTTCACGACGGCGACCGCAGAATCCTCTCCTGAGACTTTTGTCGCCTCTTCCAACAGGGCTTGGTTGACGCTGACATCCTTCCAGTACTCCATTCTGTCAATGTGCGCCGCTATCCCCGGTACCGTCAAGAACCTTTGAGGATACTTCGCCGCAGCAAGTCCAGAGCCTGCTGCGTGGCGTACCACTTCACGATCGTGCGCGGTCCCTGCCAGAGAAGATGCCGGTGTTTGTGTCCGTGCGGGCCGGCTACGGCCAGGTGGATCGTGCCGGCCGGCTTGGTTTCGGTTCCGCCTCCGGGGCCGGCGATGCCGGTAATACCCACGCCCCATGTTGCGCCGAAGCGTTCGCGGATTCCGTTGGCCAGCGCGATCGCCACCAGCTCTGAAACTTCGCCGTGCTCGCGGATCAGGGCCGGATCGACACCAGCGAGATCGGTCTTCGCCGCGGCGGTGTAGCAGACCACTCCGCCGAGGAAATAGGCGGAGCTGCCGGCGACATCGGTGATGCGCGAGCCGAGCAGACCGCCGGTGCAGGACTCGGCCGTGGCGAGGGTTTGATTTCGCGCGCGGAGCAGTGCGCCGGCCACGCTCTCCAGCGTGTCGTCGTCGTAGCCGAAGAGCCGTTCGCCGAAGATCTCCGCGATCTCGCCCTCGCGTGCCGCCATCAACTCCCTCGCCTCCGCTTCGGCGCCGTCGCCGTGCAGGTGGATTTCGATCTGGCCGCCGCTGGCCAGGATCGTTACCAGCTCGCCGGAATGGCTCGCGTAATACGGCGCGAGCTTCTCCTCGACGCCCGACTCCGTGAGCCCGGCGATCTTCAGCACGCGCCGATATCGCGCGCGGCCGCCGCTGCGCTCGTCCAGCCACGGGCGGAGATATGTGGCCAGCATCCACTCCAGTTCGTGCGGTACGCCGGGAAAGACCCAGACCTGCTTCCCTTCCACCTGGAGATGAAAGCCCGGCGCGGTGCCGCGCTCGTTGCGTAGCATGGTCTGACCGCGAAAGACATTGGCTTGCCGCTTGTTGACTTCCGGCATCGTCCAGCCGCGCGCCGCGAAGCGCGATTGAATCGTCTCGATGATCGAGACGTCGACCTCCATCTCCAACCCGAACGCCTCCGAAAGCGCTTCACGCGTGAGGTCATCCTCGGTCGGCCCGAGACCGCCGGTGATGATGACGATCGCGGAGCGGTCCGCGGCGTAGCGAATCTCCTGCACGAGGTCGGCGAGTGCATCGCCGACGATCGACTTCCGCCACACCGGCACGCCGAACTGCTCCAGCGCCGCCGTGATCTTCAGCGAATTCGTGTCGACGCGAATGGGTCCGAGCATCTCGGAGCCGATGGCGATGATGGAAGCGGTAGCCGTCATTTTGAGCGAAGCGTATCGCAGGAACTCTCTGCGCCGCAGCGCTTTGGAGTGCGGCCGGCTTGCTGCCGCTTTCGGTAGCACGGCAGAAACGCAACGAACACGCGCCTGGGAATCCTGCGGCAAGAACCTGCGCGTCGAGCGTGCAACAGAGCGGCTCATGGCACACTACCGAAAGCGGCGGCAAGCCGGCCGCACTCCAAAGCGCGCCGCGCGGAGATCTACGACGCTTCCAGCATTTCTTTCTCGCTCTCCAGCGCTTCCCACTTCGTCGAGAGCAGCTCGATCATTGCCTTCAGATCGTGATTCTGTTGCTGGATCTTCTTTACGCGGTCGCCGTCGCGGAAGACTTCCTGGGAGCAGAGCAGGAGGTCGTTGCGCTCGCGCTCCGCTTCCGCAGACGCGATGCGCGTCTCGAGCTGTTCGATTTCTTCGTCGATCTTCTTGATGCGTTTGTCGCGCTTCTTTTTTTCTTCGCGATCGGCCCCAGACGGGGCAGCCGTCGCGGTGCGCACTTCTTTCTTCGGCAGCGCGGGCTGCGCCGCCGCGATCTGTACTTTCTCCGCGATGGCCGCGCCTTCCTTGAAGCGAGCCACCAGCTCGCTGTAGTTGCCGGCGTAGACATCGGCGCTGCCGTCTTCGACGACGATCACGTTCTCGGCAACACGGTCGATGAAGTAGCGGTCGTGCGAGACGACGATCAGCGCGCCGGTGAAGTTCTCCAGCGCCTCTTCCAGGGCCTCGCGCGTGTAGACGTCGAGATGGTTCGTCGGCTCGTCGAGCAGCATCACGTTGCCGCCCACGTACATGATCTTGGCCAGCGCCAGACGTCCCTTCTCGCCGCCGGAAAGCTCGCGCGTTTTCTTGAACACGTCGTCGCCGGCGAAGGAGAAGCGCGCCAGATAGGACCGCACTTCCTCTTCGGTTTGCGAATGGTCGAGATCCCACACTTCGTCGATCACGCGCCCGCTCGGCTTCAGATCGCCGAGGGTCTGGTCGTAATAGCCGACCTGCACGTTGTGCCCGTACGCGATCGCGCCGTCCAGCAGCGGAATGCGTCCGGCGAATGTCTTCAGCAACGTCGATTTGCCCGAACCGTTCGGTCCCATGATCGCGTAGCGCTCGCCGCGGCGGATCTGCAGGGAGAAGTTCGTCACCACCGTCTTCGCCGGATATCCAGCGCTGAGGCGATCGGCGGTCAACGCAATCGCGCCGGAGCGCGCGCCGCCGTCGAGATTGAACTTCGCCAGCGTCTCATCCGTCTCCGGCCGGTCCAGCTCGTCGATCTTGTCGAGCATCTTCCGCCGCGACTTGGCCTGCTTCGTCTTCTGTCCCGCCAGATTGCGCCGGATGAAGTCCTGCGTGTCGGCGATGTACTCCTGCTGGCGCTCGTAATCCTTGGCCATCTTCTCCATCCGCTCGCCGCGGAGCAGGAGAAACTTCTCGTAATTGCCGTGGTATTCGATGAGCTTTCCGTGCGCGAGCTCGACGATCTTCGAAACGGTCCGGTTGAGAAACGTCCGGTCGTGCGAGATCAGAAGGTAGCTGCTCTTGAAGCCCTGCAAAAACTCCTCGAGGAACTCGATGCCTTTGAGATCGAGATGGTTCGTCGGCTCGTCGAGGAGAAGCAAATCCACTTTCGTCAGCAGGACTCTGGCGAGCATGGCCCGGTTCTGCTGGCCGCCGCTGAATTCATGAATGGGGCGGTCCCACTCCGACTTGTCGTGAAAGCCGACGCCGCCGAGAACCCGCTCCACTTCCGCGTGCAAGGTGTAACCGTTCGCGTGCTCGTAGTCGTGCTGCAGCTCGGAGTATTTGTGCAGCAAACGCTGATGCTCGGCCTCGCTTTTGGTGGTGTCCGCAAGATCGTGCTCGATGGCGCGCATCTTCCGCTCGATGCGCAGCACTTCATCGAACGCCGTCTCGACGAAATCGAACAGCGACATCCCCGGCTCGGCGTCGAGGTGCTGTCCGACATGGCCGATGGTCATGCCGTTCGAGCGGATGATCTGCCCGTGATCGGCTTCTTCCTGCTTCAGGAGCAGGCGGAAGATGGTCGTCTTGCCGGCGCCGTTGCGGCCCACCAGCCCGACGTGCTCGCCGGGGTTGTGCTGCCACGTGACGCCTTTGAGAACGTCGTGCGGGCCATAACTTTTTACGACGTCGTCGAACCGATAGAGCATTGCGCTGGCACCCAACGCACCAGCGCTCGAAACTGTTCCTCCAGCGCGGGACCGTTAACCCGTGATCTTGATCTTGACGCTCTTCACGACGCCGTTTGCGTCGGTGCGCATTTTCACGACCACCTGCGTGCCGGCCACGATCTGCTGGAGGGTTCCCGGCTGCGGCTTGGCGGAGCGAACGTCGGTGATGTTCGAGACGGTCTTCGGTATGGTGATCGCGATTCCGCCGGAAAGCGTCATCACGATGCTGGCGCCGTTGCTTTCGATGGACTGCACGGTCCCGCTGAATTTCGAGCCCTTGTTTTCCTTCTTTTTGACTTCGGCCTGCGCCTTCGGCGTTTCTTTCTTCGTCTTTTCTGCGGCGCTCAGCGGCGGCGCGGCGAACACGCCGGCGCACAACATGGCCAGGAGAAACAGGGAGAGTCGATTGCGCATCATGACGTAGAGGCCGGCCATCGCGCTCATGATGGTCAGAAAGACTTTGCCGAGCCATGAAACCGTGGGAATGGGAGCGATCACGGCGTCGCTTGCGGCCAGAACGATTGTGACGCTGCTCGGAGTACCGGTGCCGGGACCGCTCAAGTTGGCTGTGAACATTTCCTCTCCCTCAGGGACGTTGTCGTCGATCAGCGTGATGTCGAACGTTTGCGAGACCGCGCTTCCGGCGGGGAACGTGATGATCCCGGCCGCCGCGGTGTAGTCGCTCGGCGTCGTGGCAGTGCCATCCGCGGTGGAGTAGTTGACGGAGAGCGGACCTTCCGTGCCGCCGGTACGCGTGACGGTGACCGTCACGGTTCCCGCTTCTTCGGTCGTGTCGATCGATGCGACGCTGAACTGCGCGGTGCCTGCCGGATCGTCGATGATGGTGACCGTGGCTGTCCCGGGAGTGCCGATGGCCGCGCCGCTCGGTGTGTCCAGCGAAACTCCGAAGTCTTCATCTCCCTCGGCGGCGTCGTCGTCGAGGATCGGCACATCGAACGAACGCGACGTGGCATCACCATCGGCCCAGTTGAACGTGCCGCCGGTGGTCGTGTAGTCGTTGCCAACACCCGGCGTCGCCGTGCCGGGAACGGTCGTGTAGTTCACCGATGCGGCACCGTCGGAGCCGTTGACGCGGTTCACGGTGATGGTCACCACGCCGCCGGTCTCTCCCACCGAATAGGTCGCACTGCTGAAGACGATCTGGCCCGTCTCGAAGTCGGTGATCGTCACAGTGGCGGGATTTCCCGCGCCGATGGTGGCATCGGGGCTGGGATTGCTGAGCGTGGCCGTGAACTGCTCGCTTCCTTCGACCGTCGCGTCGTCGAGGATGGGAACGTTGAACGTTTCCGAGAGATCGCCCGCAGCGAAATTGAGCGTGCCGGACGTGGTCGTGTAGTCGTTGCCGGGGCCGGCGGTGGCCGTTCCGGGATTCGTCGTGAAATCAACGGACGCGGGATCGGGACCGACGTCGCGGACGACGGTCAGCGTGATGCTGCCGGCATTCTCCGCGACGGAATCGACGGTTGGATTGAACTGGATCACGCCGCCGACGAGCTCGAGCGCGCCCATGTCGGCTCGCGTCGGATAGAAACGCGGCTCGCCGCGCTGATCGGTCGCCGGTGGCGGCACGAGAGCCGGATCGGCGGCATTGACGACGGGACTGGTGAGCGCGGGTCGCTGCGTCTCAGTCGGACCGCCGTTGTCCGCTAAAGCGGCGAGCTGCGGATCGGTGTTGAAGATGTTGCCTTCGATGTCGTTGATCGGCGCGCTGCCGGGCGACTCGACCAGCGTGTAGCGAAGATCGAATGTTCCCGCGAATGCATCGGTGAGATCGTCATCCGCCGCCGCCGTGTTGTCGCCAAAGATCGAGTTGTTGATCGTGGCCGGACCAAATCCGAGGGACATTCCGCCGCCGTTGGCGACCGACGTGTTGCCTGCCACCGTGACGAAGTTCAGAACCAACTCGGCGTAGAGGTTGTACAGATAGATGCCGCCTCCGTTGAAGGAAGTGGCCTGGTTGCCCGAGATCGTCGAATTCTCGATCAACGCGGGTTCAACATCGAGCCCGTAGAGTGCGAGGCCACCGCCGCCGAGCGCCGTGTTTCCGGACACCGTCGTCCGTTCGATCGTCAACGAACCGGCGTCGAAACTGTACAAGTAGACGCCACCACCCACGCCTCCGACGGACGTATTGCCGGAGATCGTCGTGTCGCGAATGGTGATGTCGTCATCCGGATCGTAGAAGTAGATTCCGCCGCCGCTTCCCGCCGCCTGATTTCCGCTGATGACGCTTTCCTCGATGAGCAGCGGACCACCTGTGTCTTCGATATAGATTCCACCACCATCGCCGCCAGCGATGTTTCCGCTGATGGTCGAGTTGGTGATCGTCAGGTCCATGTTGAAACCATCGGCCCAGAGGCCGGCGCCATCGCTGACGGAGTTGTTCTCGGTGATGGTGACGCCATCGAGAATGAGGTTCTCGTCGAAGTTGACGACACCCGCGCCAATGACATCCGATCCTTCCGTAATCGTCAGGCCGGCAATGCGCACATCGATCTCGCCTGACCCGTTGTACATGTAGAACACGCGCGAGGAGTTGTTGCCGCTCACCGTGATCACCGCCGCTCCCGGACCCTGCACATCCACAGAATCGGTGATGTAGAGCTGACCCGTCGTGAGCGTGATCGTTCCGGAAAGCGCAGCCTGGAACGTGATTACGTCGGCACCGGCCGCTCCGTTCGCGTCGATGATGGCCTGGCGCAGACTGCCCGCTCCGCTATCGGCAAGCGTCGTCACGTTGAACACCGCGGCGTTGGCTGCCGGCGCCGCCGCGAGTGCGGCCACACCGAGGCCGACGGCGCTGGTAGCTGCGATCGATGATTTCGGGGGCGACTTCTCTCTCGAAGTCCTGGATCGCCTCACACGCATGGATGTGACCTCACTACTTGCCAAAATCGGTGGAGAACCGGTAGGACGACTTAGTATAAGTCGCGATCGCATGCGGTTGTCCAGAGAGTTCATTCGTCTTCCACTCACCTTCGACGCCGCGCGACTCGTTGAAGAGATCGCGGCGTTCGAGGAGCGCGATTGGCGCCCGCATCCGCAGGGTTATCCCGGCAACAGCGCGTTGCCTCTCATCGCCGTCAACGGAGATCCCGACGACGATGACGTGAAGGGGCCGATGCGCGCCACCAAGCATCTCGATCGTTGTCCGTATCTGCGTCAGGTGCTGGCGGCATTTCACGCGGTGTGGGGACGCACGCGGCTGATGCGGCTCGATGGAAATGCCGAGGCCTCGGCGCACGCGGACACGAACTACTACTGGACGCGGCATGCGCGCGTCCACGTGCCCATCGTCACGGGGGACGATGTCGAGTTCCGCTGCGGTGACGCATCGGTCCACATGGCCGCCGGCGAAGCCTGGATCTTCGATACCTGGCGCATTCACAACGTGATCAATCCGCATCCGACGCGGCGCATCCATCTCGTGGCGGACACGATCGGCTCGGCAGCGTTCTGGGATCTGGTGGAGCGCGGTTCGGATTCTTCGCAGATCGCGCAACACGTCCCGTACGACCCGCTGCGCGCGGTTTCGATCACGACGGAGTCGTTCAACCATCCCGTGGTGATGCCGCCCGCGGAACTGAACGACATGATCGAGCTCGTGTTGCAGTCCGCACCCGAGGACTGCCACGATTTGCGTTCGATCCTTCGTGCTCTGCTTTTCGACTGGCAGGCGGCCTTCGCGCGCTTCGGCGAGACCGCCGAGGGCTTTCCGCTCTATCGCCAGCTCCTCGATCGCACGGAGACCGTGCTCGCGCCACTCGCCGGAAGCATTCGCCTCATCAATCACATCGACGCTGTCGATGCCGTGCGGAACGTCGTCCTTCGCCCCGCACTCGGCGCCGCCGGCAAGAACGCGCCGCGCCCGCGTCCGCAAGAACGAACGCGCGGCCGTCATCTCGACCGGCCGGTCTTCGTCGTCTGCCCGCCGCGTTCGGGCAGTTCGCTGTTCTTCGAGACGCTCTCGCAGTCGCCGACGGTCTGGACGGTGGGCGGCGAGAGTCACGCCATCATCGAGTCGATCCCCGCGCTTCATCCCGAGCAGCGCCGTTATCACTCCAATCGTCTCGACGCCTCGGATGCCACGCCCGACATCGTGCAGCGTCTGGAGCGATCGTTCCTCCGCCATCTACGCAATCGCGACGGACAGCCGCCGCAGCGTAGCGGCGCTCTGCGTCTGCTCGAGAAGACGCCGAAAAACTCGCTGCGCGTTCCGTTTCTCGCCGAGGCATTTCCGGACGCGCTGTTCGTCTACCTCTACCGCGACATGCGCGACACGATCAGCAGCATGCTCGACGCGTGGCGCTCCGGAAAGTTCGTCACCTATCCGGCGTTGCCGGGATGGGAAGGACTGCCATGGTCGCTGCTACTCACTCCGGGTTGGCGCGAGCTGTCGGGAAAACCTCTCGCGGAGATCGTGGCCGCGCAATGGTCGACGGCCACGCGCTATCTGCTCGACGATCTCGAGCAACTCCCGCCGGAGCGCTGGTGCGTGGCCGGCTACGACGCGCTGCTCGACGATCCACAGCAGGAAGTGGCGCGGCTGGCGCGATTCCTCGACATCGAGTGGGATCGCACGCTGACCGGTCCGCTCCCGCTGTCGCGCACGACGCTCACCGCACCGAATCGCGAGAAGTGGAAGCGCAACGCCGAGGATCTTAAAATCGCGCTCCCGCTCGTGGCAGGCATCGCGGAACGAGCCCGGAATCTGTTTGCCAATCCGCCGGTCGTGGCGCGCAAGCGTCCGGCGCCATCCGCGAAGCAGCAGCCAGCGCAACCCGTGACTGATTTTCGCAGCGTCTTCACGCCCTCGGTCGCCGAGGTGCTCGACAAAGCGGGCGCGTCACTCTTCATCTCCACCTATCAAAGCGGCCGCCTGATCATCGCGCGCGTGATCGACGGCAAACTGAATACGCACTTCCGCGCCTTCGCCAGTCCGATGGGCATTGCTCTGACTCCGCAGATGATGACCCTCGGCACGAAGAACTTCGTCTGGCACTTCCGCAATCATCCCGGCATTGCCGAGAAACTCGAAGGCGCAGCCGATGCAGCGTACGTTCCGGCCGCCGCGTATGGAACCGGCGACATCCGCGTCCACGAGCTCGCGTATGCGGCCAACGAGCTCGTCATCGTCAACACGCGCTTCTCCTGCCTCGCCGCGATCGATCCCGTAAACAGTTTCCGCGAAACGTGGCGTCCGTCCTTCATCACCGAAATCGTTCCGGAGGATCGCTGTCACCTCAACGGCGTGGCCGTCATCGACGGCGTCGTGCGCTACGTGACGGCGCTCGGCGAATCGAACGAGAAGGAAGGCTGGCGCGCGAACAAAGCAAACGGCGGCATCGTCATCGACACCATCTCGAACGACATCATCGCCCGCGGCCTCTCCATGCCCCACTCACCGCGCTGGCACGATGGGAAACTCTGGGTTCTCGAGTCAGGCGAAGGACGCCTCTGCACAATCGATCCGGCCAGCGGCGCGAAGAACATCGTCGCCGAGGTCCCCGGCTTCGCGCGCGGCCTCGCCTTCGCCGGACCCTACGCGTTCATCGGACTCTCGCAGGTGCGCGAGCGCGTCTTCGACGGCATCCCCATCGCCACACGCCCGGAACGAAACTGCGGCGTTTGGCTGGTCGACGTGCGCAACGGAACGACCATCGGCTTCATCCGCTTCGAAGGAAGCGTGCAGGAAATCTTCGACGTCCAGATCCTCACAGGCGTGCGCCGCCCAGACGTTCTCGAGCCAACCGATGATTACGCTGGCGCGGCGTTCACTCTGCCACCCGCGCAGTAGTTGCGAACATTTTGGAGTGCGGTGGCCGCAGCCGCCGCTTTTGTATGCAACCGCAATGCACGAACATACAAAAGCGGCAGCTGCGGCTGCCGCACTCCAAATCATTTCGCGACCTTCCCCTTCGACATTCCATGGACGTCGAATGCGCTGTTCGATTCCATCCAGATCGGGAATTTGACGAGCGCTGCGGCCACGATGCGATAGAGCTCTCTCACCCAACGAGGAGCGCGATCTGCTTCGGCGGATATGCCACGCCGGCGCGGGTGAAATGAGGACCGAGACGTTTGCGCGCCGCGGGACCGTAGCGCGCCACCACATCCGCGACCGTGCGCGGGCCGGTGATGCGCAGGAGCAGCGGATACCAGAGCGAGCGTCCGTAGATGTAGAACGCGCCGCTGCCGATCACGATCAACAACACGGCGATGGCGATGACTTTTTTTCGCAAGAGGCCTTTAGACTACAGGCATGCGTTTAGCCGTCAACATCGACCACATCGCCACGATCCGGGAAGCGCGCAAGACCGACGAGCCGGATCCCGTCGCCGCCGCCGTCATCTGCGAGCTTGCCGGCGCGCAGGGAATCACCGTTCATCTGCGCGGCGACCGCCGCCACATCCAGGACCGCGACGTGGAGCTGCTCCGCAAAACCGTCACCACGCATCTCAACGTGGAGATGGCCGGAACGAGTGAGATGGTGCGCATCGCCCAAACCATCAAGCCGCACCAGGTCACGCTCGTACCGGAGCGGAAGGATGAAGTCACGACGGAAGGCGGGCTCGATGTCGTGCTCCACTCCGGCAACGTCGAGAAGGTCGTGGCCCAACTGCTCGATGCGCGCATCGACGTCTCGATCTTCGTCGACCCCGACGTCGAACAGATCCGCCACTGCCACAAGCTCAAAGCTCCGAAGATCGAGATCAACACCGGCAAGTATTCGGACGCGTTCAACCAGCGCGCAGCCGGCGGCAACTGGACCGCGGAGCTCGACAAAGTCGCCAACGCCGCGCGCGTCGCCAAAAAGCTCGGCCTGGTCGTCTACGCCGGCCACGGCCTCACCTACCGCAACATCGACGGCATCGCCATGGTCCCCGAGATCGAAGAGCTCAACATCGGCCACTCCATCATCGCCCGCGCCTCGCTGGTCGGGCTCGACGCCGCCGTGCGCGAAATGGCCGCGCTCATGCGCGCACCGCGAAGATTACCGACGGTGAAGTAACGCTGAAGTAAGACGGTGCACGAAACTCACTTCAGCGCCAGTCGCACGCTTGCGCCCGGTGCCACGCCTTCCTGCATCGCGCTTGGATCGGTGGCTGGCTTGGTCATGGCGTCGCCGTCGGTGTCGAGTCTTGCTTCGAGGCGGAAGCTTGCCGGAAGCGGCTGACCCATCATCGAGTCGGCGGAAGTGAGCTCGAGGTTGAAGGGGAACGATGTGGCCACGACGCGCTTCACGGCCACGGGCGGTCCGCCTGCAGGGTTGCGGGCGATGACGAAGACGATGCCGGTGCGTTGTTTCGCGCTTGGATCGAGATCGAGCGTGACGCGGACTCCGGCGCCGGACGCCGCGGGTGCTGGCGATGCTGCCGGCGCGGCCGCGGGCGCGGCGGGTGCGCCGTCGATTGGGGGATGGCCTTCCGGGAGTGCGCCGCCCTGCGCCGATTGCGCCATCGCGGACTGGGCGATCTGCTCTTTCATTTGCACGAAGACCTGATCCAGTCGCGCTTTTTCCTGCGGCGCCTGTTTCCCGGCCTCGGCGATCATGCGCTCGGCGTCATCCATCCGGTTGGTCTGCGCGTAGACCCACGCCAGCGAGACCCAGCTATCGAGATTCTTCGGGTCGTTTTTCGTGGCGCGCTGCAGCATCTTGGTTGCTTCGCCCGCATCGCCCATGGCCATGCGGACGAGACCCTGCAGCGTGAGCGCGCGGCTGTCTTCCGGCGCCTGATCGAGCACGAACTTCGTCTCCTGAAACACGGCCATCAGATTGTTGCGCTCGAGGTATGCCTGCGCGAGATCGTTGCGCAACTGAAGATTGTTCGGCTGCGCCTGCACGGCCGACTGGAGTTGCTGCAGCATTGGGTCAGGCTGGCCTTGCGCCGGCGCCTGCTGTTGCGGAGCGGTGGCGATGCTTCCTGTGAGCTCCTCGCCTTCCTGCCGCGGTTTGGCCTGCTGCATCACGAAGTAGCCGAGGGCGAACAGTGCACCGATGGAGATCGCGCCCCACAGAAAACCTTTGGTCGACGGATTCATCGCCGGCGCTGCGGCGGGCCGGCTGATCGTTCCGGCCGGCACATTGTTGCCGTAGGTGTCGAGCTTGCGGAGCGCTTCCGCGGTCTCCGTCTCCAGGCGCGAACGTTCGTCGGCGCCGAGGGAGGGATCGCGTAACTGCTGCACGAGCGCGTCGCGCTTCGCTTCGAGATCCTTCTGCTCGAGATCGGCTTCGCTGCCGAGCGTCTGCGCCTTGCGCTTGTTGAAGTAAAAGAAAAGCACGCCGAGCACGAGGCCGGCCACGAGAACTGCGATGGCGCTGATCCAATCGATGGGTGGAGCGTTCATGATTTGTCTCCGCCGACGAGATCGCGCACGCGAGCGAGATAAGGATCGTCTGTTGGCGCTGGTTTGGGTTTCTCTTCGGGGGATGGAACAGCGACGGCTTCGAGCTTCCGCAGTTTGAAGAACACCACTGCGGCGCCGATCAACAACGCGCCGACGGGAAGCAGCCAGACCAGCCGGTTCACACCTTCGAACTTCGGACGCAACAGCACGAACTGTCCATACGAGAGCTCGAAGTACTTGAGGATCTGTTCCTCGGTGTACCCGCGCGCAAGGAGCTCGTGGACCTGCGCCTTCATGTTGACCGCCATCTCCGCCGGCGAGTCCGCCACGGCCATACCCTGACACACCGGGCAGCGCAGCAACTCGGCCACTTCCTGTGTCCGTTGTGTGAGCTGCTGCCCCGTGAGCGGTTGTCCCTGCGGCGGTCCAACGAAAGATGCAGCGTCCGGAACCCTGAGCTGCAAAAGAAGCAACAGCGCGATGACCATCAGCGGACTACCTTCCTGAGATTTTCCTGAAGAATATCGCTCGACATCGGGCCGCTGTACTTCGCCACGATCACGCCGTTGGCGTCGAGGAAAAACGACTCCGGCACTCCGCCCACGCCATAGGCGATGGCGGTCTTGCCTTTGTCATCGACCACGGTGGGATAACTCGAACCGCGTTGTTGAAGGAATCCGAGAATCTTCTCCTCGCTGTCCTGGAAGACGACGCCGAGAAACTGCACGTCCGGAAGCATCTTCGCGTTGGCCACCAGGATGGGATGTTCTTCCCAACACGGCCCGCACCACGTAGCCCAGAAGTTGAGCACGACGGGCCGGCCTTTGAGCTCACCGAGATCGACGCTGCGTCCGGTGCCGACCTCGCGCAGTGCGAACGTCGGCGCGGGTTTGCCGATCAGCGGCGAGCGGATCTCGTTCGGATTCTTTCCGAGTCCGACGAACAGCACGCCGAGAAGGACGGCGGCGATGATCACGCCGACGAGAAGGACCGTGCGATTCATACGGTCTCTTCCGCAGTCTTGGCGACCGGCTGCTGGTCGTCGACGACAGGAGCCTGGACGACAGGAGCCTGGACGACAGGAGCCTGGATTGCGGTGCGGCGCGAGGGGAAGAGTCCGAACAACGCGCCGATGCCCATGAGAATCACCGCGATCCAGATCCAGACCACGAGCGGCGTGGCGAAGACCGTGATGCTCACGGTTTCCTGGGCCGGATCGATGTTGCTCAGCGCGATGTAGAAATCGCCTGCCGCGGTCGTATGCACGTCGGGCGTTCCGATCGGCTCGCGCATCATCTGATACTGATTCATGCGCGGCTCGAGCTGCGCCACCGGCTTGCCGTTCCGGGCGATGTCGAATCGTCCGATGATCGACGTGCGATGCGGCTCGGTGCGCTGTTCCACGCCGCGGAACGTCACGTCATAGCCGGAAGCCTTCTGCGTCTGTCCTTTCGTGAAATGCAGCTCGGTGGTCTGCCGATTGGACGTGCTGACGGCGATGCAGATGATCACCACCACCACAGCCGCGTGAACGATGTACGACCCGAAGCGGCGCCGGCCGCGGAGCAGTTGGGCATCGACGAACGACGCGGCCGCGGACTCGCCGCGCTTCATTCGCTGCACCATCGGCAGAAACATCTGACCGAGCGTGACCCAGGCGGCGTAGCCGCCGAACGCCAGCGTCAGCAGCGTCCATGGGCTGCGCACGTTGGCGATGTAGCCGATCACCGCGAAAACAACCGCCCCGGCGATGGGCGGCAGAAGCGCCTTGCGAACCTGCTCGCCGGTGGCGCGGCCCCATGGGAGCGCCGGACCGATGCCGAGGACGAACAGCAGCACGGCGCCGATCGGCATGACCATGCTGTCGAAGTACGGGCGGCCAACGCTCATCTGCTTGCCGTTGACCGCCTCGACGATCAGCGGAAAGACGGTGCCGATCAGCACCGTGAACGTCAGCAGCACGAACATCAGATTGTTGACGAGGAACATCGCCTCGCGGCTGGCGGCGCCTTCGATGCGGCCGTCGCTTTCGAGCTTGTCGATACGGAACGCCAGCAAGGCGATGGAGAACAGCAGCCCCACCGCCAGGAACCCGAGAATCGTTGGCCCGATCGCGCTCTGCGTGAATGAATGGACGGAGTTGAACACGCCGGAGCGCGTCATGAACGTGCCCAGGATGGTGAGCAGGAACGTGGCCTGGATGAGCGTGATCGTCCAGCCCTTCAGGATTCCGCGGCGCTCCACGACCATGATCGAGTGCAGTGCCGCCGTTGCCGTGAGCCATGGAAGCAGCGACGCGTTTTCGACCGGATCCCACGCCCAGTAACCGCCCCAGCCGAGAACCTCATACGCCCACCAGCCACCGAGCATGATGGCGATGGTCTGGAAGATCCACGGCAGCATCAGCGACTCGCGCAGCGGTTTGAGGATGCCGTGCCCGAGGCGTCCCTTGATCAGCGCGGCGCATGCGAAACCGAACGGGATGGTCATGCCGACGTAGCCGAGATAAAGAAACGGCGGGTGAATGGCCATCAGCAGATGGTTCTGCAGCAGCGGATTCGGACCCGGACCGTCGAACGGCGGATTGGGAACGGTGAGGAACGGATTGGCCGGACCGGCCATGAGGAAACTGAAGAACGCCGCGCAGCTCAGCCAGACGCCGATCGCATCGGGCTGATACTCCGCGTACTGCCCGCGCGTGAGGTACGTCGCCAGCCCGATGTACGCGCCGAGCACGAATCCCCAGAAGAGGATCGATCCCTCGAGCGAGGACCAGAGGCTGACGATCGTCACCCAGGTCGGCACCGACCGCGACCCGACCTGCGCGACGTAGCCGACCGAAAAGTTGTGCGTGAGGAGCGCGTACTCCATCAGCAACGTGGCGCCGATCATCAGCGCGGCGTAGAGATACGCAAACCGGCGCGCCCACTTCAACCCGTCGGCCGAACGACTGCGCCCGGCCGCGAAACCAAGCAACGCGCCCGCGGCCGCCGACAGGAGCGACGCCAGAATCAGGATTCGTCCCAGAGCAGGAATCATTGGTTTCCTTGCCGAGTCGGCATTGGAGTCGGCGGTCGGCGGTCGGCGGTCGGCAGTAGCCTCCCCCGCCCACGTGGCTCTACTGCCGACTGCCGACTGCCGACCGGCGACTGCTTCTCGCTACTCACTCTCAGCCACCGTCGACTTCATCATCCGCTCGAGCTCTTTCCGATCCATCGGGTGACCTTCTTTGGGCGGTTTGTACTCGTTGTTGTGCGAGACCATCAGGCGGTTGGATTGAAAGTATCCGCCCTTCACCATCGTCCCTTCGACGACGACGCCGATGTTCTCGCGGAACATCTGCGGCGGGACGGTGGAGGTCTTCACGTGGACGACGCGAGTGGCGTCCTTGACGTCGAACTCGACGGCCGAGCCGCCTGCGTTGCGGATCGAGCCCTTGGCCACCATGCCGCCGAGGCGGATCGTCGCGCCGTACGCCTTCTCTCCGTTCGCGTGAAGGTCGGACGGCGTCCAGTAATAGACGAGATTCTTGTTGATGCCACTGGCGGCGATCACCGTGAAAGCGATGCCGGCCACGGCAAACGCGCCCACCATGAACCAGCGCGTTCTGCGGCGCATCCTGTCTGATTCGGTCATTTCGTTTTACCCTCCCGCAGACGCATCACGAGAGACGTCGTGTAGATGATGAACATGGCCGCGGTGATTCCGTAGGCGGCCCAGACGAACTCCCAACCGCCGCTGATCACTCCTCCGGTTGCTTCCATCACGCAAGCTCTCCTGCTTCGCTGTCCAGTCGCGCGTGCGGCTCGGCCAGGTCCCGTTCCAGACGGGCCGCGGCGATGCGCGTGCGCAACATGATGAAACCGATCATCAGAAAGAGTACCGCGAACGCGTTCACGCGCAAGGGGAGATGGAACGGCGAGGCAACGGTCTGTGGCGTGGACTGCTCCTGGTGCAGCGAGTTCCACCATTTGACCGAGTAATAGATGATCGGGAGATCGACCGCGGCGATGATCGTGGCCACCGCCGACCAGGTGGCGCGCTTCACCGGATCCTCCACGAAACTGCGCAGCGCCAGAATGCCCAGCGTCGCGAACAGCAGCACGGCCGTCGAGGTCAGGCGCGGATCCCAATCCCACCACACGCCCCACGTCGGCTTGGCCCAGATCG
The DNA here is from genome assembly GCA_030775085.1 of Acidobacteriota bacterium. Lineage (GTDB taxonomy): Bacteria > Acidobacteriota > Thermoanaerobaculia > Gp7-AA8 > Gp7-AA8 > QHVT01. The sequence continues at coordinate 1,055 of JALYJW010000082.1, read as the reverse complement.
AGCCCTGGCAGCAGAGCAGGAACCCGAATAGCGTGGCCACTTCCAGTCCCGCTTCCAGCCGCGAGTCCCACTTCATGTTGTTGCGGAAGAGGAACGCCACCGCGCAGACGAACGAAAAAATGACCACCAGCATCCAGTTCCACGCCGTCGGGACATGGACGTACATGATGCGCTGCACGTCCCCCATGTACTGCTCCGGCGGCGCCATGAAGAGGCCGCGGTAGGAGCCGAACAGCAGCAGTGCCGCTCCCAGAGCAAGGAATCCATAGCCTTTGCGCATACTTCCATCCATCCTAACGGACGATCAATCCTCGATGACCCGCCCGTACAACAAACCGCACAACGACCAATAGATGAGATCGAACGCCAGCAACAGAATCACCCACGGCCCGGACTGTCCCATCGGGTCGCCCAGGATGACCAGCGACGTTGCCTTGACGGATGCGAGCAGGGCCGGAACGATCAACGGGAACAACAACAGCGGAAGCAGCGTCTGTTTCGCCTTGAGCTGCGCGGTCATGGCCGCGTAGAGGGTCCCCGGCGCCGAAAGCCCGGCCGTTCCGAGAACGATCACCGCAAGCAACGTCAGCAGACGCGTCGTGCCGGCGTCGTAGAGGACGACCATGACCGGAACCAGCGCGATGCCGAGGATCGTGAGCTGCATCCAGTTCGCGATCGCTTTCGCGTAGTAGAGCGCGCGCGGATCGGACGGCAGCAGGAGCAGTCCCTCCATCGCCCGATTCTCCATCTCGGCGTGAAAACTCTCCGCGAGTGTTAGCGTCGAGGACAGGAGCAATCCGAGCCAGAGAAACCCCGCCGAAAACGTGCGCAGCGCCGAGGCGTCCGGACCAATGGCAAAGCTGAACAGCAACAGCGCCGCCGCGCCGAACACGAACACCGCCATGAACTGGCCGCGCGTACGCCACTGAAGCAACATCTCTTTGCGGAGGGCGGCGATCAGCATGAAACCTCGGAGGAGAATTTTGCGCGAGAGCCGCCCCTCACCCTAGCCCTCTCCCCGGAGGGGAGAGGGGACTGGGGACGGGCGCTGACCC
>JALYJW010000081.1 GCA_030775085.1 Acidobacteriota bacterium | reverse complement strand
CCGCCGACCGCCGACCGCCGACTGTTCTCCTCGCGCTGGCCGCGATTCTCCTCCTGCGCTGGATCCCGTTCGAGGATGTGCGATTGGGTCGCGAGATCTTTCTGCTCGTCATCGCGACGCTGATCGTGCTCGTGCTGGACCGCACGCCGTTCGCGATCGCGGTGGCGGTGATCGTCGCGCTCATCACGCCGGCCATTCCGCTGCGAACGTTGTTACTGCCGCTGGCGGCGTTGTTCGTGGCGGTGCTGGCGAAAGTGTTCGGGATGAAGCGTGTCGCGCTGACGTGGCCGTCGACGATCGTCGTGGCGTTCGCGATGCTCTTTTTTGCGTGGAGTGGTGTCGTAGCGCGCGCCTTTCCGTACTTTCTGCAACGCGCCAGACCGGAGGTTCCGCGACATGCCGTCGCGCAGGCTTTGCAGGCGAACGTGGCCATCGAGCTGGAGGTTCCGCACGGTGCGAAGTCGCTCGTCGTTTCCGGCGCCAACGTTTCCCGCCTGACGCGTGGCACGCCCCTCGGCAAAGTCGAGCCAGGCGGCCGAATCCTACGCATCGGCGATGCGTCGGATTGGGGAGCGTTGCGGCGCGAGTATTTCTACGCCTCGCGAAATCCGTGGCCGGACGATCCTGCCGGGCGTCTGCGTGGTTACGGCTATTCCGCCTGGGTCGACGGCGCGGGACGGGTAGCGCTGCCCGAACATTCAGGGACGATCCGCATCACCGGTGACGCCGCGCTGCCTCCCGGTGCATCGATCCAGGTCGAAGGATTCGAGTGATCGCCGCCACCCTCGCCGCATTGCTGATCCTGCCGCTGATCTCGTTGCGCGGCCGGACGCTGATTCACTGCTACGCGGCGCAACTGACGCTGGCGCTCTTTGCGTGGATCGTCTGGCGACGTCTCGTTCCGTCACCGGATCCACGTCTGGCATCCATTGCGTTCGTGGTTCTGACGCTCGTGACGTTCGCGCTTTTTCTCAGCCGTGGGAGCAACGTTCGCTGGTCCGCGAATCATGCGGCGATCATCGCGGCCGTCTTTTACGCACTGACGATTTCTGTAACGTCGTGGAAAGTCGACGGCGATGAGCCGTTCTATCTGCTGATCACCGAATCGATCGTTCATGATCGCGACGTCGATCTCGCCAATCAGTACCGCGAGATCGAACGCACGGCATCGGGCCGCGTGGACCTGCAGCCGCACAGTGATGATCCGGCCGGAAAAGATGGAGCACGCTACTCGCGATACGAACCGTTTCTTTCGCTGCTGATGGCGCCGGGTTACGCGCTCGGTGGTCTGTGGGGCGCGATCGCCATGATCGCGCTGTTCGGCGTGCTGCTGGTCCGTTCCACGATCCGCTGGATGGAAGATGAAGGCGTGCCGGATGAGTCGATCCGTGCGGTCTTTCCGTTCTTCGCATTCGCGCCGCCGGTGCTGTTCTATGCGACGCGCATGTGGCCCGAGGTGCCGGCGGCGTTTTTCTTCGTGGAGGCGATTCGCGGCGTGCGCGCGGAACGTGCGAAACGATGGGTGCCTGCGCTGCTCGGGCTGGTCATGCTCAAGCTGCGGTTCGTGTTGGTGGCGATCGGTCTCATAGCCGCGGGTTTGCGAGCGCGCCGCTCACGACTGTTCATCGCCCTCGGCGTTGTTGCCGTTCCTGTGCTCGTGGTCTGGCTGATCAGTGGCAGCGCGCTGAACGTGCATCGGTGGAACGAGCTCGTCCCGATGCATCCGATGAGCTACGTCCGCGGTTTTTTCGGCCTGCTCGTCGACGGGATGAGCGGCATCGCGTTTCAGGCGCCGTTCTACTTGTTCGGTCTGGCCGCGCTCCTCCGCTGGCGCGAGACGCCACGCGGTTTCCGCCTCGGCATCCTGGCCGCTCTGCTCTACATCCTCTTTCTCCTGCCGCGTCAGGAATCGTTCGGAAACTACGGCCCGCCGTTGCGCTATCTCGTCTTCCTGATGCCGGTCCTCGCTCTCGGAGCGGCCGCGATCTGGGAGCGCATTCCGCGCAGCGCGATCGCCATCGTCTCGGCGTGGACGATCGGATTGGTCATTCACGGAGTGGCGTATCCGTACCGTCTCTTCCATGAGGCGAACGGCGAGAACGCAGCAGGCGAATGGCTCTCGCAACTCTACGACGCCGACTTCTCGCGACTGTTCCCAAGCTTCATCCGCCTGAACGAAGCAGCATGGATCGGTGCGATTGGTCTCGGTCTAGTGCTCGTTTGGATTGCCTTCTCGTCTCGCGATGAAATCAAAGCGCTCCCGATCGCGCTGGTCGCGCTCCTCCTCAGCGCGGGATTTCATTTCGGTCGCCTGCCGGGTACGCGCGTCGATTTCGAGGACGCGCACGTGACGCGTGACGGCGGTCATCTCGAGCCGCCGACCGGGACTCCGAATCGCACGGCCTATCGCGCCGGCTGGGTGTTGCAGGAGGGACAGTCGCTCACGTTCCTGGCGCGCGCCGGCACGCATCATCTCCACGCCATCACCGGCCTCGGCGCGACGATCGAGCTGGGCGGCCACGCGTACCGCGTCGAGCCGAGCCTCGCGCATCGCACGCTCCGCGTCACGATCGCCGAGGATGGCCCCGTCACGCTGCGCTGTGTGAGTGGCGCCGTGAATCTCGACCGGATGGAGCTGCGATGATCGACGTCATCGTGCTCGATATCGACGGTGGCGCGATGATCGAGGAGTGCATCGCCTCGATTCGCGCGCAGAGCATCCCGTCGCGCATTCTCATTTTCGACAACGGGTCGAAGACTCCCACTGTTGGCGCGACGATGCGCAGCGAGACGAACCTCGGATTCGCCGGCGGTGCGAACGCGGCGCTGCGCCATTCGTCCGCGCCGTACGTCGCGCTCGTGAACAACGACGTCGTGTTGCAGCCGGACTGGCTGGAGCAGGTGCGTGACGCGCTCGATCGCGATGAACAACTGGCCGCGGTGCAGACGATCATCACTCGGCCCGATGGCCGCATCGACGGCGCAGGCATCGACATCAGCGACGGCACGTTCCGGCAGATCGGCCACGGCGACGCGGTCGGCGTGCCTCTGTCGGTCGCCTGGGGCGTCTCGGCGACGGCGACGCTCTATCGCCGCGCCGCGATCGGCGATCGTTTTTTCGAGGAACGTTTCTTCACCTACTACGAAGACGTCGAGCTTTCCGCGCGGCTGCGTGCGGATGGCTGGCGCATCGCCGTGCTGCCCGTCGTCGCGGCCGTTCATCGCGGATCGCAGAGCGCGCCGCTCCTCGGGCGCCGCGGGTTGCGCCTGCGCGCGCGCAATCGCTATCTCGTCGCGCGCATGCATCCCGGCGTGGGTCGCATCCGTGCGCTGCTGTGGGAAGACGCTCGATTGTTGCTGCGCGGGCGGACCTCGATTCGTGGGATCGTGCAGGGTCTTCTCTGGTCACTTTCAACGTCATGAACTTCAACGTCGTCGTCCACACGCCCGATGTCGTTGGCGACCGCATGGCCGGTCCCGGCATCCGCGCGTGGCATCTCGCCGCGGAGCTGGGAAAACATTTTCCGACGCGGCTCATCGCGCGGAGTGAGGACAGTGCGCGCGAGAGCGCCCCTCATCCGCCTTCGGCACCTTCTCCCCATCGCGATGAAGCTGCGGTGGGGAGAAGGCTACTCATGGATGGCTCTCGCGAGAGCCATGGTCAGGTAGCCTTCTCCCCGGGTGAAGGGGAGAAGGTGCCGAAGGCGGATGAGGGGTTAGGCGTCACGCTGATCGAGCATGGCTCCGCCGCGGCGCGTGAAGCGTTGCGCGACGCGTCGGTGCTCATCGGACAGCCGGCGCGTGGGTTTCGCAAGCGGCGACGGGAGCAGCGGATCGTGTACGACCTGTTCGATCCCACCGTGCTGGAGCTGCGCGAGCTGTACGGCGCGGCGCCGTCGCTGCGGCAGCGCGTCCATCTGGCCGCGGAATGGTGGCGGCTGGCCGAGGGGCTCATGCGCGCCGATCTGCTCGTGTGCGCGGCGCGCAAGCAGCGCGAGCTCTACGAGAGTCTGCAAAGCGGCGACGCACCGTGGATCGAGGTGCCGTTTGGCATTGACCTTGGCGAGGTCCCCAGTGAGACCAGCGCCTGCGAGAAGCCGAAAGACAACATTGTGATCTGGGGCGGCGGGATCTGGGAGTGGCTCGATCCGGCCGGTGCCGTCGACGCCATCGTCCGCGTGAACGAGTCCGGCGTCCCGGCCAAGCTCCTCTTCCTCGGGCGCTCCCGACCGAATCGCAAACTCATCGATCGGCGGCGCGATGACCGTTTCGACGAGCTTCTGGCGCGGGGCGGAGCGCATGTGTCCGCCAACGAAGAGTGGATTCCGTACCGGGAGCGCCTCTCGTGGTTGCGCGGGGGGAAAATCGCTATCATGCTCCATCGTCGTACGGCGGAAGCTGCCTACTCGATTCGCACGCGGCTCTTCGATGCGATTGCCGCGGGAATCCCGGTGGTGGCTTCAGCGGGAGGGTTCGCGGCGGAGCTGGTGGAGCGCGAATCGCTCGGAGTGGTCGTTCCGCCGGAAGACAGCGGCGCCGCCGCCGAGGCCATCCGCCGGTTGCTCACGGACGACGAGCTCTACTCCACAGCCGTAAAGAATCTCGAGCGCATCCGGCCGCAGTTCGCGTGGGAAGTCGTGACACGCCCTCTGGTCAGCGCGATCATTGAATGGCAAACGTAGCAATGGCAAACGTAATGTTCGACGAGCGTGTCTCCCGGATTGAGGATGAAGGATCGAGGATTGAGGCTGACCATCGCCGCGATCCTCAATCCTCCATCCTCAATCCTCCATCCTCAATCCGGGACCTCTCCATCCTCATCGTCACCTGGAACAGCGAGCGGTTCATCGACCGCTGCCTCCGCTCGATCGAAGCCGCCTGTCAGGGGCTGGCGTATGAAGTCGTCGTGTACGACAACGCTTCGGGCGACGACACGCTCGCGCATCTCGGCGATGCGACCGTCATCCGCTCGATCTCGAACCGCGGCTTTGCGGCCGGGATCAACCAGGCGTTCGGCGCGTCGCGCGGACGCTACGTCTTTCTCCTCAATCCCGATTGCGAGCTGGCCCCCGGCGCGTTGACGATGGTCTTCGAATTCCTCGAGCAGCACCCGCACGTGGCCGCGGCGGCGCCGCTCCTGATCGACGAGCGCGGCGGAGGCTCGCAACGCGAGTTCCAGTTGCGGCGGCTGCCGACGGTCTGGACGTTCATGGCCGAGGTGCTGGGCATCGACAAACTCTTCCCGTCGAATCCTGCCACGGCGCGCTATCGCTATCACGATCTCGACCTGACGGCGCCGCGCCGCGTCGAACAGCCGGCCGCGGCGGCGCTGCTCCTGCGGCGTGAGACTGTCGAAGAGATCGGACCGCTCGATGAGGCCTTCGCGCCGGCATGGTTCGAAGACGTCGACTACTGCCGCCGCCTGGCCGCGAAACAGAAAGAAGTGTGGGTCGTGCCGGCGGCGCAGGCGCTGCATTTCGGCGGCGCGAGCCTCGAGCACATCCCGTTCGGACTGTTCGTCGACGTTTGGTACCGCAACATGTGGCAGTACGCGCGCAAGTGGATGCGGCCATCGCAGGCGGAGATGCTGCGTTGGGGCATCATCACCGGCATGCTGTTGCGCTGCCTGGCCGGCATCATCGGCTTTCGCCCGCGCGGCGTGGCGCGTTGGGATGCATTCCGCGGATACCGCAACGTGCTGAGGAAGGCGTTCGAGCGATGGAACAACAGCTCGTCTCCGTCGTCCTCGTAACCTGGAACAGCGCGCAGTATCTGCGGCGCTGCCTCGAGGGTCTCCGGCAGCAAACGCATCGCACCGTCGAGTTCATCGCAATCGACAACGCGTCGTCTGACGATTCGGCCGCAATGGTCGAGCCGCACGCGAAGACGTTGATCCGCAACGACACCAACCGCGGCTTCAGCGCCGCGGTGAACCAAGGCATCGCTGCCGCGCGCGGGACGTATGTGCTGTTGCTCAATCCCGATTGCTATCTCGAGCCGGAGTACATCGAACGACTGGTCGCCGTTCTGGAATCGTCGGGCTCCTTCGGCTCCGCCACTGGCATGCTGATGCGTGCTCAGGGCCACGACATCGAGCCGACGGGCGACATCGACTCGTGCGGCATCCGAATGACGCGCACGGGACGTCACCTGGACATCACCGCACGCCAAAACCCCTCCGAGGTCTTTGGCGTTTCCGGCGCGGCGGCGATGTTCCGCATGGCGTTCCTGCGCGACGTGGCGATCGACGGCGAGATCTTCGACGAAGACTTTTTCGCCTATCGCGAAGATGCCGACCTCGCGTGGCGCGGGCAGCTCTTCGGATGGCGAGCTTTGTTCGAGCCGCAGGCCGTCGCTTATCACGTCCGGCGAGTCACACCCGAAGCGAGACGCGCGCTGCCGGCGGACATCAACATGCACTCGGTGAAGAACCGCTTCCTGCTGCGCATGAAGAATGAAGGGATGCATCTCGCGTTGCGCAACGCACCGTTCGAGCTCACACGCGATCTGATGGTGCTCCTCGCGGCGCTCACCATCGAACGCTCGTCGCTGCCTGCATTTGCCTGGCTGTGGCGGAATCGCGCTCGCGTGCTGGCCAAGCGCCGCATCATCCAGAGCCGCCGCAAAGTGAGCGACCGCGAACTGGCGAGGTGGTTCCGTTGAAGATCGCGATTCTCGGCACACGCGGCGTTCCGCCGAACTACGGCGGCTTCGAGACGATGGCGGCGGAGCTCTCGGCACGGCTCATCGCGCGCGGACACGAGATGTGGGTTTACTGCCGCGAAATCGAGTCGGCAGTCGGCAGTCGGCAGTCGGCAGTGGAACCGGGCGGGCTTACTGCCGACCGCCGACCGCCGACCGCCGACTCGTCCTGGAACGGGATCCATCGCATCGTGCTTCCGACGATGGGCCACAAGTACTTCGAGACCGTGTCGCACTCGTTCCTCTCCGCGATGGACGCACTGCGTCGCGACTTCGACGCGGTACTGATCTGCAATGCCGCGAATGCGTTCGTGCTGCCGCTCCTCCGTGCGGCGCGCATCCCTGTAGCCATCAACGTCGACGGGATCGAGCGCAAGCGCCGCAAATGGAACGTGCTCGGTCGGATGGTCTACGCGATCGGCGAGGCGTTCTCGGTCAGCTTCGCCAACGCCGTGGTTGCCGATGCCGAGGTGATCGCTGACTACTACCGCAAGCAGTACAGCATCGAGCCAGCCATCATCCCCTACGGCGCCGAGTTCCCCGTCGAGGAGGACTCGGATGTTCTCGAGCGCCTCGGTCTCAGAGCAGGTGAGTATCTGCTCTACGTCAGCCGCTTCGAGCCGGAGAACAATCCGTTGGAGACCGTGGAGGCGTACGAACGAACGCTGAACACGGAACACGGAACACGGAACGAAAATCAGGACGATCGTTCCGTGTTCCGTGTTCAGCGTTCCGTGTTCGCCTCTCCGCCCCTGGTCATGCTCGGCAAGGGCCTCTACGCGCCCGATCTAGTGGCTGAGCTGCATCGGCACGCCAGCGATCGTGTTCTCTTTCCCGGCGCGCTCTACGGCCGCGATTACCGGACGCTCCAGCGCAACGCGCTCCTGTACATCCAAGCCACCGAGGTTGGCGGGACGCATCCGGCGCTCATCGAGGCCATGGCCTCGGGGGGGTGCGTCCTGGCGCACGACACGCCGGAGAACCGGGAAGTCGGAGGAGACACGGTCGGTTACTTCCGCCTGAGACCGACCGAATCGCTGTCAGGCACAATTCAGGAATGGGTCTCCAACCCGCTGATGCGACAGGACTTTCGGGTCCGGGCGCGGAAGCGGACTGAAGAAAAATTCTCCTGGGACCGGGTAACGGACGACTACGAAAAGCTCTTTGAATCGATCGGCCGGCACGGCCGGCTGCGCTGATTGGCATAGCCTTGGGCACGTGCGGTCCCTTCGAGGCTCGGTCGACGCGTAGAAACAACAGTTCTAACTGCCGTGCCGGCTAGACAGATCTCTCGTCAGCTCCGTATACGGTTCGGTAAAGACAACTGAATGCTGAAACAGAAGGCGCAAGTCGTAGCGCAGATCGTATTCGGGGTCGACCTGGTGTTGACCTCCGTGGCGTTTTTTGCCGCGTTCTTCATCCGCGACCTCTTCCTGCCCGTCGTCGATCCCGTCCGCTTCCCGACCGGCCTGTTCCCGCTCGTCGAATACCTGAAGATCTATCCGCTGGTCCTGATCATCTGGTCGGTCCTGCTCTTCAGCTACAACTCCTACCACTCCCACCGCACCATCCCTCTGACGAAAGAGGCGATGACGACCATCCGCGTCGTCTTCGTCGGCAACGTCCTGCTGGCGACGCTGGCCTACCTCCTGCCGCTGCGGCAACTCTCGCGCTCCTGGTTCATCCTCTTCGTTCTCATCGGTGCCGTACTGCTCGTCGCGGAAAAAGTCCTGGTGCGCGTGCTGGCGCGGTGGGTGCGCTCCAAGGGGCTCAACTACCGCACCGTCCTCATCGTCGGTACCGGCCGCCGCGCCACCGACATCGCCCGGATGATCGTCGGGCACAAGTACTGGGGTTACAAGATCCTCGGCTTCGTTTCCGATGGGCATCGCCTGTCGAATGGCTGGGCGCGCTATCGCATCTACGGCAACGTGCCCGACATGAGGCGCATCCTCGAGGCGCATGAGGTCGGCGAGCCGATCGATGAAGTCGTATTCGCCGTCACGCGCAAGAAACTCGACGAGATGAAGCAGATCTTCATCATGTGCGAGGAGCTGGGCATCCGCACGCGCGTGGCCATGAACATCTTCCAGAACCGCGTAGCGCGTCTGGAGCTCGAAGAGCTCGAGGGTGTGCCCTTCCTGACGTTCACCACCACGCCGTCCAACGAGACGCAGCTCGCGCTCAAGCGTGCCCTCGACGTGGCCGTTTCGCTGCTGGTGCTGGCCCTGGCCGGACCGGCCATCGGCATCGCCGCCCTGGCCATCCGCTCGACGTCGCCCGGCTCCGTGCTCTTCAAACAGAAACGGATCGGCCTCAACGGCCGGATGTTCACGCTCTACAAATTCCGCACGATGATCGAGGACGCTCACGCGCGACGCGAGGAAGTGGCGCACCTCAACGAGATGAACGGGCCCGCCTTCAAAGCGAAAGACGATCCGCGCGTGACACCGGTGGGCCGCTTCCTGCGCCGCTTCTCCCTCGACGAGATCCCCCAGCTCTGGAACGTACTCAAAGGCGACATGAGCCTCGTCGGCCCGCGTCCTCCGATCCCCGAGGAAGTGGCCTCGTATCATCGCTGGCACCGCCGCCGTCTCTCGATGAAACCGGGCCTGACCTGCCTCTGGCAAGTCAGCGGCCGCAACGACATCCAGGATTTCGACCGCTGGATGAAACTCGACCTGCAATACATCGACAACTGGTCCCCGACGCTCGATCTCAAGATCCTGCTGAGGACGATCCCCGCGGTGTTGTCCGGCAAGGGCGCTTCGTAGCGCTCACTGCCGGGCGTCGAGCTGCGAACCTTCGAGAGATCGAATGACCTTGGCAATGCGAGCGCGAACCTTCGCGTAGTCGATCTTGCTCCAGGCCCGAAGCAGAGGGATGAAGTCGCGGCGTCCCGACGCTTCGAGCCGATCGAGAAGAAGAAGAATCATCTGGCGGTTACGATCCTTGAGATCGGAGAAATCGTAGGGAGGCCCGGCATTCAGGCGGGCGTCGAATCCACGCAGCAACTCCTGGGACATCGTATCGACTTCGATCTCCCATCCGCGCTCGGTAAAGACAAGAACGGGCAGCCGGTAGTCGTACTCAATACGGAGATACCCTTTCTCGATCACCCAATCGACGCGCCGGAGAACTGCGTCAATCGGGAGCTCGCGAAAGAAGCCGTAGGAGGGACAGCGATCGAGACCGTGCTCGATCAAGCTCGCTTCGCGTGACCCCTTCAGGAGCTTTGCGAGCTGAGTTCGACCGCCGCGAGCGATCATCATGTCAGCACCACGAAGAATCGCAGCGATCTCGCTCGGGTCAAGGTCGCTGACCCCGCTGGAATCGAGGCGATACGGCACGCGCTGGACTCGGCGCCGGCTCATCGGCAGATTCTAGCGGCAAGACGAATCGGCGCCGCGAGCGAGCTTCCGTCGCTTTTGCGCACGATCAGTTTTTTCGTATTTGGAGGTCTTTGCGAGGATACTGCGGCGATGAACTGGGCATGGGTCTGTCTGTTGGCAATCTCTTTGGCCGGTTGTGGCGCCCGTCAGGAGTCCACATCCGGAGCAGCACCGGCAGAGGCGTCTCGGGATGCTGCAGATGCTGCGCAGGCACCTCCTGCTCAGGGCGAGGTGACCGACGAAAAAATCGGCCTGCCAGCCTATCCGGGGGCGACGGAAGTCGAGTACACGCGGGTCAGGATGCACAATGACACCGGGGATACGTACAGCGTCTCGTACAAGACTTCCGATTCACCGGCGCAGGTGGCTGCCTTCTATCGAGCGGAGGGAGCCAAACTCGGCACGTTGCAGGAGGGGTCGCTGGCCGTGGGCGAGCAACTGCAGTCCGTTGGTGTGAATCGCACGGACGGGTCCCGATCGGCGATTCAGGCGGCGACCGACAAGAAAGGCGTCACGGTCATTTCGCTCCACCGGTTCATTCCGGCGAAGTAGAGCAGCTCACCTCACCGCTTTCTTGATGGAACGAGCCTGAATACTCTGCAAGACCGGATCGAGAGCGGACGATTCGTTGGCGTAGATCTCATTGACCTTGGCGGTAATCACGTCTTCCTCGTGATCCTGTACGAAACGCGGCATGTCCTCGTCGAAGAGAACACGCCTCACGCGATTTGAGCCAGTGCGGCGCGACCGGCCTCCTCGAGAAAAGCAACCGCCTGTTCGCGACTCACACTCGGGAAGTTATCGAGAAACACGTCCAGGCTGTCGCCGCCTTCGATGTAGTCGAGTAGCGTACGTACCGGAACACGCGTACCGACGAAAACAGGATCACCGCTGTGAATGTTTGGGTCGGAGTGAATGATGGACCTGAGATCTGCCATGTGCCTTCCTGTCTGAAGGATATGCCGGCAATCGACATGCCGCAACCGCGGTCAGGAAGAGGCCGCGATCATTTGACATCCCTCACGGTTCCGGAATGGCCACTGTCCGAGACCACGCCGTCTTGCCCAATCGATCGACGACGGTCACCGCGAGCGAGCCTCCGTCGCTTTCGCGCACGACCACGTCGACGGTGTACTGCACGGTCTCCGGAATGGCGTCCGATTCCCAAACCACGTCGACCGCTTTCCGGCTGGCCTCGGAAAGCTGGTTCCTGCCGTCGCTCGCGGCGATGATGACCTCGAAGCCGCCCACCTCCTGCAAGTCCTGAGAAACCAGAGTCAGGAGTGACGAGGGAAAGAGAACTTCGACCGGGATTTTGATTCGGTTGCGGCCGGCCGCTACCGGTTTCCCGGCCTGTACCTGAATTTCGGCCGAGCCCGGAGTGGCCTGCTGATACAGGCTTGCCACGGCTCGGTCTTCGATCTCTTCGTCCAATGTTTTCGGGACGAGCTCCTTGCGCGCCCGCACGACGAGCGAGCGATCCTTCGTGCGCACTTCGATGCTCTGCGGCTTCTTCTCCGCACTTCCGATTCGCCACACCAGCGTGTAGTAGTGATCGAGATCGTTCGCGATCTGCGTCATGGCAAGGTCGAAATTTCTCGAGCCGAGCATCGCCACGCCGCCCGTGTCGCGGCTGAGCGTTCCGAAGGATCCCGCGTTGTTCGTGAACTCGGCTAACTGGGCGATCCTTGTGGTGGGGTGCTCCTGTTCGGTGGGCGTCTCCGACGGAGTCTCGCCGGAGGAGATTGTGTGAACCGCGATGCCGTGCGCATTCGCCGCGCGCGTGAGTTTCGGAACGAGCATCGAGAGACTGCGAGCCGAGGCGAGCATCGGCGCGGACTTCATCCGAATCTGCGTGGAGTACGGGTTGAAAAGCTCATTGACGTATTCGTACACGCCGAGGCCCGGGAACTGCGGGAAATTCTCTCCGACCAGGACCAGCACCTTCTTCCCGGGAACGCCGGCCACGCCGCGCATCAGTTCCTCGACGTCGGCGGCGAAGGTCGTTGCGCCTTTCCGCTGCTCCTCGGCGTAGTAGCCGGCGGACTCGATCGAGTGATCGTAGGCAGTCTGGATGTCTCTCGCGGGTGCAGTCCCTGACGCGATTTGCGCCGCTTGCATCTCGAACCGAATCCGCATCTCCACGATGCGCCGATCCTTCCCCAATCCGCCTTCGCTGAGTTTTGTGATCTCGTCGAGCTCTCGCGTGACGGCGGCAAGATCGCTGGTCAACGTCAGCGGGTCGTGCAGCTCGCGATTCCAGACGGCCACCATGACTTGGTCGCCTGGGCTCCAGCCGCCGGCCAGGAACTTTCGAAATGCGCGGATGGCCTCATTCCGGCGTTGGCCGTCGAGCGAATACAAATCCAGAAGCAGAATGATGTTGCGACGGCGGTCTAAGTCCAATGACGGCGCCGGCGTTTGCACCTGCGGGACATCCGCTACTGGTGCCGGTGCGTCTATCGGCGCGCGCTTCATGTCGATCTCTTCGAAGCCCATCACCGGTTGAAGTCTGCCGTTCACCAGGAGCTCGAAATCTCCGACGCCGAGGCCCTTGACGTGCTGACCGTTCTTCGCCGTGACCACCACGTCGAGGGTGGCCCGCCGAACCTCGACCGTTTCCCCGAACGGAGACTGTGGTTCCGGTGTCTGCGACTCAGCGCGCGACGCAGCGCAGAAGATCGCGAGGAGGAGAATCCAGGTTCGGGGTTTCACGTTGGCCGACATTGTCGCGCACGGCGAGCGAAAGGCGGCGCGTGTCCGCTGCGCGCTATCATCCACCCATGCCGAAGCTCGATCCAACCAGCACTGAATTCCGCGAGGCTGCGCACAAGGCGGTCGATTGGATCGCGGATTACTTCGACAACATCGATTCGTTTCCTGTGCTCTCGCGGGTGCAGCCGGGAGACATCGCGAGGCAGTTTGGCGAGGCGCCGAGCGGCGATGGGAAGTCGTACGACGCGTTGCTGGCGGAGTTCCGGGAGAAGATTCTGCCCGGCATCACGCACTGGAATCATCCGTCGTTCTTTGCGTACTTCAGCATCACCGGGTCGCAGGCGGGGGTGCTGGCGGAGTTGTTGACGGCGGCGATCAACGCGAACGGGATGTTGTGGAAGACCTCTCCCGCGTTGACGGAGCTGGAGACGCTGTCGCTGGGGTGGCTGCGCGATGCGCTGGGGTTGCCGTCGAATCTGTTCGGGATCATCAACGACACGGCGTCGATCAATGTCTTCCTGGCATTAGCAGCGGCGCGGGAGGCGCTCGGGCTCGATATCCGCGGCCAGGGGATGACGGGACGCGATCTGCCGCCGCTGCGAATCTATTGCTCGGAGCATGCGCATTCGTCGGTCGAGAAGGCTGGCCTCGCACTCGGATTCGGGCAGAAGGGCGTAGTGAAGATCGCCGCGGACGAGGCGTTTCGGATGCGTCCGGATGCGCTCGAGGAAGCGATTGCGCGCGACCGTGCCGCCGGTGCGTTGCCATGCGCGGTCGTAGCAACGGCCGGTACGACATCCACCGGCGCAATCGATCCCGCACGAGTCCTCGGCGCGATCGCGCAGCGCGAGCAGTGCTGGTTCCACATCGACGGCGCGTATGCGGGATCGGCGACGATCTGTCCCGAGTATCAATATCTCTGGGACGGCGTCGAGTACGCAGATTCGATCGTGATGAATCCGCACAAATGGCTCTTCACGCCGATCGATTGCAGCGTGCTCTACACGCGCCGCCCCGAGGTCTTGCGCGAAACGTTCTCGCTCGTACCGGAATACCTCAAGACGACCGACACGGCCGAGATCAACTACATGGATTACGGACTCCAGCTCGGCCGCCGCTTCCGCGCGCTGAAGCTGTGGATGGTGATGGAGCACTACGGCCTGGAGCGGATGCGCGACGTCATCCGCGGACATGTGCAGATGGCGGAACACCTGGCCGAGGAACTGCGCAAGCGCGAGGACGTCGAGGTGTTGTCGCAGTCATTCAGCGTGGTCGTGTTTCGCCTTCGCGCCGGAGACGAGGCCACCGCGGCATTGATGGAACGGATGAACGCGAGTGGGAAGCTGTTCGTGTCACATACGAAGTTGCACGATCAGTATGGGATTCGCGTGGCGATCGGGAACGGGGCCACGGAGTGGCGGCATGTTTACGCGATTGTCGAGCTCCTCGGGTGAAGAGTCGCAAAGTCTCAAAGTCGCAAAGTCTCAAAGGGTCCGCGGCCACGTGCGTCTTTGAGACATTGCGACTTTGAGACTTTGAGACTCCTACGTCCCGTGTTCCACAATCCGCGCGATCAACGCTCGGCCAAACGCTTCCAGCTTCGCGTCTCCAATCCCATAAATTCCGCGTAGCTCATAGAGCGTTGTCGGGCGCGTTCGCGCGAGCTCGCGCAGGGTGCGGTCGCTGAAGATGACGTAGGGTGGGACGCCTCGCTCCTGCGCTTCGTCGCGACGCCATGTGCGGAGGGTGTTGAAGAGGTCGCGATCGTAAGGTCCGTCGTCGATGGCGGCGCGTCGCGCGGGGGAGGATGTCGATGGTGCGCCCGGGTCTTTCTTGCGCACCGCGGGCTGTCGGAGTTTCACGTCGGCGTAGCCTTTGAGCACTTCCTGGGCGCGAGGGCCGCGGTGGAGTTTCGGGTATTCGTCCGTTGTCTGCAGCAGGAATCCTTGCGCGACGAGTTGATAGATCCATTCGCGGACGTCGTGGCGTGTGTGGCCTTTGAGCAGGCCGTATGTCGAAAGTTGGTCGTGCTGGCGCTCGCGAATTTTCTCCGTGTCTTCGCCGCGCAGCACACCGACGACGTGGCCGACGCCCCATGACTCGCGAACTCTCACCACACACGAAAGAATTTTCTGCGCGACGATGAGCGCGTCGGAAACTTCCTCGGTTTCGCCGAGGCAGAGATCGCAGGCGGTGCAGGACTCGGAGGTGCTCCCCACGACTGCGAATGTCTGGCCGAAATACTCCACGAGCGCGCGATGACGGCACTTCGCGCCGGAGCAGTACCGGTCCATGTCGTTGAGATGGCGGATGGCCGATTTCACATACTCGGGATCGGTGGCCGTGTCGCTGATCATCGACTTCCAGGTCATGAAATCGGCTCCGGAGTAGAGCAGCACGCATTCGGCCTCGAGGCCGTCGCGTCCGGCGCGTCCCGATTCCTGCTGGTAGTGCTCGATCGATTTGGGCATGGCCGTGTGCAGCACGAAGCGGACGTTCGAGCGGTCGATGCCCATCCCGAAGGCCACTGTGGCCACGACGATGTCGCATTTTTCCGACGAGAACTTTTCCTGCGCGTCGTGACGCTCGTCCGGAGTGAGACCGGCGTGGTAGGCGACGACGTTCTCGCCACGCTTGCGCAGTTTCTCCGCGAGCGCGTCGACGTCTTTTCTGCGCGTGCAGTAGATGATCCCCGCCTCGCCGCGATGGCGCTCGATCACATCCATGACCTGCTTCGATTCGTCCTGGCGCGGGAGCACGCGATAGGTGAGGTTGGGCCGGTCGAAATCGCCGACCAGCAGGGCCGGCTCGCGCAGTCCGAGTTGCCGGGCGATGTCCTCGCGCACCTCTGGCGTTGCTGTGGCCGTGTACGCGTGTACCGAGGCCTCGGGGAAGTGCTCGCGGAGCGTGCGCAATTGACGGTACTCGGGACGGAAATCGTGACCCCAGTGGCTGATGCAATGCGCCTCGTCGATGGCGAACGTCTTCACGTTGGCGCGACGCAGCATGTCGCGGAAGGTCTGCATGGCCAGACGCTCCGGCGAGACGAAGAGCAGCTTGAGCCGCTTCGCGAAGAGCTCCTGTTCGGTGATCCTGTTCTCGCCGGATGACTGCGAGCTGTTCACCTGCGCCGCGGCGATGCCGTTGGCGAGCAGCGCGTCCACCTGATCCTTCATCAGCGAGATCAACGGAGAAACGATGACCGTGATGTGGTCGCTGAGGAGCGCCGGCGCTTGATAGCAGAGCGACTTCCCGCCGCCGGTGGGCATGACCACGAGGGAGTCGCGCCCCGCCAGCGTGGCCAGCATGGCCTCCTCCTGCAGGGGACGCAGCGATGAGTAACCCCAATGCTTCTGGACGATCTCGAGGAGGCGGGCCTTCATTCGTAGAGCGCCTCGGTGTGTGCGGCGGCGCTGGTGTGGATTATCGCATCTGTGCTATGTCTCCATAGTCAATGCACGCCATCCGCGCATCCGCGCGTTACTCCCGGGCCATCCATGCCATTGCCGAGCTCCTCGAGAAGCTGAAGATCGACGCGATGTTCGTCGGCAATACGGCGCGCTCGGCGTGGATGAACATCGAGATGGACAGCGGTGCCATCGACGTATTGGCGCTCATGAATGCGCCGCAGCGCAATCAGTTGGCGATGATGGCCAGCCATCGCGGGTTTCGCGTCGAGCGATCGGAGATCGAGCAGGCGGAAGAGCTGGATCTCGTCCCTCTCAACTTCGTGGATCCTCTGGGCGACCTGCGCGTCCATGTGCTGCTGGCCTCGAATGCACTTTACGGAAGGATGGTCGCGGCGGGGGAATCGGCCGTGATCGACTCTCGAACGGTGCGCATTCCACGTGCGGAAGATCTCGCGTTGATGTTGCTGATGGCGGAAGACGAAGACGCGGTACGGCATCTCACCTCCCTGCCGGAGTTCGACCTGGTCGCGTTTCGCGAGCGGCTGACGTCGATCGGTCTCGGCGGAGAGGTGGCCGGCGCATGAACTGGATCGAGAGCCAGGAAGCACTCGACACCGCGCTGGCGCGCATGGGAACCGAGCCCCAGATCGCAATCGATACCGAAGCGGACTCGCTGCATTCGTACTTCGATAAAGTCTGCCTGATCCAGATCTCGATTCCGGAACAGGACTTCATCATCGATCCGCTGGTGAAGGTCGATCTGGCGGGTTTCGGCGCGTTGCTCGGCGATCCGAGCATCCTGAAGGTGTTCCACGGCGGCGACTACGACCTGCGCATCCTCAATCGCGATTTTGGTTTCACGGTGCGCAATCTCATCGACACATCAGTGGCCGCGCAACTCCTCGGCTACGAGGGACTCGGTCTGGCGGCGTTGCTCGATCGCCACTTCGGCGTGAAGCTGAACAAGACCCATCAGCGCGCCGACTGGTCGATGCGCCCGCTGACGCCGGACATGCTCGAGTACGCGGCCACCGACACGCACTACCTCATCGAGCTGGCCGCGAAGCTGCGGGAAGAGCTGGAAGCGCTGGGACGGTGGGAGTGGGCGATCGAGGAGTTCGCGCGGCTGGAGAACGTGCGCTACCGGGAGACGACGGAAGAGGACGTGCAGCCGTGGCGCAAGCTGAAAAACATCAGCGCACTCGATCGCCGTTCGCTGGCCGTGCTCCGCGATGTTCACTCATGGCGCGACGCGCTGGCGCGCAAGGCCGATCGTCCGCCGTTCAAGATCATCGGCAACGATTCGCTTGTGGAGATCGCAAGGGCGAAGCCGGGCACGGTGCGTGAGCTGTCGCAGACTCCGGCGGTCTCGCGCTATCACGCCGATCGCTACGGCCGCGACCTCGTGGCCATCGTGAAGCGCGGCATGGAGATCCCCGATGCGGAGCTTCCGGAGAAGAACGACCCGAAGCCGTGGATCCGCGACAAAGCGCTGGAGTCGCGCATCGAGCGGCTCAAACGCGTCCGCGACCGCTTCGCCAAGGAGCTAAAGATCGACTCCTCCGTCCTCGGCGCGCGCCACATCCTGGCCTCCATCGCCACCGCCGGCACGCTCGACGTCCCCAACCTGCGCGAATGGCAGAAGCGGATCATGGGTGAGGCGTTGCTGGCCGCGATCGAGCCGGAGAAGAAACTCTTCTGACTCTCCCCCGTCATCCTGAGCGAGGTGGTTGGGCGGGCGTGAGCGTGAGGATCTCAAACTACGAAAACCATGGCCTGTGCCACGTGTTGCGCATTTTGAGATCCTTCGCTTCGCTCAGGATGACGGGGAGATACAATCCCGCCCGCCATGGAACGTGTCACTGACTATCAGGTTGTCATCATCGGATCGGGTCCTGCGGGTTGTACGGCAGCGCTCTATCTCTCCCGCGCCAACATCAAAGTGATCGTGCTCGAGGGCATGCAGCCCGGCGGGCAGCTCACGATCACGACCGAGGTCGAGAACTATCCCGGATTCCCGGCCGGGATCATGGGACCGGCGCTCATGGACCTGATGCGCAAGCAGGCGGAGCGCTTCGGGGCGGTCTTCACGGCGCTCGAACCGGTGGAGCTCGTGAAGTTCCTCGAGCATCCGTTCGAGGTGCATGCGGGCGACAAGGTCTTTGTTTCTCCGGCGGTGGTGATCGCTTCAGGCGCGTCCGCGAAGCAGATCGGATTGCCGAGCGAGGTGGCTCTGCAGGGATTCGGGGTCTCGTATTGCGCGACGTGCGATGGCTTTTTCTTTAAGGAGAAAGAGATTGTCGTCGTCGGCGGTGGCGATTCGGCGATGGAAGAGGCTACCTTCCTCACCAAATTCGCGAAGAGAGTCACAGTCATCCATCGGCGCAATGAGCTGCGCGCCTCGAAGATCATGCAGGATCGCGCTCTTGCGAATCCGAAGATCGAGTTCATCTTCGACACGACCGTCGATGAGGTGCATGGATCGAAAGAGACCGGTGTCACGGCGCTCACGCTTCGCAATTTGAAGACGAACGTGAGTACGAACTACCCGACGCAGGGTCTCTTCGTGGCCATCGGCCACACGCCCAACACGCAGCCGTATGCCGGGCAGATCGACCTCGATGAGGCCGGGTACATCCGCTTGCCGCATTCCCACTCCACGGCCACGAACATCCAGGGCGTCTTCGCCTGCGGCGACGTCGTCGACCACATCTACCGCCAGGCCATCACGGCCGCCGGCAGCGGCTGCATGGCCGCACTCGACTGCGAGCGCTGGCTCACGCACGAGCGCATCACCGAGCGCTGGGGCCTGGAAAAGGGCGAAGAAGAGCGCATCGATTAGTCCGATGCAAACAAAAAGGCCGCCCTTGCGGGCGGCCTCGCTCCTTGCGTGAAGCGATTCGTCAGTAAGCGTTGAGGATGTACTCGAGAGGATTGACGGGATTGTTGTTCACGCGCACTTCGTAGTGAAGGTGCGGGCCCGTGGAGCGGCCGGTGGAGCCAACGTGGCCGATCACATCGCCGCGCTTGACGCGCTGGCCGGCGCGGACGGCGAAGTTGGAGAGATGGCCGTAGCGCGTCGAGTAGCCATAACCGTGCGAGACGAAAATCACGTTGCCGTAACCGTTCGCCCATTCTGCTTTGACGACGATGCCATCGGCCGGGGAACGGATCGGCGCACCGGCAGCGGATGAGATATCGATTGCGTTGTGCTGGCCGGCTTCACCGGTGAAGGGATCGGAGCGGCCGCCGAAGCCGTCGGTCAGGATGCCGCGCACGGGCGCGATGGAAGGCGTCGAGGAGAGGAGGCGCGACTGCGCGGTGAATTTCTGTTCGAGGATTCCGAGATCTTTGTGCAGGCTGTGCGAGCGGAAGCTCATCTTGTCGATGTCGTCGCGGTACGGGCTACCGGACATCTCTTCGTTGCGGAGACCGCCCGAGCCGCCCTGGCTCGCTTCATCGAGTGTGGTGATGCCGGCGATGATGGCCAGTTTGCGGGTCCGGTCTTCGACGGTGGTGAGCTGATTGCGGAGCGATTCGACCGACTTCCCGAACTGCTCGTTGGCGCTCTGGAGCTCTTTGTTCTCGTGACGGAGCTTCGAAAGCTCGTGCGTCTGGGAGAGGGAAGTGAAGTACTGGACCGAGAAGAATGTCGACAGACAAAGCGACGAGGTGACGATGGAGATCAACGAAAAGAGCAGGCGGTGGGACACCTTCAACTTTCGGAACTTGGCCCGCGCATGCGGGACAAAGATGATCGTTGAATACCGCTTATTCATTTTCAGAGCTCCCCTGTGAACTAGTAATGTACTGGGCCGTTGGTGAGCGCGTATTCTGTTGAAACCGCCATGCGGAGTCAACGGAAAATTCACCGAAAAGCACTCATTATTGGAAGATGTGGCAAATGAGGTAACCCCACGCAAAATAAGCACTTCCAGCCACGATTTATGACGTTTTCGCATAATCCACGCGGTTAACGGTGATGTGTTGGTGCATATTGTTGAATAACTATTGCGTGTGCTTTTGGGGACGACGCGGATGCTAGAATCCGCCGCCTCATGACCCGCGTCGACTGGAACACGTACTTCATGGGCATCGCCCACCAGGCCGCCACTCGCGCCACCTGCCCGCGCAAGCATGTGGGCGCCGTGATCGTCCGGGACCGCACGGTCCTCTCCACCGGTTACAACGGCTCGATCCGAGGATTGCAGCACTGTGAGGATGACGGCTGCGTGATGGAAGACGGGCACTGCGTCACGACTGTACACGCCGAGGCCAACGCCATCCTGCAGGCGGCCAAGAACGGAGTGGGCGTGGACGGCTCGGAGCTCTACACGACCGCCTCCCCATGCTGGAACTGCTTCAAGCTCATCGCCAACGCCGGCATCCGCACCATCTACTACGGCGAGTTCTATCGCGACGAGCGCTCGCGCGAGACGGCGGAGCGGATCGGGATCACGCTCGTCGATTTAGGAATGCCCGCGTTGAGGTAGTCTCAGAGTCGCAAAGTCTCAGAGTCGCAAAGACTCGATGCGCGCTCCTTTGAGACTCTGCGACTTTGAGACTTGGAGACTCCCCGCGCCATGCTCGTCCTCGCCGCCGATACGTCGCTTCCCATCCTCTCCGTCGCGCTCGTGAACGATGGCGCGTTGGCGGGAGCGGTGATGCTCGAAGGGCGCGGGTCGCGCAACGAGAAGCTGTTGCCTGCGATCGATTGGCTGCTTTCCGAGAACGGGATCGATCGCAGGGCGCTCGAACTTTTCGCAGTCACGCGCGGTCCCGGCTCGTTTACCGGCGTTCGCATCGGTCTCGCCACCATGCAGGGACTGGCTCTGGCCCTCGGGCGTTCCGTTTGCGCGATGTCGACGCATGAGGCGGTGGCGTTCGGCGAGGCGGGGCGTGTGGCGGTCGTCGATGATGCAGGTCGCGGCGAGACGTACGTTTCTTGCTTCGATGACGGGCACGAGACGATGGCGCCGCACATTGGAATCGTGACGGAGGACCGGCGCGTGATTCGGATCGCGGACCTCATGCAGCGCGACAACGTAGCGCTTCGCTGTGCGCGGCGCGCGATCGACGTGGTCGACCGAGGCGAAGGCGATCGGTATCGCGACGTCACGCCGATCTACGTGCGCCTGGCCGAGGCCGAAGTGAAGCTGCTGCAGAAACAGAATGTCTGAAGCCCGCAAGGTGGCCGGCGATCTGGAGATCGTTGCGGCCACACCAGCCGACGTCGATGCGGTCCATCGCATCGAGAGCGCGTCGTTTCCGGCGCCGTGGCGTCACGAATTCTTCGACGCGGAGGTAGTCGGGCAGAACCGCTACAACATCGTGGCCCGGCGCGACGGCGTCCTCGTCGGATACCTCTTCAGTATGTGGATCTTCGACGAGATGCACGTGAACAAGATCGCCGTGGACGCCGGCCAGCGCCGTCAGGGAATCGCGCAGGCGCTCATGCAACGCTGCTTCGAGTTCGCGCGCGAGCACGACGTCTTCTCGATCTCGCTGGAAGTGCGCCAGTCGAATCGCGCCGCGCAGGAGTTCTACCGCTTCCTCGACTTCGAGACCTCCTACATCCGCAAGCGCTACTACCCGGATGGCGAGGCGGCGGTGGTGATGGTTCGCGCGATGTAGCCGATTTACATCCCGCCGGCAGTCATCGTGCGCGGCGCGGAGATGCGCAGCTTCTGGCCCTTCTTGAGCGTGGCGTTCTTGCGCAGATCGTTGAGGTCGCGCAGCTCGGCGACGGTGAGGCCGTTCTTTTTCGCGATGGAGTAGAGCGTGTCGCCTTTGCGGACGGCGTAGAAAAATTCGGAGTTGTCGCTGTGCGCGAGCAGTGTGCCGAGCTCGCGCGCGCGCACCGGGAGGTAGATGGACTGGCCCGCGCGGAGCCGTTCGTTTTCGTCGAGGTTGTTCATGGCCAGGATCGTTTCGGCCTTGGTGCCGACGGCTCGGGCCAGACGCTGCACGGTGTCGCCTTTGCGGATCTTGAACGAGCAGAACTTCACGTACGCATCGTCGTCGCGCAGCGTGTCGGCGCGTGCGAGAAGTGTTTCCGCCGCTTCCGATGGAACGCGTACCGATGCGCGTCCGGGCGGCACCACGCCGCGGCGCAGTGCGGGGTTCATTTCTCTGAGCAGTTCTTCTTCGACGCCGATGGTCTCGGCGATGTAGGCCAGTGAGGCCGGCCCGCGCACATCGACGCGCTGTTCATCGTGCTCCATGTTTTCGCCGAGTTGGAAGCCATACGCTTCGGGGTCGCTGGCGATGAGCAGCGTGGCGTAGAACGTCGGCACGTAGCCACGCGTCTCTTTCGGCAGGAGTCCGGCATCGAGCAATTCCCAGAACGACGTCGCTCCCGCTTTCGCGAGCGTGCGGCGGATGCGTCCCGGTCCGCAGTTGTAGGCCGCCAGTGCCAGCGACCAGTCATCGAACATTCGATAGAGATCGCGCAGATACGTGGCGGCCGCGCGCGTGGAGTGTTCCGGATCGGCGCGCTCATCGACCCACCAATCGACGCGCAGGCCGTACTCGCGCGCGGTAGCGGGCATGAACTGCCAGATGCCGTGAGCGCCGGCGCGCGAAGTCAGCGTCGGGATGTACGCGCTTTCGATCACCGGCAGATACGCCAGACCCTTGGGCAGCTTCTGCTCGGCCAGCGCTTTGTCGATCAGCTTGCGATAGCGCGCCGATCGCATCAGCGACGTCTGGATGCTGTCCTTCATGTCGACGCTGAAGAGCCGCACGGCGGAGTTGATGGTGCGGTGCTCGGGGATGGGGATCGATGCGGCGGCTTCGATGTCGACCACGGGAGCGTCCGAGGGAACCTCTCCGGGTTCGACGGTCGTCCGGCTCAGGATCTGGGTGTACGCGTTCTCCAACTCGGAGCGGAAGCCATCGGCATCGAACGGTGCGGCGACGCGCGGAGTGGCAGCGATCGGAGTGGCGGGAGCTACTTTCGGGAGTGGTGTCGAGCTCGCGCAGGCAACGCCGTAAAACGCCACTCCCACCAACAGCAGTCTGCGCATCGCGCCCCCTCGCTTCCCATGGAGTGGCGGGCTCGCCCGCCTCATTTCCGATCGGGCGCGAGCGCCCGTTGCTCCGTTCATCAGGCCAGATCGATTTTCAGGTTGACCGACAGAGACTGGACATCGGAGGCGTCACCCAGATCGAGCACTTGATTCTGAGTATCGATGACCGCCTCCTGGCCATCCTCGAACGATAGTGTAACCCGAACGGATTTGGTGCGAGCGAGGATGCCGGAAGGGAGCTGGAGGTGGAGGGTGCGGTTCACGTCGCGTTTCGGACGCAGTGAGTCGAGGTCGGCGAGGATGTCTCGCTTCGCGGAAGTCTTCGGGGTCGTGCTCGTGGCGCGCTTGCGCAACGCCTCCAGTTCCGCCATCACATCGACGGAACTGCGGACCTTCACGGTCTTGACCTCAGGCTTCGACCGCTGCGGCTTTTCAGTTTCGCTGAAGGCGATCTCCGGCTCCAACACGAGAGGCATGGAGTCGTCGAACGGAGGTGGCGCAGGTTCGTCAGTCTCGGTGACTGGGAAGAATCGGTCCGCAGCTTCGGCAGGTGCCTGCGCAGCCGCCATGATGGTCTCGTCGCCGAACACGTCCGCGGCGGGTGCGACATAGGACGACGGTTCCGGCGGCGGTAGCGCTTCAACAGGCGGCGGCGCGACTTCGGCGATCGGTGCGTCCGCGATCACGCGGCGATCGAACGAGGAGGCGGCGATCGTCGCTTCTGCGTCGAACTGAGGCTCCGGCGGCAACGGCGCCGGCCCGGGCTCTTCGACGAGCGTAGGCGTTTCAACGTGTGGCTCGATCTGTTCTTCGATGCCGGTGAACGCTCGCATCGGTTCGGTTCTCAGGGGCGCCGCCGCGTGCGCCACTGCCACGGGGCCGGATTGTGTTGGCGCGCGCACTGGCACTGGCACTGGCGCAGGCGCGGATGCAGATGCCGATGGAGTCGCGGGCGGAGTGGGAGTGGCGCCCGCCATGGTTCGGGCGTGGTCCTGCACTCGGAACTGTCCGGAGCGCGTGGCCGAAGCGCGTGAAGGCTCTTCACCGGTCATGCGGCGCCGCAGCGTGCGAAGCGTCTGCTTCGAGATCTGCTTCAGCGTCTCGAAGACGCCTGTGCCGGCCGAGGCTACCGATTCGACGTGCTCGGCCTTGCGCTCGGGATCCATCGCATCGAGCATCATCTCGACCGAGGCGATGTTCGGCAGGTCGCGCTTATTGAGTTGCAGGACGAGCGGGATCTCGTCGAGATTGGTGCCGATCTCGGCCAGGTTCTCGCGCAGATTCTTGAGACTCTCGACGTTGGCGTCGAGCATCGCGCGCTGCGAGTCGGCCACGAAGACGATGCCGTCCACACCTTTGAGGACCAGCTTGCGCGTCGTGTTGTAGAAGACCTGGCCCGGCACGGTATAGAGCTGAAGGCGCGTCTTGAAACCGCCGATCACGCCGACGTCGATCGGAAGAAGGTCGAAGAACAGCGTGCGGTCCGTCTCGGTTTCCAGGCTGACCATCTCGCCGCGCGACTGTGGCGAGGTCTTCGCGTAGATGTGATGCAGGTTGGTGGTCTTCCCGCACAGGCCGGGACCGTAGTACACGATCTTCGCAGCCATCTGCATCGTCGCGTAGTTGAAGAAGACCATCGCCTTTTCCGGTTCCGTTGACGCTACGATCCTAAGTTTTTTACGCGGGGAAACGCAAACCCTCCGTTAGAGGGCTCTGCCCTCTGGCTCTGCAAGCGAGGCTGCAATCTCGGCGGCCAGAAGCTCGTAGATCTCCGCGACCCGCGCTTCGCCGTTCGCTGCCTCGCTCGACAATGCGTCGCGATGGCGAGCCATGACTTCGCGATCGCCGCGTGCCGCGGGACCGGTGAAGCGGCCGGCGTCTTCGTGGCTGCGCCAGTTTTCGATCGCCGATCGCGCCAGCGCGACGAGATCTTCGCGAACGCCCGTGACGCCGGCGCGTGTCATGAGTCTCTGTGCGATCTCCAGCGAGGCGGCGACGTAGTTCGCTCCGAACACGGCCGCGGCGTGATACAGCGCTTTTTGCGCGGGTGCGACTTCGCAGAATCGCGCGCCCAGTGCAGCGGCTACGAGCTTGGCCGTTCGAGGATGCTCCCCTTCGAAGACGAGCAGCGTTCCTTCCAGATCGCTCGGGATACCGACAGGAGGCAGCGACTTGAGGGGATGCAGAGAGAACCCTCCGCGCAGGCTCAGAAGAGCGCCGCTGGCGTGGAAGATCAGCGCGTCGGTCTCCGGGATGGCTGCCGCCACTTCAGCGATGGCGCGGTCGCTCACGGCCACGAGTAGTAGCTCGGAGTCGCGCGCCAGATCAGCCATGTCCATGCGCGCGGTCTCCAGCAGCTCGGCGATGTGGCTGTGCGAGTCGTCGCGCAGCCAGACGCCGGACAACGGCCAGCCGATCCGCTTCCACGCGGAGCCGAATGCCCATGCGGCGCGCCCGCCGCCTATGATTCCCAATCGCATCTGCCCCGCCTCGAGATCAGTTAACCTGTGCGCGATGCACTACGCGGTCATTCTCGCACTCCTGGCCACCGCGACGCTCGCGGCGCCCGGAACGACGCTGGCGGCACCTCCCACGACCTGCGGTCAGGAGGGCGAATACGAGCGCGCGCTTTGCTCCTACCAGCGCCGCAACTTCGCCGAGGCCGAGTCGGCGTTTCGCGTCATCGTCGAACGCGGCGAGAAAGAACCGGCCACATTGCGCGCCACTTACTTTCTGGCGCGTACCCTGATGAAGACCGGCCGCTTCGACGAGGCCTCGGCACTGCTCATCAGAATCTACTCGCTCGACAAGCCGTTCTATGACGCCTGGAACTGCGACTTCCTGCTGGGTGAATGCAGGAAGGCGCTGGGACGATGACGATGAACCAGTCGGCA
>JALYJW010000080.1 GCA_030775085.1 Acidobacteriota bacterium | reverse complement strand
GCCGTGGGGAGAGGGGACTGTATCGTTCAAGTCCCCTCTCCCCGTCGCAGGTTCATCGCGGCGGGGAGAGGGTAGGGTGAGGGGCCGCTTTCGCGATGATGAAGCTACTCCTCGGATGTCTCCAACGCTTCGAGGTTCGAAAGAATCGACTCGATCCGGTTCCGGATCTCGCCGCGCTCTCTCGTCAGCCGATCCTGTTCTTCTTCGAGCGATTCCAGGCGGCTGCTGGTCTCGTCGCCGTCTTTGACGCGAGCCTCGAGCTCCTCGACGCGCGCACGCAACTGCTCGCGTTCGCGGCGGAGCTCCTGAATCGTCTCGACTGCCTTCTCGACGCGCGCGGAAAGGCGTCCGAGGATCTCGGCTTCTTCGGTTCCGGCGAGCGTCATTTGATCGTTGTCTTTGGTCTTTTTCATGGGCGGGCGATTGTACTCAGAACTTCACTCGCGCCAACACACCTTCCGCGGCATCGTACGGATTGGTTCGCTTGCGGAGGACGTCTTCGAGCAGGTTTTCGTACTCGTCGCGTGGGATGGTGCCGCCGATGAGTTGCTCCATGAAGCGTTCCTTGAGCTGGGTCTCGATGCGGATGCGGACGCGGTCGCGGTTGCGGCGGTCGAGCTCGCCGGAGGTGGTGGAGTATTCGTAGTGCTTCACGATGGCGGCGTCGAGCTCTTCGATGCCTTCGCGACGCGAGGCCACGGTCTTCACGATCGGCGGAATCCAGTCGCCATGTTCTTCGACCAGCGACATCATCATCGTGACCTCGGTGACGGTTTTGTCCGCGCCGGGGCGATCGGCTTTGTTGACCGCGAAGACGTCGCCGATCTCCATGATCCCCGCTTTGATGGCCTGGATGTCATCGCCCATTCCCGGGACGAGCACGACGACGTTGGTCTGCACCGTGCGCACGACTTCTACTTCGTCCTGCCCCACGCCGACGGTCTCGACCAGCACGACGTCGAAGCCGGCGGCGTCGAGGATGTCGACGACGTCATTCGTTGCCTTCGCCAGTCCTCCGAGGAAACCGCGCGTGGCCATGGATCGGATGAACACGCCGCGATCGGTGTAGAGCTCCGTCATGCGGATGCGGTCGCCGAGGATCGCTCCGCCGGTGAACGGCGACGTCGGATCGACGGCGATGATGCCCACGCGCTTCTGCTGCCGCCGATAATGCTTCGCCATCGCCGCGACGAGCGTCGACTTGCCGGCGCCCGGCGATCCGGTGACGCCGATGATCCGCGCCCGTCCGGTCTTCGGATAGAGCTCGGCGAGAAGGCACGCCGCACCCCGATCATGCGACTCGACGAGCGTGATGGCCTGCGCCAGCGCGCGCGACCGGCCCGCCGCAACACCGGCCGTGATGGCAGCGAGATCCGTCATTGCGCTGGAACGTTCTCGTTTTGGAGTGCGGTAGCCGCAGCTACCGCTTTTGTATGTCGAGCAGAGCGCTGTGACATACGAAAGCGGCGGCTGCCGCACTCCAAACGATGCGCTGCCCGTCTCATTTCTCAGCGAGCAGGTTGCGGGCGATGACGACGCGTTGGATCTCGGACGTTCCTTCGCCGATCGTGCAGAGCTTGACGTCGCGGTAGTACTTTTCGGCGGGGAACTCTTTGACGAAGCCGTAGCCGCCGAAGATCTGTACGCCTTTCTCGGTGGCGCGCACGGCCACTTCGGAGGCGAAGAGTTTGGCCATGGCGGAGAACTGGGTGACTTTCTCGCCGGCATCCTTCACGGTCGCGGCGCGGTGGCACAGCAGGCGCGCGGCTTCGATCTCGGTGGCCATGTCGGCGAGCATGAACTGGATGGCCTGGAAGTCGGAGATTGGTTTGCCGAAGGCCTGGCGCTGTTTCGAATAGTCTCGCGCGGCTTCGTAGGCGCCGCGGGCGATGCCGACGGCCAGCGCGCCGATGGAGATGCGTCCGCCATCGAGCACGCGCATGGCGTCGACGAATCCGTAGCCAACCTCGCCGAGAACGTTCTCGTGCGGGACGCGGCAATCCTCCATCACCAGCTCGGCAGTGTCGGAGACGCGCATGCCGAGCTTGTTCTCTTTCTTGCCGGGGCGGATGCCTTTGCGGTCCATCTCCACGGCGAATGCCGTGACGCCCTTTTTGGCCTCGCGATCATTTACGGCCAGAACGACGGAGATGTCGGCGTAGGTGGCGTTGGTGATGAAGTTCTTGGTGCCGTTGAGGACCCAATCGTTGCCGTCGCGAACCGCCGTCGTGCGCAGACCGCCTGCGTCGCTGCCGGAGCCCGGCTCGGTCAGTCCCCACGCGCCGATCCATTCGCCGGAGGTGAGCTTGGGGAGCCACTTCTTTTTCTGCGCTTCGTTGCCGGCCAGATAGATGTGACCGCTGCCGAGGGAATTGTGTGCGGCGACGCTGAGGGCGAAACCACTGTCGACGACGCCGAGCTCCTCGATCACATTGACGTAGTCGACGTACGACAGCCCCGCGCCGCCGTACTCCTCGGGCATGGTGACGCCGAGCATCCCCAGCGCGCCGGCACGCTTGAACGTGTCCACCGGAAAGTGCTGCGCCTCGTCCCATTCGAAGAGGTTGGGCTTGATCTCGCTCTCCGCGAAATCACGGACCATCTGCTGGATCTGCAACTGTTCGTCGGTGAGACGGAAGTCCATTCGGTCAGCTCCTGCGGTTTTCTGTGAGGCGCGGAGAGTGGGACAGAGGAACCGGCGCCAAAGCCGCGGATTCTATCCCACATCAGCCGTGTGCTAACCTCGGCGCGCGTCCGAATAACATTTTCACGGAGATCCTGATGCGCCAATGGTTCATGCCAGTCGTTCTGCTGGCAATGGTGTCGCTGCCTGCGGGTGCGGCCATCGATTCGAAGGTCGACTACGAGCGGATGCAGAAGTGGCAATTCTCGACACCAGTCCAACTGCCGGCCGGCGGAGTCACGATCTCGCGCGACACGGCCACCTGGACGCTCACGTCCGGAACCGTGCGCTTCATGGAGCCTCTCGCCGACGGTACCGTAACCGGGATCGTCTTCGAGGGTCAGGGCCGCTTCGTGATGAACATCCCGGACCGCTTCGAGCTGGCGCAGCTGCGCCGCTTCGCGAAGGACAGGAAAGACGAGATGGCGGCGCTCGACCAGCCCATCACCCAGCTGGTGCTCCGGACGACCGACCAGGCCATCCTCGACCTCTTTCCATCCGCCCCCTCCCCCGCCGCATACACTCCGAACCCTCTGGCGGTGAAGCGCCATGAGACGTGGCTCGTCGAGCTGCGTGACGACGCCGATGCACGCATCCTGGCCGCTCTGTCGAATGGCACTCCACGCGTGATCGCGGACATGCGCACGGCGGACTTCGACTGGCTGCGCTATGACTACGACGCCGCCAGCGTGGAAGAGATCTCCATCACCCGCTACGGGCCGCGCACGCCCGAAACGTGGGTGAGCCTCGATCGTCCGGAAGACCGGCAGAAAGACGGCCGTCCGGGAACGCGGCAGAGCTTCATGGTCTCGCTCCAACACATCGACGTGAAAGCCGACCTGACCAGGCACGGCCGCTTTGGTGACGCCGGCGAGAGCCGGCAGCGAACGCTCGACGGCGAGTACGTCGTCACGGCAACGTTCGCCGGTGTCGCTCCGTCCGTCGGGGCGCTGGAGCTCGAGCTGGCCTCGACCGCGCGCGAATTGAAAGCGTTCTCCGCCGATGGCGAGCCGCTGGTCATCTATCGCGACCACATCGGCAAGCGGGCCATGAAGATCGACGGAAAGGTCTATGACGGCTCGATCGTGGTCATCCTCCCCGCGCCGCTGAAACAGGGCGAAAAACAGCAGGTGCGTTTCGAATACATCTTCGAGACCGCCAACTACGCGCCCGGCGGCGCCTGGTATCCGACTCTCGCGGAAGGGTTCGAACAGCGGCACACCGCCCGGCTCGAGCTCACGGTCCACAAGAGGAATGAGCTGCGGGCGATGGGGCGCATGGAGAGCCGCCGCGAAGACCAGAAGACGGAGACCAGCATCTGGATCATCGATCGTCCCGCGAAGATGATCACCTTCTCGACTGCGACACATTTCCAGGAAGTGAAGCTCGAAGTGGCCGGCATCCCCACCATCCATTCATTCGGTCCCAAGTTTCAGTTCGGCAACACGAACAAGGTGCGCAACGTCGGCGCCGACGTCGCCAACAGCATGCAGTACTTCCAGAACATGCTGGCCGACAAGCTTCCGGACGGCGATTTTTACGTGACGAACATCGCCGCCGGACATGGGCAGGCCTTCGACGGCTTCCTGCACATGAGCGAGTACACCTTCACCGCCGAGCATCCGGGCGCATCGGAATTGTTCCGCGCGCACGAAGTGGCGCACGAGTGGTTCGGCCACAAGGTGGGTTGGCAGAGCTATCGCGATCAGTGGCTGAGCGAGGCGCTGGCGGAGTACACCGCCATGATGTTCGTGCAGGGGTTCGTCAAAGGCGGTCCCGGTTTCTTCGAAGAGATCCTCCAATCCTACGACGGGATCGTGAAGGGGAACCTCTCCGGCGGTTTCTCGAAGTTCAACCGCCCGTGGCTCATCGAGTTCAGCGGCGCGAACCGCGGCCGCGTCGGCCCCATCGGCCATGGCTATCGCGCATCGACCACCGAAATCCCCGCGGGCTACGTGATCCAGACGTATCACAAGGCGCCGATGGTCCTGCACATGCTGCGGATGTTCCTGCTCTACAAAACGCAGAGCGACGATCTGTTCGTGAAAGTGCTGCGCGATTACGTTCACGAGTACGACGGCAAGGCCGCTTCCACCGCGGATTTCCAGCGCGTGCTGGAGCGCAACGCGCCAGGCGACTGGAGCTGGTTCTTCGATTCCTGGATCTACGGCGGCGACATTCCGTCCTACCGCTGGCGCCACGAGGTGACGCAGGCGGAAGGCACCTACAACCTGACCGTCCACGTCGACCGCCGCGATGTCCCCGAAGATTTCAAGACCGTCATCCCCATCCGCATCGAGTTCGAAGGCGGAACCATGGGCTACATGTTCATGATCAATACGCAGTCGAAACAGAGCATCACGCAGAAGATCCCCAAGCGGCCGAAGAACGTCATCTTCGCGCCCGATCATTCACTGCTCGCTAACATCCGCCGCGACTGAGACGGGCCGGCCGGACTAAAATCAATGCCGATGAAACTCATTCGCTCGATCATCGTCGCGCTCGCAGTTCCCTCGCTTGCGTTCGCAGGCGCGCAGAATGCCGCGAAGCCTGCTCCAAAAGCACAGCCCGTCGCGAAGGAGAGCGGCTTCCGCGCCGAGTTCCTGACGAATCTCGACGACGTCCAGGAAAAGATGATCGAGCTCGCCGAGTCGATCCCGCCCGAGAAGTACGGCTGGCGGCCGGCTCCCGACGTCCGATCCATCAGCGAGGTGTTCATGCACGTCGTCGGCGGGAACTATTTCCTCTCGACGTTCCTCGGCAAGAATCCGCCGAAGATGAATGGCGACATGGAAAAGAAAATCACGAAGAAAGCCGACGTCGTCGCCGAGCTCAAACGCTCGTTCGAGCACCTCCGCGCTGCCGTGAATGCTGCCAGCGACCTCGAGAAGCGGGTGAAGATGCTCGGTACACAAACAACGCAGCGCGGCGTGCTCGTGACGGTCCTCAGCCATCTCCACGAGCACCTCGGCCAGTCCGTCGCCTACGCACGCATGAACGGCGTCGTTCCGCCCTGGTCGCGGTAACGCGATTCATTCGGAGTGCGGCAGCCCGCACTCCGAAACGCGATTCACGTGTTCTCAGGCCTCCCTGCGCGCCTTCGCCACATACGCAATGCAACCGACCTCGCCGCCACGGTGATGGTTGATGGTGCTGAATGCGAAATACCCATGCGTCTCCGCGGTGGCCCGCACCGATCGCCGGCTGTAGAGCTCCTCGAACAGGCGCTTCACGTCCGGGCGGTACACGAAGGCGACGTTGGTCCCGTTGTCCTTGTTGTATGGCACGGCGAACATGTGCGCGAGCTCGAACATCCGGTCCGTCGCCGACAGAACCATCACGCCCTCCGCTCCATAAACGCCGAAGTCCTTGTCCGCGAAGAAGAGGCCGGCCGGGCAGAATCGTTCCTCTTCGATCCAGACCCGCGCGTCGATCTGGACCTGTTTGGAGAGATCGCCTCCCTGGTAGTCCTGCATGTAGGACTCCATCTTGCCGCGCTCCATGTACAGGTCGCCGCCGCGGTCAGGAGAGTGGACGCCTGCTCGCCAGTTGTTCACCACCAGCGGAGAATCGGTGTCGTTGATGATCATGCCGAGGATCCGTTTCGGATTGAGGCTGGCGAACCAATAGACCAGCACCGCCAGGACCAGGACCACGGCGCCGATGGCCGTGCTCATTCCGATGCGGGTGATTCCGGTTCGCAGTGCGGCGGTAAGAGCCTGCCCGCCGCGAATGGCCGCGAAGGTCTCTCGCGCCATCGAAATGCTGACGCTGGCGAAACCCGCTTCCGCGATCATTCGCGCCAGCGATTCGGGGCCGGAGGCCTTGCTCATGGCCTTGAAGCGCTCGGTGAGGTTCGACAAATAGTGGAACACCGCCTGCCCCGTGAGATTGCGGACCTCCATCATCTGCTCCTCGGTCAGGATGATGTTCGGCTCGATGGTGACGTCCCCTTCGGGCAGGTTCGGCGGTTCGCCAAAGCCGCCCCGTGCGCAAACGGCGCCGAGGAGCAGCGTGTACGCGCGATGCAGTTTCTGCTGTGTGGACAACGACGGGTCGTCGAAGATCGGAAGCAGATCGACGCCGTGATCCTCGCGGAGATCCGCCAGAATCCGGAGCGCGATTTGTCGTCCTTCGAGGATGGCGACTTCCTGATCGATGCTCATTGATGTTTCCTCCTCACAGAGCAGGAGCGGCGGACTAAACGCCCGCCGCTCCGGTGGCAGGTTCAGTGGGACGAATCAGATCTTGCTGAAGCAGGTGATACCGGCCGTCACGCCGCCGCGCGCGTCGTTGACGGAGCTGACGAGCTTGTAACCATGCTCGGACGTTTCGACGTTCACTTTGCGCGCGCCGTGCATCTCTTTGAACAGTTTCTTCACGTCGGGCGTCTGCCCATTGAGCACGCGGACGTTGACGCCGTTGTCTTCGCTGTACGGACAGGCAAAGCTGTGCGCGAATCTCGCGCTGCCATCCTTCGCCGAGAAGATGGCCATTCCCTCGGCTCCGTAGCCGCCGAAATTCTTTTCCGCGAAGAAGATTCCGCCGAAGCAGACGTTTTCCGGATCGCCCTCTTCGAACTTGAAACGCTTGTCGATCTGGATCTCCTTCGTGAGGATGCCGCCTTCGTAGTCCTGCGGGAACGAGAGGATCGACCCGTGATCCATGTAGAGATCGCCGCCCGTGTCGCCGTCGACGCCCTTGCGCCAGTTGTGGACGACGAGCACCGAGTCGGTATCGTTGATGACCAGGCCGAGAAACTTCTTCGGGTTGTCCTTGAACAGCCACCACAGCAACGTCACCAGCGCGACGATCACGACAGCGATCGCGGTCTTGATCCCCAGCTTGGTGATGCCGGTGCGCAGCGCCGCGGCCATCGTGCTGCCGGCCTTCCAGGCGATGTAGGTCTGTTTGGCCATGGCGATGCCCACGCTCACCAGGCCGCCGGCGATGATCTCGATGGCCAGTTGTCCCGGAGTGGTGGCCTTGGACATGTTCTCGAAGCGCTTCGTCAACGAATAGAGGTAGTCCTTGATCTGGTTTCCGCGCATTGCCTTGAGGGCTTTGACGTTCTCTTCGATGATGGAGAGGTTCGGCTCCACATCCACGTCGCCCGCCGCGAACGCCCGAAGGAACTGACGTTCCTCCCCCTCGCCTTCGTCCGGCGTCACCCATGCCTCGCGGTCGGCGCCGTTCTCGGCGCGCTCGAGCAGCGCTTCGAACAGGCGCACGCTCGCTTCATGACGCCGCTGTTTCGCGCTGCGGTTGTCGTTCTCGAAGATGGGAAGAAGATCGACGCCGAGGTCCTGCTTCAGCGAGTCGATGATCTGTTCCGCGACCTGTCTGCCGGTGAGACCCGAAAACTCCGATGTGTTGATCATTTTCTTTTCCTTTCTCTTTTCTCGGTTCTGAATTGCTGCAACACACGGTTCGACTGGCAGACGCTTTTTTTTTCCATGCGCGCCAATGCCGCGGGTATCCTTTCTTTCGTTCTCCCAACGAAAGCGAAAACGATGGAGCCACGGGATCTCCTCGAAGCAAACCTCGAGGTCATCGACGGAATCGTTGCCTCTGCATGCCGCCGCGCGCGGCGCTACGGTCCGGATGCCGAGGACTTCGGCGCTTCCGTGCATCTCGCGCTCGTGGAGAACGACTACGCGATCCTGCGGAGGTACCAGGGCCGCTCGGCGCTCTCGACTTACCTGACTGTCGTGATCGAGCGCCTGCTCGAGGATGACCGCAATCGCACGATGGGACGCTGGCGTCCGTCCGCCGAGGCCATGCGCCTCGGTCCCGCGGCGCTGCTGCTCGAATCACTCGTCCGCCGCGACCGTCGCCCGCTCGACGAAGCACTGCCGCTCGTGCAGACGGTCGATGGCACACTCACACGCGAAAACATAGAGACGATGTTGCGCCAGATCCCCGAGCGCGCCTCGCGTCCCCAGGTCACCCAGCTCGACGACCTGGCCGCCGCGTCGATTTCCACCTCCGAGGCCACCGACGCGCGCGCGATGGCCAATGAAACGCGGCCACTGTCCGAGCGCACGAATGCAATCGTGCGCGATCTGTTGGCCGCACTCCCTTCCGAGGATCGCGCGCTGTTGCAGTTCCGCTTCGCCGAGTCGATGAAGATCTCGGATATCTCGCGCATGCTGCGATTGCCGCAGCGTCCGCTTTACCGGCGCATCGAAGGTCTGCTGGAGCGCTTCCGCAGCTCGCTCGCTGCCGCCGGCATCGACGCGAGCGCGGTCACCGATCTGCTGCAGAAAACCTCGGTGGATCTGCTCGATTTCGAGCTCGAGGAAAAAACGGACGCCCGCCAGTCCAATCAGGAGGACGGCCCCCAGGCCGAGAGTCCATGGTGACGGAACACATCGACGCTGAAACGCTGGCCCTTTTCGCCGAAGGAAAGTTGAGCCGCGCGGAATTGCGGCCGGTCCTCGATCACGTGACGACCTGTCCGTCGTGCATGCGCATCGTCAAGATCGCCAGCGCACACGCGGCTTCACTCGATCCCGCACAGACGACCTCGCCGGCGCAGACGACATCGGACAACGCGCCGCGCAAAGCCTGGCCCTTTTGGCTGGGAGCCATGGCCGCGGCAGCGTTGATCGTGCTGCTGGCGCTGCCCGCGATCCGCAAGAGTCTCGCTTCGCCGACGGAACGGCTGATCGATCTCTCGCCGCGTTCAGCTCGCATCGTGGAGCCGCGCATCGCCGGAGGTTTTCCATGGGCGCCGTGGCGTGGAACCGAGCGCGCCGGCGATGCATCCGCCGATGCAGCGCGGCTGAAACTGGCCGGCGTCGCCGGCGAGTTGATGGAACGCGGCGATGCCGAGAAGACTGCGGACGCGCAGCATGCCGCGGGCGTGGCTCTGTTGCTGGCGGAGCGGCCGCTCGACGCAATCGCAAGACTTCGCCACGCGGCGGAACGCACGCCGAACGACGCCAAGGCATGGAGCGATCTCGCCGCTGCGCAATACGCTGCGGCATCGCATACGGGACGCGCGTCGCTGTATCCCGAGGCGCTGGCTGCTGCCGATCGCGCACTGCGCATCGATGGCGACTTCGCGGAAGCACTGTTCAATCGCGCGCTCATCCTCGAGCGCATGGGAGTGACGCAGGCAGCGCGCAACGCGTGGGAGCGCTACCTCGCCGTCGATGGTTCTTCCTCATGGGCTGCCGAAGCACGCGAGCACTTGCAGCGCATCTCCTCCGCGACCGGCCAGTTGCAGTTCCAACGCGATCTTCCGCTGCTGGAACGAGCAGCGGTCAATGGCGACCAGCGGCGCGTCGTCGAGATCGTCGCGCGGCATCCGCAAATGAGCCGCCTCTACGCCGAGGGCGAGTTCCTCGGCAAATGGGCGGACTCGCGGCAACGCGGAGCCACTGCAGAAGCCACCACAGAAGCCGCGCGGATGCTGTCCGTGGCACGCGCAATCGGCGCGGTACTCGCGCAGAGCACGCACGAATCGATGGTCGCCGGCGCAACGCACGCCATCGATCAAGCCACGGTCGAGCAAGGGAACGCACTCGCCGAGGCGCACACGCTCTATCGCCGGGCACGCATTGCGTACAGCCGTCAGCGTCCCGCGGATGCGGAGCCGGATCTGCGCCGCGCGGCCACGCTGTTCGCATCGGCGGGAAGTCCGATGTCGTATCTCGCGCGGTACTTCGCTGCGTGTACCCGCTACGATCAGAACGACCTCGGCGAAGCACGCGCGCAGCTCACATCGTTGCTCGGCGAGCTCGACGCACATCCTGAACTGATCGCGCTGGGCGCACAGGTGCGCTGGCAACTGTCGCTCTGCTTCATGACCGACGACGACTGGAATGGCGCGCTGCCATTGTTGCGTGCGGCGGAGAGCGCATTCGATCGCATCGACGAGCGGAATCATCTCGGATTCATCCGTTCGCTTCTCGCAGATACGCTGGCCTGCCTCGGGCGTCCCGACGATTCGTGGAACGCGCGCATCCAATCGTTCGAGTTGCAAAGCGAGGAAGGACGGCCCGATCACTTTCTGGCGGTGAGCCTCGGCAGCGCCGCTCGCACCGCGCTGCGCTTCGGCCGCCTTGATGCCGCACGCTCGCTGCTCGAGCTCGAAGTGGCCGTCGATCGCGAAGCGAAGAACGATGTGTTGCTGACCAACGCGCTCGCGCGCGAAGCCGCACTGAGCGCCGCGCTCGGCGATGATGCAACGGCAACACGACGGGCCGCCGAGGCGATGGAGGCTGCGCACAAAATCCAGGATGCGGCTTTGCGTACGCGTGCGCTCGAAGACGCGGCATTCGCAGCCGGCGCCGCGTTGTTGCGTCCGGATCCACGCGCCGCGCGAGTGCAGCTCACGCGCGCCATCGACGGCTATCGCCGCAGCGAAAAAGCGTTCTTCCTCCCCGAGTCGTATCTGCTGCGTGCGCGTGCCGCACGCGCACTCGGTGATCTCGACGCAGCTGCAACAGATCTCGAGGATGGCATCGCCGAGATGGAACGCCATCGCATCCGCTACTCCGGAACCGTGATCGGCACCGGCGTTTTCGATGCGGGCCGCGCGCTAATCCATGAAGCCATCCAGCTCTCGCTGCAGCGCGGCGATCCGGCCAGCGCCTTCGCCCATGCCGAGCGCGCTCGTCCGCATCTCGGCGCAGCCACGCCGATGACACTCGCGGAACTGCAATCGCGCTTGCGCAACAGCGGCACGGTGGTACTGGAGCTCGTGACGTTACCCGCCGAAGTCATCGCGTTCTGCCTCACCGAGGACGGGCTCATGGCCGCACGCACTCCGATCGCCCAGGCCGCGCTCGCGGAATTGGGCACGCGCGCAACGCACGGCGACCTCGATGCGCTGGCGCGTCTCTTCGATGTTCTCGTCCGGCCGGTGTCGCGCTCGATCGCACCGGCGCGGCGGCTGATCGTGGTCGCCGACGCGGCGCTCGACGCGGTGCCATTCGGTGCGCTGTACGACTCGCAGTCGAAGCGCCATCTGATCGAACGACTCCCGGTGGCGTTGTCGCCCAGCGCTCTGGTCCTGCGCAGCGCATCGCCGCGAGAGCCGGCACGCTCGCTCATGACGGTCTCGCTCCCCGAGGGAGAAAAAGGCGGCTCGGCCGCACTGCCGCAGGTGCGCGAAGAGCTCGATGACGTGCGCGGGCTTTACGCGCGCGCGATCGAGCGCACGACCTTCGCCGACGTCGCCACCGGCGCCACGCAGACCGACGTGCTGCACATCGCCGGACATACGCAGGTCCGCACAGGTTCGGATGAGGCCATGCTCGGCTTCGCCGCAGCTCATGGTGATGCGCGCGAATGGCTGTCGTGGAGGCGGATCGCAGGCCGGCGGTTCCTTTCCGGCACGACCGTCGTGCTGGCCGCGTGCGAGACGTTGCGCCGTCCGGAGTCTCCGCAGACGTTCGCGCTGAGTCTCGGCGGTGGATTTCTGGCTGCCGGCGCCGACGATGTCATCGGCACGATCGCGGCCATCGGCGACAAAGACGCGCATCGCATTTTCTATGCGATCCACCAACAGCTCGCCGCGGGCGCCGACGCCGCCGAGGCCGTGCGCCGCGCGCAGATCGACGCGCTGTCGGACCATCTTCCGAATCGCACTCCGTGGTTTGCCGTCAGCGTGCTGACGGATCGCATTCCCAGTCAGGAACAGCAGGAGGAACCATGAGAATCGATCTCAGCGTCTATTTCGTCGGAGTCTGCACGCATGTGTGGTGGAGCGACACGCAGCCTCAATTCACGAATCGGGTCGTGCTCGTCAATGGCCTCGAAGACACCGCCATCCGCGACCGAACGATCCGGTCGCACATTGCCACTCTTCGCGTCGCCGCGAAGGACGTCATCCGCACTGGTTCGCTGGTCCGACCGCGAGAGGACGGAGAGATCCTCGAATGGCAGCTCAACGGCGTACGAGTGGACATTAACTCCACAGGCGACGACGTCGATCGGGTCGACTCTTTCCATCGATGCATTCCGAAGCTCGC
The DNA here is from genome assembly GCA_030775085.1 of Acidobacteriota bacterium. GTDB lineage: Bacteria > Acidobacteriota > Thermoanaerobaculia > Gp7-AA8 > Gp7-AA8 > QHVT01. The sequence goes on along the minus strand of JALYJW010000080.1, from coordinate 13,749 downwards.
GCAACTTACGCCCGACGTCGGCCCTCCGTCGAAGGCATCGGTCGATGACGGCGATCCCACGCTCGCCTCATGCATCTTCGACATCCGTCACGGCACGTTGCAGGGCCGCGCCACGCAACTAGGCGCGGCTCTGGCGCTGTTGCAGACCGAAACCAGCGGAGACCCGATCGTGACCATGACTTCGTTCATCACCGGAGAGCAGGAGACGCTTCACCTGCATGCGGGCGCGGAGATGACGGTGTCGAACCTCGGCGCCACCGAAGTCCACGACGATCTGTACGACTTCTATCTGCACTACAAGCTGGCGGACCGGATGCCGGAGACGCTCGGCGTTCCCGACGGTCCTCGGCCGACCTGCATCTCCAACACGATCGGCAAGACGTGGCCACCCGGAGCTGGATCAGTCGGGCCAGGCTGTTCAAATTCGGCCTATCCCTGAGCCGGCACGGCCGGCGGCGCTGGTTGGCATAGCCCTTGGGCACGCGCGGTCGCTTCGAGGCTCGTTCTGTCGCGCAGACTCCTGGCGTCAGCGCCGGTACTGCTTCACGTGGTCCGGAACCTCGGCCATCACGCCGCTGTCGGCGATTGGCTCTCCCGGCGTGAGCGTGAGCGGCAGCACGCCCGCCCACACCGGCAGCGCGTAGTCTTCTTCATCGTCGACGGGACCGCCGGTGCGGATCTTGGCGGAGGCTTCGTCGATCGGAAGCGCGAGCACGAGCGTCTGGCGCAACTCCTTCAAATTCGGCGCGCGCACTTCTTTCGAGCGTCCACGCACGACGTGCTCGACCAGTGAATCGAGCACGCGGACCTTCTCGTCTTCCGGAACTTCACGCGCTTTCCCGAAGACGACGACCGAGCGGTAGTTCATCGAATGATGAAACGCGGATCGCGCCAGCACGAGGCCGTCGAGCAGCGTCACCGTGACGCACGCATCGACGCCATCGCGCAGCGAGCGCAGCATGCGGCTGGCCGCGGAGCCGTGAAAGTAGAGCGTCTCTCCGTCCCGCCAGTGAATCGTCGGAATCACCACCGGCTGGGCGTTGACAACGAATCCGACATGACAGATCAGCGCCTCGTCGAGGATGGCGTGGATCGTTTCCGTCTCGTAGTGTCCGCGCTCCGAGAGGCGGCGGACGCGCGTTCGTTCGGATGTCGGAGGTGTTGCCGTCATGTCGTGATCCTCTCCTCGGGCTGCAGCCACCAGGCGTGCGGCATGTGTTGGAACCCGACGTGCGGGTAGTACTCGCGCGCAGCCGGCGCAGCCAGGAGCAGCAGCCGGGCCTGCGGCGCTGCTTCCTGCGTACGGCGCATCAGCTCTTTCCCGATCCCCTGCCGCTGGTGGGAGACGCGCACGGCCAGGTCCGCGAGATAAGTCAGCCACACCCAGTCCGTGACCGAGCGCGAGATGCCGACCAGCAGATCGCCGTCCCATGCCGTGATGGTGAGGTTGGCGTTGCGGATCATGGCCGCGAAGCGCTCGCGGTCGCCGACCGGCCTGCGCTCGCCGAGGGTCGAGGAAACGTAGAGATCGTGCGCGATGTCGATGTCGAGATCTGGTGTGCGTTTGTATTCGATCATATGTGCTAGTACAATCTATTGGCAATGGCAGTACAAAACTACCTCAGCGGGTCCACCTCCGTCAACATCGCCGCATCGGTCGAAGGAGCGGTGACCAGCGGCAAGCTTCCCGCCGGCGCGCGCCTGCCGCCGGTGCGCAGTGCCGCGGCACAACTGGGAGTGAGTCCGGCCACGATCGCTGCGGCGTACCGGTTGTTGCAGGATCGCGGCGTGGTGGCCTCCGACGGACGTCGCGGTACGCGCGTTCGTCCGGCGCCGCCGATTGCCATCCCGCGCGAGATCAGCATCCCCGCCGGCATGCGCGATCTCTCAGACGGAAATCCCGATCCCGCGCTGCTTCCCAACGCCGACGCAGCGTTGCGCCGCCTCGGTCCCGTGGCGCGTTTGTACGGCGAGGAGCTCAACGACCCGCGGCTGCTCGATCTGGCGCGCGAGCAGTTTCGCGCGGATGGCATTCCCGCCGATCACGTGGCCGTCGTAAGCGGTGCTCTCGACGGCATCGAGCGCGTGCTGCGCGAGCACCTCCGGCCCGGCGATCGCGTAGCCGTCGAAGATCCGTCGTTCACCGGCATCCTCGATCTCCTCAGCGCGCTCTCGCTCGTGCCGGTGCCTGTGGTCGTGGACGATCAAGGACTGCTGCCCGCGGCGCTGAAGAAAGTCATCCGCTCCTGCGAAGCTCTGGTCGTCACGCCGCGCGCACAAAACCCCACCGGAGCCGCGCTTACCCCGCGACGCACGCGCGAGCTTCGCAACGTGCTCGCGTCGCGACCGGAGATCGTGCTGATCGAAGACGACCACGCCGGAGCCGTCGCGGGCGCGGATTACGTGACGCTCATCGATCGCACGCGTTCGGCCTGGGCGATCGTGCGCTCCGTCTCCAAATCCCTCGGCCCCGACCTGCGCGTCGCGCTCCTCGCCTCCGATGCCAGGACGCATGCCCGCGTCGAAGGCCGGCAAACCCTCGGCATCCGCTGGGTCAGCCACATCCTCCAACGCCTCGTGGCCGCACTGTGGAAAGACCGCATCCCCGCGCGCGCCGGCCGCGTCTACACCGAACGCCGCGAAGCCTTACTGCGCGCCCTCGCCGCCCGCGGCATCCGCGCCCACGGCGCCTCCGGCCTCAACGTCTGGATCCCCGTCTCCGAAGAAAGCGCAACCGTGCAAGCACTGCTCGCCGCGGGCTGGGCGGTTAGAGCCGGAGAACGCTACCGGATCGCATCAGCGCCGGCCATCCGCGTAACGATCGCCACACTCACGCCGAAAGACGCACTGAAATTCGCGGATGACCTCGCACGCGTGATGGCGCCGGCGCGCCGCGGAAGCGGCGCGTAGAACCATTTGGAGTGCGGTAGCCGCAGCTACCGCTTTCGTATGCCACTCGCTGCGAACGAACATACAAAAGCGGCAGCTGCGGCTGCCGCACTCCAAAACGTCGCCGCGTTCGAGTACGCCTGAAATCTCCGCACTTGAGAAGCGGCTGAAACAGACACACCGAGGTACGATCCGGATCATGCGAAAAGAAATATCGGTCGCAGAGTTTGTGGCTCGTCCGATCGATCTCCTCGAAGAGGTAGCCATGACACGGGAGGAAATTGTCATCGTCCGCGATGGCAAACCGCTCGCCAAATTGGTTCCGATGCCGCATTCAGAGATGACGCTGGACGAACTTCGCAATCTCCACGGGCGAGCTCCTGGCGATATCGTCCAGCTCGATGAAGATGCTATTGCACGCCGTCAGGAAGGCCTCGAAAAACTCGGCGGCGTCAAGATTCTCGGCGATATCGTCGAGCCCATCGACTGGAACGAGATCGAATAGCCCCTACACCCCGCCAACTACCCCTCCTTCGCAAACATCCCCGGCGTATACGCCGTGATGGTCCCGGTGAACGCGCTCGCGGCCACCGTCAGCGGCGAGGCGAGCCAGAGTTTGCCCGGGCCGGAGCGGCCTTTGTAGTTGCGGTTGATGGCGCTGACGGTGACCTGGTCGCCGGTCTCGGAGACGCCCGGGCCGCAGCCGATGCAGGCGCCGCAGCCGGGGTTGAGGACGGTGGCGCCGGCTCGCTCGAATGTGTCGAGCAGGCCGTTGTCGCGCGCGAATTTCTCGACCGCCTGCGAGCCGAACTGGATGAAGAACTTCACTCCGCCGGCTACGCGCAGTCCGGCGTCGACCGCTTCCTTGGCCACCTGATGGTAGAAGAGAAAGTCGTCGATCTTGCCGGCGGTGCAGGAGCCGGCGTAGGCGATGTCGATCTTCACTTCGCCAACGTCGTCGATGAGAGCGCCGTTCGTCGGGTCCGACGGAACGCCGTGATCGGGATCGCCGGGATGCGCCACCATCGGCCGGATTTCTCCGAGCGCGATCACGTGCACACCGCCCGCATATTCGGCATCGGGATCGGGAGAGACGACCCGCGCGCGGAGCGATTCGATATCCACGCCGGGACGCATCGCCGCGATCCACTCGAGCGTCTTCTCGTCGGCCTCGATGATGGCCGTGCGCGCCGAGCATTCCGTGGCCATGTTCGCCAGCGTGGCACGCTCGTCGAGCGACAGCGCTCGCACTCCGGGCCCTGTGAACTCCATGATCCGGTCGAGCGTCAGCTGCGGTTTCGCGTAGTGCAGCAGGATGTGCAGCATCACATCCTTGGCCGTGACGTTTGGCTGCAACACGCCGGTGAGCTCGAAGCGGATCGACTCCGAAACCTCCACCGTCGTGAATCCCGAATGCACGAGGTTCGCGTACTCCGTCGCACCGACGCCCCAGGCCAGCGCATTGTTCACGCCGCCCATGCAGGTGTGGCTGTCGGTGGCTTGAATGAGATCGCCCGGATCGATGATGTACTCGCGCGCCACCTCGTGGCAGATGCCGGGAGAGACGTATCCCCCCCCTGCTAAAGAAACGGCGGAAAAATCGCGGCACGACGTGTGGCGCTGATAGCTGCGCTGCATGTCGCGCAACGTCTGAATCTTGTCCATGAAGGGCAGCATCTTCGTCACCTCGTCCGCGTAGATGAGGTGATCCTCGAAGACGGCAAATTTCTGCGGATTGGAGATGGCGTAATCGGGGCCGTACTCCTGCGTCAGAAAGTAATGCACCTGCGCCGTGGTGAACTCGTGCGTGTAGCCGCCGTCGACGTCGACGACCACTGCATCGCCCGGCTTCACATAACGCTCATCGTCGGCGACGCCGCGCATGTGCCGCGCCAGGATCTTCTCCCCCATCGTCATCGGCCGCGGGGAGTTGTGCGGCACTGGCAACTGCACGTCGCCACGTGCTACTGCTTTTGAAAACGGGAAGAGTCCGCCCCACTGAATGATCAATTGCGTGATCGGATCGTACGAATCGTAAAACTCGCGCAGCGCCACACTCTGCCCCGCCTGCAGGCGCTCCAGCATCTCGTGCGTGCCCATGAGCAATCCCTGATTGACGTTGTTGCCGGCGTGAATCGGCGCGAACGAAACGGCGATGGCCAGTTTGATGCCGCTGAACACTTCGCACTGCGTGGCGGTCTCGCGCGAACTGCCGACACCTTTGCGGTATCCCGAGACGATGACTTCGAAGTTGCCGTTGCGCAGCGCGTCCGGCGGAAAGAGACGCTCGCCGTTGACGATGAGACCTGCGTAAGCGTTGCGCGCGATGTCCTCCGGCTTGTAGTCGAAGCAGACCCAGGCCGGAGTCATGGCGTCGGTGTTGATATCGTCGAGCAGATCCTCGACGCGCAGATCCTTCATCTGCAGATCGAGCTCGCCGCTGAGCTGTCTGCGGATGAGGTCGGGATCCTTGGTCAGGAAAAGAACGCGCTTACCGGGCGTAAGCGTCACGACTTCGGGTGGTTTCATCGTTGCCTTTCAACAATGGTCTGCGAGCGAATTCTAAGTTGGTTGCGACGGGGTTACCACCGGGGCTTTTACCACAGAGACCCAGAGGGGACGGAGGGGGACGGAGTAAGGCAATCGATCATCTGAATTCGATTTTGACTTCCTCCGTCCTCCTCCGTCCCCTCTGTGTCTCTGTGGTAAATCGTCTCCCTCGTGCATCCACGAAAAACTCACCGCCGCGCTTCTTTCTTCATCCCCTTCCGCGCGCGGATGATGAGGTGGATCGGGCAGCCGACCAGCTCGAAGGCTTCGCGGAATTGGTTGTCGAGGTATCGCTTGTAGGAGAAGTGCATCGGCTCGTCGACGTTCGAGAACAGCGCGAACGTCGGCGGCGCGGATTTCAACTGCGTGACGTAGTAGAAGCGCCGCGGTTTGCCGCGCACGGCGGCCGGTTGATGGGCGCTGACGGCCCGTTCGAGCACGGTGTTCAACTCCGACGTGCGGAACTTGCGCCGGTAGCCTTCGACGATGGCGTCGATCTTCGGGAAGACCTTCTCGACGTTGCGGCCGGTCTTCGCGGAGATGAAGAGCAGCGGCGCGTAGGAGAGGAACTTCAGCATCTGGCGCGCTTTGTCTTCGAAGCGTTTGTAGTCGTCCTGTTCGTGCGCGCCCACGTCCCATTTGTTGACGAGGATCAAGGCCGCCTTCCCCGCCTCCTCGGCATACCCGGCCACGGTCGCGTCCTGCGCCGTGACTCCCTCGGTGGCGTCGATCATGACCAGCGCGATCTCGCAACGCTCGATGGCTTTGCGCGCCGAGATCACGGCCAGCTTCTCCGCTTCGTCGTGTGTCTTGCCTTTGCGCCGGATGCCGGCCGTGTCGATGAGCGTGTAGCGCCGGCCGTTGCGCACGATCTCGGAGTCGATGGCGTCGCGCGTCGTGCCGGAGATCGGCGAGACCACCGCACGCTCGTCCTGCGTCAGCTTGTTCAGCAGCGATGACTTTCCGACATTCGGCCGGCCGATGATGGCCACGCGGATCGGAGTCAGCGCGCCGTCTTCTTCTTCCTCTTCTTCCTGCGCCGGCACGATCTCGGAGATCGCGTCGATGAGGTCATCGAGCCCGTGGCCGTGCTCGGCCGACAACGGCATCAACCGATCGAAGCCAAGCTCCCAGAACTCCGGCGCCGCCGCCTCCGCGTCCTTGCGATCGGTCTTGTTCACGATCAACACGGTCTTCGACGCTTCAGCGCGCAACTCCTGCGCGATCTCGCGATCCTCGGCGAGCACGCCCGCTGCGCCGTCGACGACGAAGATGATGAAATCAGCGTCGCGCAACGCGCGCTGCGCCTGATCCTTGATCTCTCCCGCAAACGCCGACATCGGCGAATCGCCGTATTCGAGGCCACCCGTGTCGGTGAGCTCGTATTTCCGGCCATCATCGAGCTCGACGATGTCGGAGAGACGATCGCGGGTCATGCCCGGCAGATCGTGCGTCAGTGCCCGGCGCTTGCCGGCCAGCCGATTGAACAACGTCGATTTGCCGACGTTCGGCCGGCCCACGATGACTATTTTTTTCAGTATTTGATTTGCCATGCGAAGTACATCAATAGCGCGCCGGCCGCCGTGTTGCAGAAATTGAGGACGCCGTTCGGCACCGGCACTATGCGCTTCCGATTCCAACTTCCCGCCACGCTCTCGAGATACGACCCCGCGAAAGCGCAGAGCGTCAGGAGCAGCACCATACCCCACGAGAACAGGAACAGCTCTCCGAACAACTGTGCGATGGCTGCAACGCCGGCGAGCGCGACAAGAAATCCGGCCGCCGCTCCGGCCAGCGTTCCTTCGATCGAGACCGCTCCCTCGGTGCCGACCGCGACGCGCCGCAAGGTCAGTGGAAGGAACGCGCGCCGCCCGAGCAGTTGCCCGATCTCCGAAGCAGTCGTATCGGCCGCTGCGGTAGCGAGCGCGGCGATGCCCATGAACATCGGCAGCAACTCGATCTCGACCGGAGATGTGTGCATCGAGCGCGCGAGGCGCGAGACGGCGATGGCGCAAATCGCGGCCACCCCGACGTTCGAGAACGCATGGCTGAATCCGCGCCGCCCGCCGCCCTCCTGCGCCAGCCCGGCCTTCGCTTTGTGCGAGTAGCCGAGTTTCGTGGCCGCGGTGCCGATCACGAAGAACACCAGCAGCGCGACGTAGAGCGGCCAGCCCGCGCCAAGGATGAGGATCGCGCCGAGAACCCATCCGCCGATCGCACCCGAAAAAGAAACGCTGCGCGTGAAGTAACCGGTGATCGCCAACGCGCCGTTGACGATCAGCCACGTCGTCGTGTGCGGCCAGACGCTGAAGGGCTGAATCACATCGATACCCGCGATCACGAGCGCCACGGACGCGGCGAAGGGAACCGTCAGATTGTCATCGATGCCGAGGAAGAGCGATTCCGTGATCGCTGCCACAAGCGCGGCGATGAGGACGACCACCGGTTCCCGGTAATCGAGCCAGTACGCCACGGCGATGCCCATCCCGCCGCCGGCCACGCAGAACGCCAGGAGACCGGACCACGTCTTGTTACGATTCCACGGCAGCGTCGCTCCGCGAATCGATTTCCCCGCCAGCGTGGCCACGCCATCGCCAAACGCCAGCAGCGCCCAGCCGATGGCGGCGTAGTGCATCTGATGGCGGAACACGAGAATCAACAGCAGCACCGCCACCGGATAAAGCACGATCCCCGCGTCATAGCCACGTTCGTGACGCGCCACGCCGCGCCCCACCAGCCGGTGCAGCACGAGCCAGTTCGAAACGATGGCCACCACGCAAACGAGCGCCGCCACTTCCCACGACAGCCACTTCAACGCAAACGCGCCAAAGCCGAAGGCGATGTGGAGGGACTTGCGGAGAAGCTCGTTGGTGGTGTGTTGGTGAGCGTCGGCCGGCATCGAACGATGAACGATGAACGATGAACGATGAACGCGCAAGTAGGTCGATCTCCTACAATGCGCGCGCGAATGACCGAAGCGCGCCCTCCACTCCTCTCCGTCATCGTCCCCTGCTACAACGAGCGGGCGACTGTGGCGGAGCTGTTGCGGCGGGTGCGCGAGGTTCCGGTCGAGAAGGAGATCATCGTCGTCGACGATCAGTCGACCGACGGCTCGCGTGCGGTCGTGGCGGCGTTGGCCGGCGAATGGCCGGAGATCCGGCACTTCCTGCAGCCGGTGAACATGGGCAAGGGCGCGGCCATCCGTCGCGGCATCGCCGAGGCGCGCGGAGAGATCGTGTTGATCCAGGACGCGGACCTCGAATACGACCCGGACGAATATCCGAAGCTCATCCAGCCGATCGTCGACGGCCATGCCGACGTCGTTTTCGGCTCGCGCTTTGAAGGCTATCCGCGGCGGGTCATGTTCTTCTGGCATCGCATGGGCAACACCTTCCTGACGTTTCTCTCCAACATGACTACCAACCTCGACCTCACCGACATGGAGACCTGCTACAAAGTCTTCCGCCGCGAGGTCATTCAGTCCATCCCGTTGCGCTCGGACCGCTTCGGCATCGAGCCGGAGATCACGGCCAAAGTGGCGCGGCGCGGCTACCGCATCTTCGAAGTCCCGATTTCGTACTACGGCCGCGATTACTGGGAAGGGAAGAAGATCAACTGGAAAGATGGCTTCAACGCCCTCTGGACGATCTTCCGCTACGGCCTCTTCGACGACGGCTCCAGCGAGCCGCCGACGTTCAAAGAGCTACGCCGCCGCGCGCGTCTGAAGCGCTACAACCGCTGGGTCTGGGAGCGTTTGCAACCCTTCGTCGGACAGCGCGTGCTCGAAGCGGGCGCGGGCAGCGGCACGATGACGCGCTTTCTGTATGGCCGCGAGCTGATCGTGGCCGGCGATCGCGAGACGGCTTACGTCGACCGCCTCACGAACTCCTTCCGCCGCCGCCCAGGTATCTTCGTCGAGCGCGTCGATCTCGAATCGGATGCGGTACTCGCGTTGGCGCACTATCGCTTCGACACCGTTGCTTGCATCAACGTTCTCGAGCAGACCGAAGACGACATCGGTGCGCTTCGACGCGTGCATGAACTGCTGGTCCCGGGCGGACGCGTCGTCATCTTCGCTCCGGCCGGCAAATCGCTCTACGGAACGATGGACCGCGCCATCGGACATCTGCGGCGCTACGAGAAAGAGGATCTCGCCGGCAAACTGCAGCAGGCAGGCTTCGCGGTCGAGCACATCAGCTTTCAGAATCGCATCGCCCGCATGGCCTGGTGGTTCAACGCCAAACTGACCGGACGCCGTGCGCTGCCGAGCGGGCAATCGCGTCTCTTCGATTTCTTCGTGCCGCTGTTTCGGGCGCTGGAAGGCGAAGAGCCATCGTCGGGACTGAGCATCATCGCCGTCGGAAGAAAATCGGAATGAAGCGCGCCTGCGTGATCCTGGCCGGCGGAGCGGGCACGCGCCTCCGCCCTCTGAGCTCGGACGAGAATCCGAAGCAATTTCTCAAACTCTTCGACGGACGTTCGCTGCTGCAGTTGACGTTCGCGCGCGCAGCGCAGCTTCTGCAGCCGGAAGCGATCTACGTCTCGACGAACGAGCAATACGCGGACAAATGCCGCGAGCACTTGCCGGAAATGCCGCCGGAGAACGTCCTCACCGAACCGGCCCGCCGCAACACCGCTCCGGCCATCGCTCTCTGCACATTCGCAATCGAAGAGCGCATCGGCCCATGTACGGTTTCCTTCCTCGCCTCCGATCACTTCATCGGCGACGAGCCGGAGTTCGCGCGCGTGCTCGATCGCGCCTACCAGTTCGCGGAAACGCACGATGAGCTGGTCACGATTGGAATCGAGCCGACCGAGCCGAACACGGGCTACGGCTATCTGGAGATCGGCGAGACGCTGGAGAGCGACGTCATGCGCGTCCGTTCGTTCAAGGAAAAACCGGACCGCGCACATGCCGAGGAATTCCTGCGGGCCGGGAACTACGCCTGGAACGCCAGCATGTTCGTCTGGCGGGTGGATGTCTTTCGGCGCGAGCTGCTGATGCACGCGCCTGACGTTGCGAACGTCAGCCTCGCGACCTACGACGCGATGCCCTCGATCTCCATCGACTACGCGCTCATGGAGAAATCGGCGCACGTGGCCACGATGCGTGGAGATTTCGACTGGTCGGATGTTGGATCGTTCGAGGCGCTGCGCCGCGTGGGAGTGGATGTCGATTCGTTGCTCGCATGAACCCGCCTAACCAAGGCGTGTCGAGATTGGACAAGGCACGCACGTCGGCATGCGTGTATTCACCACAGAGGGCACAGAGAACACAGAGGGGATGCGGAGGAAGCAATGAATCAGCAACTCAAAAATTGCCTTTCTCCGCATCCCCTCTGTGGCCTCTGTGTACTCTGTGGTGAATACACGCGTCGCCATGAAACGCACGTGACCAACCTGCATCTCCATCAAGCAGCACGTGTCTCTGCCGTGCCGACGCGAAACGTCAGCCGAACATCCGCGTGGCGTTTTCCCACAACACCTTCTGCTCCACCTCTTCCCCCAACCCCAACGCCCGAAAATCTTCCACGTTGCGGCGGATCGACGCCACTCCGGGCGAGGGCCAGTCGGTGCCCCAGAGTACTTTGTCGGCGATCGACGCAAGGCGCGGGACGTAGCGTGGGAGGTGTTTGGGAGGGATGCCGGAGATCTCGAGGTGGACGTTTTTGTGGCGGCGCGCCAGGAAGAGCGCGGTCTCGCCATACAGCGGGCGACCGGCGTGCGCGAGGATGATGCGCAGATTCGGGAAGTCGATGGCCACGTCATCGATCGGCATGGGGTCGGCGAAGATGTTGCGCGCGCGGGGAAAGATCGACGTGCCGGTGTGGAACGTGATCGGGATGCCGCGCTCTTCGCACTCTTTGTAGATCTCCGCGAGCTGCCACAGCTCGCCGCGATAGGCATTCGGCGAGAAGAGTTGATGCGGCGGGTGGATCTTGATGAGGCCGATGCCGAGGTCGAGCACGCGCCGGATCTCGCCGCGCACATCCATCTCGTGCAGCGGATTCACGGAGCCCACGGCCACGAGGCGATCGCGATGCTCGCGCGTGAACGCCGCGATCCAGTCATTCACCTCGCGCGTGAAGCCCATTACGTCGGGCGAGACATAGTTGATGCAGCACGCACGCTCGACTCCCTCGCCATCGAGAAAGCGCAGCAGATTGTCCGGCGAAGAAAGCACGTCCTTCGCGTTCGCGTGCGAAGGCTCATCGATCATGGCCAGCACTTCCGGCTTGACCATCTGCCAGGGCTGAACGTGGATGTGGGCGTCGAAGACTTTCATGTGAGGTCTTGAATCAGGTCTTAGGGGATCAGGTCTTAGGTCTTAGGCTCCAAACGCATTTCCTAAGACCTAACACCTAAGAGCCCAGAGCCTAAGCAAGCATCACCAGCCGCATGCAGACCGCACTTTCCGGGCAGGCGTCCTGGAACTCGCGCGACGAGAGGAGTTGCGGATGCACTTCGTCGCGGTCGATGGTCTTGAATCCCCGTTTGCGAAAGTACGCTTCCGCGGTAGTGGTCAGCAGGTAGAACTCGCGCAGGCCGCGCGAGGCCAGTCTGTCGAGCAGTTGTCGCACGATGCGTCGGCCGAGGCCGTGACTGCGATGTTCCTGCCGCACGGCCACCGAGCGGATCAATGCCGCGAACTGATAGGCCTCGGCACCCCCGCACGCAACGACATTCGTTCCGTCGCGCGCCACGATGAACGTCTTCCAGTGATCGTCGACGCCCGCGGTCGGCAGGCCGCTGGCGATCAGGAGCTCTTTGATCGCCTCCAGGTCGGCGGCCGTTGCGGCTGCAATCGTGATCTCGGTCATTGGAAGGCGCGATCATAAAAGAAAAAGGGCCGCGCGTCGCGCAGCCCTTTTTCTCAGCAAGTGAAGCACTGGTGTTGGTCTAGACGTCCTGGTCCTTGGGCGGGTTGCCCATCGAACCGGATTTGCCGCGATTGTCGAGGTCGTCGCGCGAGATCTGCTCGTCGCGCATGCGATCGGAGTCGCTGCTCTTGTCGCCCGAGCCCGAACGGCCGGTCGAAGAGTCGTAGCTGCTGTCCGGACGGCGTGTGGTTTCGTTGACTTCGCTGTCACTGGTGCGGTCCATCTCCGTCTTTCCTTTGTCGTCACGGTTGCGCATGCTTCCTCCGTCTTTCTGGCTGAACTCGGCGTTGTTGCTCGTGTCTTTATCGCGATTTTCCATGTAGCCTCCAACACTTATTAATAGCAATGACGGTGCCCAGAATTGGTGGAACGAGCAGAGCAGGAAGGACGGAAACAAGCCGAGCAGAACTTCAACGCAACTCGAACGTAACCGACACCGTGTACGTCTGCTCCTGCGTTCCCGATTCGATCGGCACGTCCGCGCGCGCTTCCATGGCCATGGCCATGCGTTGCGCCGGGTAAGGCTGTGGCGGGGCCGAGAAGGTTCCTTCGCTCATGGTGAGAACGCGGCCGAGCGTCCGTCCCGCGGCCTTCGCCAGCAGCGTCGCTTTCGCCTTGGCGTCGTCAAACGCAGCGTTCAGGCCCTGATCGCGTCCGCGCGCAGGATCGGCGACTTCGAAGTTGATGCCCGAAGCCGTGTTCACGCCGGCACCGATGGCCACGCCGAGGAGACGGCCGGCATCAGCCACCTTCGTGCTGCGGACCGTGACGCTGTTCGTCACCTGATAGCCGAGGATGCGCGGCAGGTTGCCTTCCTTGTAATCCTGCTGCGGCCAGATGTTGAAGTTGGACGTCTGGAGGTCCTTCTCCTGCGCGCCGGCGCCCTTGAGCGCTGCTAGAACCGCGGCCACGCGCTTGTTGTTCTGCGATACGGCATCATCGACCGTGTTGCCGACGGTCTGCACGCCCACGTTGAACGAGAAACGGTCCGGCGTGACGCTGGAGCGGCCGGTTCCGCTCACGCTGATGCTCTCCCACGGCGGCGGGATCGGGATGGACGGTGTCTGCGCGACGGCTCCGGTCGCACACGCGATGATGATCAGGCTCGAAAGAAATCTTTTCATGAAACCTCCTTATTGCGGCTCACGCCGGTTGCGGCTGACGCCGATTTGCATAGAATCCGCTCGCCTCGAAGAAAAATGGCCGATCCCCAAGACAAAGTCCCCGGACAACAGCAAGGTCGCTACTACGTCGATACGCAATGCATCGACTGCGACCTCTGCCGCGAAACCGCGCCCGCCAACTTCACGCGCAACGACGAGGAGTGCTTTTCCTTCGTCTTCAAACAGCCGGAGACGCCCGAGGAGGAAACCCTCTGCAAGGACGCGATGGACAACTGCCCGGTCGAAGCGATCGGACAGGATGGGGA
>JALYJW010000079.1 GCA_030775085.1 Acidobacteriota bacterium | reverse complement strand
TTTCCGTAGCGTGCAACGGAGCTGTTTCTGCCACGTTACCGAAAGCGGCGGCAAGCCACCGCACTCCAAAGCGCTGCGGCGCGGAGTCTGGCAATCCCATGTCTGAGATCGAGAAACACGAAGACGAAGGCGTGCGGCCTTTCGACGCGCATCTGACGCGGCGGCTGTTCTCCTACCTGCGGCCGTACCGCGGACGCGCGTCGTTATCGGTGTTCCTGGTCATTCTCTCGTCGATGTTCGAGATCGCAGGACCGGCCATCACGGGCGTGGCCATCGATCTCTTCGTCAAGCCGATGCACGGCGCGGAGCCGCTGGGCGTGAGCCAACGCATCGCCGAGTGGCTGGCCGCGAACAACATCGTCCTCGATCCGATGACCGGCATTCAGATCGCCGCCGGTCTCTACCTCTTTTCGCTCGTGGGCGGATTCGCGGCGCTCTACACGCAGATGGTCCTCATGAACCTCATGGGCCAGTACATCATGTACGACCTGCGCAAGCAGATCTTCGGACATTTGCAGCGGCTGCACATCCAGTTCTTCGACCGCAATCCCGTCGGCCGCCTCATGACGCGCGTGACCACCGACGTCGATGCGTTGAACGAGCTCTTCACGGCCGGCTTCGTAGCCATCTTCGGCGACATCTTCGTGCTTGCTGGCATCGTCGGTGTGCTGTTCTGGCTGAACTGGAAGCTCGCGCTCGTGCTCTTCTCCATCACGCCGTTCATCGTGCTGGTCTCGATCTGGTTCCGGCGCGGTGCGCGCATCACGTACCGCCAGGTGCGCGCGCGCATCGCCGCGATTAATGCGTTCTTACAAGAGCACATTTCCGGGATGTCCACCGTGCAGCTCTTCAATCGCGAAGAGAAAGAGGCGGCGAAGTTCGACGATCTCAATCACAAACACCGCACCGCCAACATCGACTCCGTCTACTACTACTCGATCTTCTATCCGATGATCGAGCTGATCGAGACCATCGGCGTGGCGCTGATCGTCTGGTACGGCGGCGGGAAGGTCATCCAGGAAACACTCTCCGTCGGCGCGCTGGTGGCGTTCTTCCAGTACTCGCAGCGTTTCTACCAGCCGATCTCGGACCTGTCCGAGAAATACAACATCCTGCAGTCCGCGATGGCCGCCAGTGAGCGCATTTTCCGATTGCTCGACACGCCGGTGACGATCGAGGACAAGGGAACGCTGGAAGTGGGTGAGTTCGAGTCGCTCGAGCTGCGCGACGTCTGGTTTGCCTATGTCGAAAACGAAGCGCACGAGCGCGAGTGGGTTCTGAAGAATGTCTCGTTCCGCGTCGGGCGCGGAGAGCGTGTGGCGCTCGTCGGTCACACCGGCGCAGGCAAGACCACCATCACGTCGCTACTGCTGCGATTCTACGAGCCGCAACGCGGCGAGATCCTCGTCAACGGCATCGACATCCGCCGCTACTCGCTGGAATCGCTGCGGCGTCTGTTCGCCATCGTGCAGCAGGACATCTTTCTCTTCACCGGCAACATCGCCGACAACATTTCCCTCGGCGATCCCGACATCGACACGGAAACGATCCACACCGCCGCCGTGCGCGTCCAGGCCGACCGCTTCATTTCACGCCTGCCGGAAGGCTATGCCGCCGAGGTGCGGGAACGCGGCGCCGGGTTATCGGTGGGGGAGAAACAGCTCCTCGCCTTCGCGCGAGCGCTGGCCTTCGACCCGCCGGTGCTGATCCTCGACGAAGCCACGTCCTCGATCGACACCGAGACCGAGCTCCTGATCCAGGAAGCGATCCAGACCCTGCTCCAGGGCCGCACCTCCATCGTCATCGCCCATCGACTCTCTACGATTCGTTCCGCCGACACGATCCTCGTCTTCCACCACGGTGAGATCCGCGAGCGCGGCACACACGAAGAGCTGATGGATCATGGCGGCCTCTACCGGAAACTCTACGAGATCCAGTACCGGGAAGCGCTCGTATCCGCCGTTATTTGACATCGGCCGGAAGTGGGCCTAAGGTTCGCAAACATCCGTCCATCGTGCAACAAACCGTGAAGGGAGGGGAGGCGAATGACCGTAAGGTTCTTCCCCGGAAGTCAGAAACATAAGACGAGCCTGATCGCAGGCTTTCTCGAGCAGTTCCGCGTGGCCCACGAAATGGTCCGGCCCGAGGAATACAAATACACGCACCACCTGGGATCCGATCCCGCCGTCGAAGTCGATGGCCGCCTGTTTGTCGACCCCAACGTCGACGCACTGAAAAAGATCCTCCACGTGGATTGAAAACAACGAAAGGCCGGGCCAACGCCCGGCCTTGTCATTTTCAGGCCGTGCGAAACATCTCGTCGGCCTCCCGCTTCACCGCCTCGCGGATCTTCGGCTCGAACGGCTTGGCCATGAACGGCAGCTTCCCGTCCACGATGATCTCCTCGTCCGTGATCTCCACCGTCCCCGAGATCGAAAACCCCTTCGCCTTCCCCTGGAAGGAAAGCGTGTCGCCGCTCCATTCGTGATGCAGATCCTCCGCTCGACCGCCGAACTGATTCAGAAGCCCGCTCAGTTTCTCGTCGACCCTGCTCCGCGCGTTAGCCTTCGTCGTGTGATGTGGAATCGCGATGCGCATCTCATCCTCCCGCCGATGATGATGAATATAAGGCATTGCGAGGGGGCAAGCCGCGGAGCGGCGACATCGTTGTAGCCCCACGCGTCAGCGTGGGGATCTTCGTGTTTTCCATTCGAGCCGCGTAGCGGCGGCATCGAATGCGTCACAAGGACCGCCGATGTCGCCACTCCGCGGCTCGATGGGTCGATGCATTTACCCAACCCTGACGGGGTTGGGCTAAAAAGATGCCGCCGCTGACGCGGCCGCGAATGTCCAAACTCCACTCTCCCCTCGCGAAAACCGCATTGACTCCCGCCCAACTCCGAGGGACACTCGGGTTGGGACTTCCGCGGGGTCGTACCCACCATGCTCGCAAAAGTATGGAGCGCCGCTACCCTCGGAATTGAAGCAGTACGCATCGATGTCGAAGTCGACGCGCGGCACGCGCAGCAGCCGGGCTTTTCGCTCGTCGGTCTGCCCGATTCCGCCGTGCGCGAATCCTATGCGCGCGTTCGCTCGGCGATCGTCAACTGCGGCTTCTCGTTTCCCGTCCGCCACATCACCGTCAACCTCGCGCCGGCCGACGTGCGCAAGGAAGGCTCCGGCTTCGACCTGCCGATCGCCCTCGGCATCCTCATCGCGTTGGAAGTCCTGCGCGATCAGGACGTCGCCGGACGCCTCTTCGTCGGCGAGCTCTCCCTCGACGGCACACTCATCGCGATCCGCGGCACGCTGGCCGTCTCCGCCGCGCTCGCGAACGACCGCGCCGTCCGCGAGCTGATCGTCCCCGCGCCGAACGCCAACGAAGCCGCCGCCGTCGAGCGCGTGAAAGTCATCGGCGTCCCGAACCTGCCGATGCTGCTGCAGCACCTGCGAGGCGAGCGCATGCTGCTGTCGGCGGTCTCCACGTCGAACGGCGACGCGATCATCGAGGCCGCCGATTTCTCCGATGTGCGCGGACAGGTCCAGGCCAAACGCGCGCTCGAAGTGGCCGCGTCGGGCGGCCACAACGTCATGATGATCGGCCCGCCGGGATCGGGAAAAACCATGCTCGCCAAGCGTCTGGCCTCGATCCTTCCATGCATGACCCAGGACGAAGCCATCGTCACGACGAAAATCCATTCCGTCGCCGGCGTCCTGCCGATTGGCAGCGGCCTTCTTGCGCGCCGCCCATTCCGCGCGCCGCATCACACCATCTCCACCGCGGGCATGGCCGGCGGAGGCGCCGTGCAACGCCCCGGCGAAGTCAGCCTCGCGCACCACGGTGTCCTCTTCCTCGACGAGCTGCCCGAATTCCGCCGCGAAACGCTCGAAGTCCTCCGCCAGCCCATCGAAGACGGCATCGTCGCCATCGCCCGCGCCGCGCGAACGGTCGCCTATCCGGCACGATTCACATTGGCCGCAGCCCTCAATCCTTGTCCGTGCGGCTACTTCAATCACGCCCGCCGCCAATGCATCTGCACCCAACACCAGATCGCCCGCTACCTCGCCAAAATCTCCGGCCCGTTGCTCGACAGGATTGACCTCCAGGTCGAAGTGGCCGCACTCACCACCGACGAAATCACCTCCGTGGAGTCCGCCGAATCGAGCGCTTCGATTCGTGAAAGAGTCGAAGCCGCCCGCCAGATCCAACGCGACCGCTACCGCCGCGCCACCATCCAATGCAACGCCGAAATGACCCATCGCCACATGCGCCGCAACTGCGAGCTCGACCCACCATCGCGACGCTTGCTCATCTCCGCCATCGAACGCCTCGGCCTATCGGCGAGGGCGCATGATCGAATTCTCAAGGTCGCGCGAACGATCGCGGATCTGGCGGCAGCGGAGAAAGTGGACGCGTCGCACGTCGCGGAAGCGGTGCAGTACAGGGCGTTGGATCGGGCGTACTTTCGATGACGCGGTCTGTACTTCCGTATCGCGACTCGGCAAGCCGTTCAACCCTGCGGCGATATACTGCGAGCATGTCAAGGGCGGCGGTACTTCGCGAACACGACGACACGCTAAGTGCGGATCAGATCATCATCTTTCATGATGTGACCTGGGAGCACTATGAGCAACTGCTCGAGATTCGCGGCGACAAATCGGTTCCGCGCATCACCTACCTGGAGGGGGAGGTCGAGATCATGAGTCCGTCGAAAGACCATGAGCAGATCAAGTCCTTCATCGGACACCTTGTCGAAACCTGGTGCATCGACCGGGGCATCGAGATGACTCCTTTCGGGAGCTGGACGCTGAAGGAAAAGAAGAAGGCGCGGGGCGCTGAAGCGGATGAATGCTACATCTTCGGGACGGAGCCGCGCGAACGCCCGCACCTGGCGATCGAAGTGGAATGGACGCGAGGCAGCATCGACAAGTTGCAGGTCTACCGCAAGCTTGGCGTCGAGGAAGTCTGGATCTGGCGCAAAGGAGTCATCGAGATCCACGTCCTCATTGGCGATGAATTCGAACGAGCGCAACGCAGTCGCATCCTTCCCGACCTCGACCTGGGGCTTCTCGCGTCGATGCTCGGCCGCGACTCGCTCACTCAGGCCGTGCGCGATTTTAGAAGAGCGCTCACAGCCGATTCGTAGAATTGCCAGACGGACCGGCAGGGCCAGGCCGAGTCCGCCGGATCACTTTCGCGTCGTCCGGCGGCGAGGGCCCGGACAGCCCAATTTTTCGGTGTGGGCGGCCTCCGCTTCGGCGTAGTGCAGCGGAGTGTTCTTCGTGAATGACGTCGAGGTGTAGGAGCTCAGGACCAGGTCGCGATTGCGTTGCGCCGAGTAGGGCTCCAGGAGCGATGCGACGTCGCCTTCTACCTCGGCGTGGACGTCCAGCATTTTCGCTTCGCTCGCGCAGTCGAGTTGGAGTGCGGCCATCCGAAGGCTGCGTCTCCGCGCGTTGCGATCGCTGATCCATGAGATCTCTTTGCGCGTCGCGTCATAGGCCACGCTCCAGCGGGTAGACCCGTGCTGCGCCACGCTGGCCAGAATTGCGAACGCGCGATCGACTGTGGCGTCGCCGGCGCGGATCATCATCGATGCACGCGCGAAGCGATCCAATGAGCTGGCGCTGTTTGGCACCGGCCGCGTTCCTCCGAAACCGGAGAACTTGTGCAGATGGGAGAGCGAGCTTGCATAGGTGTCATTGGCCAGCACCGCGGATGGAAGCGATGCGCCGCGATGGACGACCAGTTCTCCATTCAGAAATTCGATCGTGGCCGCATCTCCGCTGGCGTCGGCAACGAGATAGTGCAGCGGCGTGCCCCCCGCGATTCTGGTCTCACCAATGTGCGCCAACAACTCGGCGACGGTGGCGTGGTTGTCGAGGTTGTACTGGATCCACTCCAGCACGCGCAGCGGCGGCCGCTCGTCCTGCGGATAGACGCTGCCATCGAGCCACATGAGCGCGACCACCAGCCCGGCCTCATTCATCCCGTCCATCGGAAACTCGCGTCCCCATTGGTTGAACGTGACGCTCGCGTATCTCGACATCCAACGGAGCGAGCCCGCCATCGACGTCTTCATCAGACCGCGCCGATTGGTCATCACATATCCCTGACCAATCTCGAAATCATAGTTGCGGCCGAAGATAGCCTCGCCGTTGCGCGCGATGCAGAACGTCGTGCATGCCAGAGTCGTAGGCACGACGACCAGCACGATGAGGATGAGGATCAGTACCTTACGCATGCGGGCAATATGAGCTGATCGCGGATCGCAGTCATCCCTGTTTACGCAAAGTTCGCAACGCGCGTGCGTAGCACGCCGAAAGAAAATAGCCCCCGGCTTCGAGCCGGGGGTTCGCAAGCGCCCCCGTCTCCAACCCGCGTTAGCGGGTGGCAGCTCTGTCGCCCTCTAACGCGGGCTCGGGCGCTGATGTAGGCTTTCCATTATGCAAGCAGCCACACGCCGCCTATGACCTACGACAACTCGGGCTGGCGGCAGCGGCTGCACACCGTCATCTTCGAAGCGGACACGCGGGCGGGACGAACGTTCGACGCAGCCCTGATCGTCTGCATTCTCGCCAGCGTGGCGGTGGTGATCCTGGAGAGCATCGGCTCCATCAGTGCGCGCTGGGGGCACGAGCTGTTCGTGGCCGAGGTGGCCTTCACATTGTTGTTCACCGCCGAATACATCCTGCGTCTCGTCGCCGTCCGCAGGCCGCTGGCCTACGCGCGCAGTGCCCTCGGCGTGATCGACCTTCTGGCCATCGCACCGACATGGCTGACCCTCTTCGTTCCGGGTGCGCAGTTTTTCCTCACAGTCCGGGTCCTCCGCCTGCTGCGCGTCTTTCGCATCCTCAAGCTGACCGAATACCTCACCGAGGCCGGCGTGATCACGTCGGCGTTGCGGGCCAGCCGGCGCAAGATCTTCGTGTTCCTCTTTGCCGTGATCACTCTGGTGGTGTTGATCGGCGCACTCATGTACATGATCGAAGGACCGGCACACGGCTTCCACGACATCCCCACCTCGATGTACTGGGCCATCGTGACATTGACCACCGTCGGCTACGGCGACCTCTCGCCAAAGACGCCGCTGGGGAAACTCCTGGCCTCGGTGGTGATGATCCTGGGCTACGCCATCATCGCCGTCCCCACGGGCATCGTGACCTCGGAGTTGACCGCCGCCCGCGGGCGCGGCCACTCCCGCCAGTCCTGCCCCGCCTGCGGCCGCGAAGGGCACGACGACGACGCCACGCATTGCAAATACTGCGGAACGGCGCTGTAGATCGTCGCCGGGTCTGGACGCGAACGGAGAACCATCGCGACCGTGATACTTTCGGCGTGATGCTGCCGATTCATTTCGCGACTGCGACGGATGCCGCGAAGCTGACTCCGACGGGCGTGACCCGCGGTCCGATCACTTCGGCCGATGTGTTGTTCTCGAAACTGGCGCAGGCGCTGGAGTTGCCGGACTATTTCGGCCACAACTGGGATGCGCTCGATGAGTGTCTGCGAGAACTGGCCGGCGACACTCTGCTGCTGGTGCATGACGGGGAGACGCTCTGGCGCGAGGCTCCGGATGTGGCGCTGGCGCTGGTGGAACTGTGGCTCGCGGCGGCCGAGGAGCATCCGGCGAAGATGGAGATGGTCTTCGTATGGTGATGAGCCGGCGGCGGCATCCGTTGATCTGGATCGCCGCGCTGCTGGCCATCGCCATCGGCGCGTTCCTGCAGCGCGACCGTGCTGAGAACGCGGCGCCATCGCAGAACTCGACGCAGGCCCAGAAGCCGGCGCAATCGCAGAAAGTCGACGAGGTCGTTCGCGATGCCGAAGAGCGCGCGGAGCTGGAGAAGACGCTCGATCTGATCGCGCGCGGCGGGCCGTTTCCCTACCGGAACGACGGCGGGGTGTTCGCCAATCGCGAGCGGCGCCTGCCGCAACACGACGCCGGGTATTACCGCGAGTACACCGTGGTCACGCCGGCCTCGCCGGACCGCGGCGCGCGACGGGTTGTGCGAGGGAATGGCGGCGAGACGTACTACACGC
The DNA here is from genome assembly GCA_030775085.1 of Acidobacteriota bacterium. Classification (GTDB taxonomy): domain Bacteria; phylum Acidobacteriota; class Thermoanaerobaculia; order Gp7-AA8; family Gp7-AA8; genus QHVT01. The sequence continues at coordinate 18,676 of JALYJW010000079.1, read as the reverse complement.
GCGATCACTACCGGACGTTCGAACGGATCGACTGAACGCGCGCGGAGGCTTCGAGTGAATCATGAACAGCGGCTCGTGGAGCGCAACGATCGCGGAGTGATTCGTCACGCCAGCTCCGTGTACGGCACTTCGGTCGACGGTGTTCCGTTGACTGTTTATCTGCCGGAATCGGGCAGTTCGAAGATCGTCATCCTCGCTGCGATTCATGGCGATGAATCGGAGACCACGGTCGCGGTTTCGGAAGCGCTTCGTTGTCTGCCAGCGGGCGATCTGCAGGCCGCGGTGATTCTGTGCGGGAACCCGGATGGAATGCTGCGGGGAACGCGCGGGAACGCGCGGGGCGTCGATCTCAATCGGAACTTTCCGACGTCGAACTGGCGTCCCGAACCTGTCTTTTATAAGAGCCGCGCGAACGATGCCCGCGACATCGCGCTCAGTCCGGGATCGGAGCCAGCCTCGGAGCCGGAGACGCGTGCGCTGCTTTCGCTTCTCGAGCGCCTGAGTCCGCGCGCGGTCGTCAGTCTGCATTCAGCTCTGGCATGCGTCGATGACTCCGGCGCATCGCACCTCGGGCGGCATCTCGCCGATCGCTGCGCGCTCCCGTTCCTGACGGAGATCGGCTATCCGACGCCGGGATCAATGGGGACCTGGGCGAGTGAGCGAGGTCTGAATCTCGTCACGCTCGAGCTGGAAGACGCATCGCTGTATACGCTGAAAGATCGTCATGTCCCGGTCCTGCTCGACCTGATGACCGGCCGGTTCGAGCTCGAGAAATAGCAATGCACATCCTCATCACCGACTCGGGCGTCGGCGGTCTTTCGGTAGTTGCGTATGCGGAACGCTTCGTCCGCACGCACGGAATCAGCGAGCCCGTACGGCTCACGTTCGCCAACGCCGCGCCGGCGAATGACTACGGCTACAACTCCATGCCGACGCGCGAGGAGAAGCTGGCCACGTTCGATCGCTTTCTTCGCAACGTGACGGAACGGTTCGCACCAGACTCGATCTATGTCGCATGCAACACGTTGTCAGTGCTGTTGCCGGATACGCCGTATTTCGCGAACGCACCGATCGCCGTGAAGGGGATCGTCGAAACCGGTGCCGGTCTTTTGCTGCAAGCGCTCGAAGCGGACCCACATAGTGTGGCGATGATCTTCGGCACGCAGACGACCATCGACGCGGGGACATATCCGCGGCTTCTTGTCGAGCAGGGAGTGGAGCCGTCGCGGATCATCAGTCAGGCCTGTCCGGGACTGGCCGACACGATTTCCGAAGACCAGGACGGGACAAAGACACTCGCGGAAATCCGAAGATGGGTCGGCGCTGCGCTCGAAAAAATGCAAGATACCCGCGCGCCGATCGTGGCTTGCCTGGCCTGCACACACTACGGCTATCGAAAAGATCTCTTTGCCGCGGCGTTCGAGGAAGCCGGCATCCACGCGACCGTCGTCAATCCAAACGAAAGCGCCGTCGACGATCTATTCGGCCAGCAGCCCGAGGGACCGCATCGCGATGTCGAGGTGAGATTCGTAACGCGCTATGCGATTCCGGAGGCGACCGTCGAGGCGCTCAGCTACTTTCTGAACGCCATCTCGCCGCGCACTGTCGCCGCGATGCAGCGCTTCGAACATCTCACCGACTTGTTTTGAGGCTGCCCGGATTCCGGGCAGCTTCATTTTCGCCGGGACGTGCTACTCGAACTCGATGGCCACCTCGTCTTCGCAGAAGTCGAACTGCTGCGGCTCGGACTCCTCGCCGTTCGCGAAGACCGCCTTGAAGTACTGCTCGCAGCTCTCGCCATCGGTCGACGAGTCCCACACCAGCTTGATGGTCTTCCCCGGGGCGATGCCATTGCCGATCTTGAAGAAGCCGTATTCCTCACCATCTTCGGACACGAGAATCTTCGTGATCTTCGTATCGGTGTTGTTCGTCACGGTGAACGAATAGTCTTCGGCGAACGCGGGAACGCTCATCAAAACTACGGCGGCGGCGATGACGAAACGCTTGAACTTCATGCGGAGCTCTCCTTCTCTCGAATGACCCGCGCGGTCTCCCGGCGCGAATCACGGGCACCTCTTGAATTTTGGACCGAACGGACATTAGCAGAGACCCACGCGTCCATTCGTGAAATGTGCGTCAGATGCTCGTCATGAGCGCTGTAACGTTTCCGCTCCACCTCTCCAGGAACCGTCCATGAACGAGACTCCCATCACGACACCATCGCGGCAGTCGCTGTTCGAGCGGATGCGCGGGCCGATGATGCTCCTGATGATTGCGCTGGGTGGGTTTGCGCTTTATTACTCGCTGTTTTTCGAGCGGAAGACTTCGTACTTTCGCGATCGGAATGCGCGGCTGGTGGCGACGGTGGCGGATCAGGTGCGGCGGTCGATCCGGAGCACGGCGTGGATGGTCTCGAACGCCTCTTCGATGTCGGAGCGGAGCTGAAGGAGTTGTACCGGTTCGACCGCGGTGTCTCGGAGGAGCAACGCGCAATGCGCGACGTCCGCGCTCGCGCTGCAGCTCGAACAGAACCTGGCGGCGACGCCTGGAATCGCTTTCGCGTACCTTTCTTTGCGGCAATCGCCGTGGTCATGCTGTTCTTCTTCACCACGCAACGCCAGACCTTCGACGCCACGATCGCGCTCGTCGGCGGCCTCACGGGCCGGCAAGGGTGCCGGCCCGAGGCTGGATTGCATCAGTAGATCGTCTGTGCGCCTGTGTCGGTGAAGCAGGAGTCGTCGTCATACCAGACGCGCACCCACCAGGTCTGCGATTCGGTGAGGTTGTACACGTACTTGTAATTCGTCCAGGTGATTCCGCCTTGCGCCGTGGACTGCGAGACGTCGCCCGGCGTGCCCATGTACCACTGGTATTTCACGAGGCCGAGATCCTCGGGATTAGTGATGCTGATCGTCAGCTTCCACGAATGGGAGCCCTGTGAGGTCTTGGTGAAGGAGACGCTCGGGCCCGCACAAATGGTGGCGGTGATCTGTGAGGAATTCACGGACGTCGTGCCGCTCGATACCTTCACCCAATAGGTGGTGTTGGCGGTCACGGGCGCGGTGAGGTAACTGGCCGAGGTGGCGCCGGAGATCGGCGTACTGCTGCCGGTGCCGAGGTACCACTGATAGGTCAGGAAATTGCCCGTGGCCGTAACGTTGAGCGGCACGCGCGTACCGGACGGCACGGACGCGTTCTGCGGTTGTGTGGTGATGGCCGGCGTGACGCTGTAAAGAACGGCCGTGCTGTCGACCGAGCCGCAGGAGCCGGTCACGCGTACCCAGTAATACTCGCTGACGGACAGCGTGAACGAGTGGGTGGCGGTGGTGCCGCCGCTCATCGGACGCGTGGTATCGCCGGGCTGTCCCTTGTACCACTGGTACGACAGGCTGGTGCCGGCGGCCGTGACGGCGAGCGTTCCTGTGTTCGTCGCATATTGGCCGCCGCTCTTCGTCGGAGTGGCGGTGATGCTGGGCGGAACGCAGACCGTGACGGTGGCGGCGGCGCTGTTGACATTGCCGCAGCCGGATACGCGGACCCAGTACTTCGTCAATGTGCTCATGGCCGGCGTCGTGTAAGAAGAAGACGTGGCGCCGGCGATGGGACTCGTCGTAACGCCGCTATCGCCGATGTACCACTGATACGTGAGCGGCGACCCTGTGGCGGTGACGGAAAGCGTGGTGGTCTGGCCGCTGGTGACCACGAGGCTCTGCGGCTGTGCGGTGATGGTCGGCACACAGATGTTCAGCGTGGCGGTGGCACTGTCGATGGTGCATGTGTTGTCTGTCACGCGCACCCAGTAGTTCGTGCTGGCCGTGCGCGAAACGGTGATCTGCGGCAAGGTGCCGGCATTGACGAGGTTCGTCGTGTCACCGGAATTACCGCGATACCACCAGTGAGTCAGTGTGCTGCGAGCATTGGAGACGCTCGCCGTCAGCGTGGCGTTCTGTCCGCTCGCGGCGTTGACGTTGGCCACAGTCGCGGTGAGCTTGCAGACCGTGACCGTGGCGCCGGTACTGTCGACGCTGCAGACGCCACGGGTGACGCGCACCCAGTAGGCGGTGTCATTGGCGGGACTGACGCTGATGCTCGCAGTCGTGCCGAGGGAAGTGGTCGTCGTGCCGGGCGCACCCTGGTACCACTGATAGGTCGCACCGACCGCCGACGTCGTGACCGACAGCGTTGCCGACTGACCGGTGCGGATGGTCTGCGCCTGCGGCTGCGCGGTGATCGCCGGCGTCGTGCAGACGTCGACGGTGATGGTCGAGGAGTTGGTGACGCAGAGGCCTGCGCTCTTGATCTGCACCCAATAGCTGGTGGTGGCGCCTGGGGAGACGCTGATGGAGGGATTCGTGCCGTTGGCCACCGGAGTGGTGGTCGTGCCGCTCGTTCCCACATACCACTTGTAAGTCAGAGTCGATCCCGTGGCGCTGACGTCGAGCGTGGTGGAGTTGCCCTGCTGGATGGATCGGTTCGGTGCCAGCGCTGTGATCGCCGGCGGGTTGCAGACAGACACGGTGGCGGCGACGCTGTCGACCGAGGTCGAACAGGTGCCGGTCACGCGCACCCAATAAGACGTGGTGGTGGTGGGACTGACGGTTATGTTGGCGGACGTCTGGCCGAGCACGGGCGAAGCCGTATTGCCGGCGGTTCCGGTGTACCACTGGAACGTCTGACCGGCGAGTGTCGTGGTGGCGACGGAGAGCGTCGCGGACTGGCCGGAGGCGATCGACGCCGCGGCCGGCTGCGACACGATCGACGGCTTGCAGACGCGCACGGTGTAGTTCGTCGTTCGCGACACACAGCCACCGGACTCGATCTCCGCCCAATAGCTCTTCGTGGTCTGCGGCGAAACCGCGATTGACGCGCCGCTGCCGGCAGGCGTCGTTTTCACGCCGCTCTCCCCTTCATACCAATGGATGGTGGGGGCGTAGTACGAAGAGATGGTGAGCTGTAAGGTGGTCGACTGTCCGACCGTGACGAGCGTCTCCGCCGGACTGGCCTGGATGACCTCGGCAAGCGCACAGATCGAGACCGTGGCCGGCTCACTGGCGATATGGCAATCGCCGACGTCGATCTGGAGGCGATAGGTTGTTTCAGTAGTCAGCGATGGCGTCGTGAACGTGGTGGAGGTGGCATTGGCGACGTTCTGCCACTCGAAGCCGGCCAGGCGCTGCCATTGATAGGTGAGCGGATCGGTGTTGTCGTTGTCGTCGACTGTCACCGACAGAGTGGCCGTGCCGTTCGCGAAAATCGTCGTGCTCTGCGGCTGCGCGACAATCGACGGCGGATTGCAGACGTGGACCGTGATCGTTCCGCTGTCGATGGTGCAGACACCACGGCTGGTGACGCGGCACCAGTAGCTGGTGGTCTGCGACGGAGTGAATTCGTTGGAATCGTCCGTCCATCCGTTCAGCGGGTTGGCCGTGTCGCCGCTGACGCCTTTGTACCATTGATAGGTGAGCTCATTGCCGGTGGCCACGACCACGATCGTGGTGGACTCGAGGTGGGTGATGTTCGTGTCGGAGGACAACCCTGTAATGACCGGCGGCGCACAGACCTCGATGGTGGCTTGATGGGAGTAGACGGTGGCATTGGCGGAATCGGCGCAGGGAGCGGAGGCGATCGCGTAATACGTCTCAGTCGTACCCGCGGTGAGGACCGGCGAGAACGAAGGGCCGTTGCCAAGGACAGTATTCGAATTGCCGCTGCGATGCCAGGCGATCGTGAGCGGCTGTCCGGAGATCGCCGGCGTGGCGGCGATGCTCACCGTGACCGGGTCACCTTGTTTGACGATCTGGTGCTCCACCGGTTGCTCGTCGATCGTGGGAACGCAGAGAAAAACAGTCTTCTCCGGCAGACCGGCCGAATTGCCGCAGACGTCGGTGACGATCGCGCCGAACTGCGTGGCCGGCTCGGTGACCGTGGTGCGCAGCACCGCCGATGCACCAGCGTTGGCGAGCGTGTCGTCGGGCATCCGGCGATACCAACTGTATGACGGCAACTTCGCCCCGGAAGTGCTCAGTTGCAGCGTCGCATCCTGGTTGCGCGCCACGCGCTGCGGCGTGACGCTGATCCAGCCTTCGAAGGCTGGAGAACAGTTCACGATGATGGTCGCGAACGGGCTGTAGTGAGAGACGACGATGTCATCGTCGCCGGTGAGCGGATCGTTTTCCTCGGTGTGCAAGACGAGGCACCACACCACCGTGTCGTCGGGCAGGCCGGCCAGGGTGAGCGAGGCCCCAGTGCCGATCACCGGTGTGTCGTGGTCATAGGTTCCGCCGCGGCGCCATTGATAGCGGGTGTTGGCATCCGCGAGCGCAAAGGCGACCTGGACGGTGGCCGCATCGGCCGTCGTGACGACCTGATAGTCCGGGGTAATGGTTACTTCGGACGAGGCCATGGATTCGGGAACGGTGGTGAGCAGGTCGCTGTCCTCACCGTTGGTGGCTACCCAATAGCGGGCCGCCTCGCTCATGGTGACGTTGATGGAACCGGTGGACCCGATCACCTCGTCCGTACCGCCGTCGGGCAGGCGATGCCATTCATACGTGTAAGCCGGGTTCTCCTCGGGGGCGCCGAGCAGGCCCGCTTCTCCGGGCTGGAAGGCATGGAAAGACTTGGCGACGCCATTGTGGCGAACCGAGTGCACCCGGCAGGATGTGGTGCATTGAACGCACGGCACATTCAGCGGCGCGATGCGAATGATCATGGTCGCCGGCGCGTACTCAATGCCCGGCGGCCGGACGGTCAGGACGATTTCTTTTTGATCCAGATAATTGACGGTGTGCGTGTACTTCGCGCCGCCGTCGCTTCCGAGCATCTCCTGAACGATGTTCCCATCCTTGGACCAGACGAACACCGAGTCCCTGGCCAGGTCGGCGGGCAGCGTGAAATTACCGCCGGGCTGGATCACGGCGCGCAGCGTGACTTGCCCGTTCTGCTTCTTGAGGACCACCGGTGCCTGGGAGAGCTGGCATTCGCCGGCCAGCAGGACCAACCGTTTTGGTGGGGTGCCGTTGCTGGTCAGCTTGAAATCCAGAGTCCTCTCGCAACCGGAGACGGAATCGCGCGCAGTAAAGGTGACGACGGATGGTGCGCCGGCAGGGACCTGGATGCTACTGAAGGTTCCCACGGGAGGCGCCCCACAGGCCGGGCTGTTCAAGGACCAGTGAGAGCTCAGGTCGAGCCTTCGAATGAGCCGGTCACGGAGCTGGGTTGCCAGGCAGAGACCACCCTCCGGGTTCACGAAAGTCCTCTGTTCGAGGTCCTGGAACGGTAGCCAGAGGTCGTCACTCGGTATAGCCCGGCCGTAGAAGTCGAACGAACAGAATGAGGCGATCCGGACAACGGAGCTTTGGGTGCTCGTCCAGGCATTTCCGGGTCTTACCGAGTAGGTGCCGGGCCGGATCGGCCAGATTGCGGAATCGTGAAACGCGAGTTCGTTGCTGGCGTCGCCGCCATTGGGAAACACGAACGCCTGCACGAAAAACAACGGCTGCCAGGCCGTTCCGAAATCAGGGATCCAGTCCCAGCTGTATTTGATCCCCATATTTTTGTAATCCACATCGTGATTGGATACGGCGATCGCGGACCTCAGTTTGCACGTGTCATCGACGGCTGTCGTGGGAGTACAACCGGCGGCACCGCGGTACACGTCGATCTTGTATTCAATTGCCGGGTTGACGGGAATCTGTCCGATCGACAACTGCGGTGCCGGGACGGGCTCCCACTTGGCAACGCGCGCTGTCTCGGAATAGACAATGCAGGAAGGGTCCGAACAGCTGGCGGGACGAATGGCCAGCCGATAAACACCCGGCACAGGGGAAGGGAGCGTTTCCACGCCCGTCGTCGAACCGGAGGGGGAGGGGAACGACGCCACCGTTGCCTGCTCGTCATATGAGTCCATCGTCATCCACTGGACCGCGTACGGCTCGGTGGACTGGACTCCTGCCGCCAGTACGGCTTGATCGGCTGCCGTCTTCGGCCAGAAGCTGGCCGGCTGTTCCGTGATGACGACGGTGCTGGCGCGAATCCGGATGGGGTGACTCATGACGGAGGTCCCCACCCCGGGCGTTTTGGTTCGCGTGGCTCTCAGCCAGTAATCCTGGCCGGCTCCATGAGTGGCGACAGTCGGTGCCGGAATCTCGTAGGTAGCGTTCGTCCCACCAGGGATCTCCCCGTTGCGGTCGAGCCACTGATAGCTGAAATCACCGCTTCCCACCAGAGGTGCCTGCAATACGACCGGCGTACCGGCAAGCACGGTCTTCGAGGGAGTGATGTCCTCGGTGAACGTGCCTGCATACCCGAGAAACAGCAATCCGTTCGGAGAGCCAGGACCGAGATTCGCCGACTCGATCGAGGTGGCATTGGCGAGAAGCCGTTTGCGCACCTTCTCGGCGGTCTCGGTCTTCGTGGCATACAACGTGGGGTCTTCTTCCATCATCCGCGCCACCACGCCGGCAACCATCGGCGCGGAGAAGGAGCTCCCACTCGCTGCCTGAGCCCGATAGGAGGCGGTGAAGAAGACTTGTAGATCACGCCGCGGCTCGGGCACGGCGATGTCTTCGCCGGGAGCCCAGAGGTCCACGCATTGCCCGAAGTTCGCGCTTTGCGCGACGGTCAGCGGGTTGATCCACCGTAAATCACCGGGCACCGCCGGCGACGTCGGCGTGGCCGGTCTTGCCCAGGTGGTGGCTCCGACCGAAATGACGTGCGTTCGCTCTCTTGCTGCCCCGATCGTAAATCCGCCTCGGGCACTGAGCCGGGCCGGGGTCGTCCTACAGGCGTCGCCATTTTGATTGTTCGCGGAAACGATCACAGGCACGCCCTGCTTCGTGATCGTGTGCACCACTTCCTCGAGCACGTCCAGATCGGGCATGGTGAGGCAGTTCTGATTGCCGGGTTGGCATGATGCCGTGTTTTCCGTGAACTGGAAAATACTCGCGCTCACGACCGCCGGCTGGGTCGCTGGGTCTTGGTATGGATCCGAGGGATCGCCGGGATCATCCGTGATTTGCCCCAGAATCCAGTCGAACGCGCCGATGTAGATGGCCGCCGTGGCGGAACTATTACTCGCCAGGCAACTAATCCCGATGACCGGAACGAGCGTAGCGCCCTTAGCGACTCCCGTCCATTCGCCAACTGCGACTCCGGCACAGGCGGTGCCGTGGGAAATTCTTCCATCATCGGGAAAAGCGTTGTCGACGGCGCATGGGCTGGTGGCAGGCGATGTGTCGGGTCGGATGGGAGACGGATGGACGAACCGACCGAGGTACTCATGTTTCGTCGGGAACTGCCCGGCGTTGTAGCCGCTATCGATGCTCTGGCCGACGAACTCCTGATGATTCGTCCACGCGCCGGTGTCCACCACATACAGCTTGACCCCGGAGCCATCATGGCGATAGCGGTACTCCATGACGGCGGGAATCTGCTCGCGGTGACTGATCCGCGTCAGATGCCACAGCGGGTCCGTGGAATTGAGCCAGGTCCAGTTCTCGCGGTCTTGATAGGGAGGGTTGTCCTTTCCCGTAGACTGGACCCCTTCGCCGGACTTGCGCATGACCGCGTCTTCTTCCATCCGCATCACACGCGTGTCCGCGGCCAATCGCTCCGCGTTTGCCGGCGGCATGGCCACCCAGAATCCCTTGAGGGCGTGCTTCCAGACTGCCAGCACCTTCCCCCCGTATTGGTCCGCGAGCTGCGTCGCGACCGAGGAAACGTCTGCGGTCATCGGCGAGAGCACGACCACGTAGCGGCCGGCCACCGGCTCCGCGGCGCGACGGATCTCCGCGGCTGCGACGGAACGGGCAGGCAGACCGAGAGAAAGAGTGGTCAACAGAGACAGAAGCAGGGCGGTACGCCTGCCGAAAACATCGCGCATGAGGACTCCGGTCGATTTTGGATGGGAGAAGCGCACCCAGGAACACGTTGGGTGTCGATCTGCTTCCAATCGCTTGCAGGCGGATGTTGCGGCGGGTTGTCCTCGACGCCGATTCAGGCCCGCGGCCGCAGATAGTTCGACCAGAAGTTTTTCAGGATGGACGGGTGCAGGTCGAAGATGCCGCGGTTTTCGTTGAGCCAGGTGTTGTAGCAGTCGAAGCAGGAATGGGAGGAGGCGTGGCGCCAGGCGGTCTCGACGCCGTCGCGGAAGGCGTTTTTGGGTTGGAAGGAGCCGATCTGCAGGACGCATGGGTAGATGTCGCCGTTGGGCTCCATCTGCAGAAAGTATTTGCCGGCGGTGCAGGGTGAGGCTTCGCCGGGACGTTCGTCACGCTCGCGGGAGAAGTCTTCCCATTGCAGCGTGCGGCCATACGAGCGAGACGAGAAGAGGACGGGCGCGCCGGCTTCTTTGGCGTGGATGATTTTGCCGATGAGTTTGCGGATGTCGTCGGGCTCCGGCATCCATTGTTTCGCGCCCGGTCCGTACATCTCCGGGTTGAACTGCGGGATCTGGAAGTTGACCGAGACTTTGTAACGCCGGGCTGTGTCGATCAGCCAGTCGACTTCCGAGACGGTGTCGCGCGTGACGACGGCGCTGAGAAAGAAGTCGAGCTTCGCGTTCGCGCAGGCATCGATGGCGGCCATCACTTTTTTCCATGTGCCGTGGCCGCGCTGGGCGTCGTGTGCGGTTTCGCTGCCGTCGATCGAGATGACGATCTCGTCGAATTGCTTCATGAGGTCCATGCGTTGCGGGACGAGGAAGCCGTTGGTGACGATGGCGGTGCGCATGCCGTGGCCTTTGGCGATTCCGACCAGCTCGGCGAGATCGTGATGAAGCAGCGGCTCGCCGCCGAGGAACTTGATGCGGACGGCGCCGAGCCGGGCGAACTCGGCGAGGGCGTGGCGATGCATCTCGAGTGATGCGCGAGGATCCTCGCGCTCGGGACAGTTGCAGTAGACGCACTTCGCATTGCAGGCATTGAGCAGGGAGTACTGCACGAAGAATGGGCGCGGACGGCCGGTTGCCTTGGCGATGAGGATCTTGGTGCCGATGCGGATCTTGTCGGAGTTTTTCATCAGGTCTCGTCGGAGAGTGGGTATTCGGAAGGCTGGAGGATCTTCGGAAATGAAGCAGCCTGGCGGGAGAACGGATACGTGAAAAGTGCGGCGGCGGAAACTGCAGCGAGGACCACCGCAAGTGCAGCGCCGCGGGCCGCGGGGATGAAGAGCAGCAGCATCGGCGCGAGCAGCAGCAACACGCCTTGCATGCCCCACGTGAGCACGAGCGCGGCCACGAGCGCGGTACCGCCGATCGTTGAGAGCAGCGGCACGATCGTCAACAGCGCTGCACGCCAGAGGAAGATCGTGCGCATCGGCGCGGGCATGCGGCCGGCGAGCGGAAGAAAACGCATGATCTCGCGCAGGTACGCGTCGCCTTTGCGGTATTTGTGTTTCAGGAGTCCGTGCAGACTGCTTGGCGAGCGCAGTTCCAGCACCGTTGCACTCGACTGTCCGACGCGCCGGCCGGCCATCATCGCGCTGCAGGCAACGTGAACATCATCGGCGATGACATCGTGTGGCAGGTTGAGATGCTCGCGGCGTGCGAGATAGCACGGCGCAGCGACGATTGCGGCCGAGCCGCGATCGTGCTCACGGGCACGCAGCCAGTCGGTGGCGTGCCAATGCAGCGACTCCAGCGCATGCGCAGACGTCGGACGAACGCGCGTACCGACGACGCTCACGCTGTCATCGGAGGCGACGATGTCGAACAACCGTTCGAGAGTGTCAGCCTCGAGGAGCGCATCGGCATCCGTGACGAGCACCCAGGCCTCTTCGCGATGGGCGGCCAGTGCGTCGTTGAGCTGTGCGGTCTTGTTGCGACGTTGTGTTTCCAGCAGCGCGAAATCGGGATGCGATGCGATCCAGCGGCTGACACGGCCGATCGTGCCGTCGGTCGAGCCTCCATCGACGATCACGACGCGCCGCCACGGATAGGTGAGCGCGGCGAGATTGACGAGCTTTCGTTCGATGAGCGGGGCCTCGTCGTAAACAGCGACGACGATCAGCACCGGAGGTTGTTCAGCGGGCGTGTGCGGTTCGATCACGCGGCGCCGCGACGTCATGAGCCACGCCGCATATGCGGCCACAATCGCTACCGATGTGGCGAGCAGGCCGATGGCGATCGTGAATGTGATCATTTCATTCAGTCTAGTGTAGTGACTCGTTAGTTCCTCACCATTCTTTGCGACGCGGATAAGCCGTCTGCGGCGTTGGCGCTCCTCAACGATGACACCGCATCGCCTGCGTCGCGCCGCCTTGCATCCGACCTCTCCGAGCCACAGATAATGGCAAGGAACTAACGAGTCACTACACGCGATTGCGTCGCGCAAACGCGACTGCGCTCATCACGACGAGAAACGGCACGGCGGGTACGCGGAAGCGGCTCCTCCCCGGTACGCCGCCGCCGGCGAAAACGAGATAGGCGGCGATGATCGCAAGAAGAAAAAACGCCGCAGTGGCGGAGCGATGCGCAACGGAGCGGCATGCACCAATGAATGGAAGGACGACGAGCGGCGTGAGGAGGATGCCGAGCGCGATCGAGCTCCAGAAGGCGATTGGATAATTGCGGGCGGTGTTGCGCCCGCCACCGCTTGCGATCATGGCGCTGCCGCCCTCGGAGTAGAGACCAAACATGCGCAGATACTCGGTTGCTCCCGGATCGAAGAGTGTGCGCAGCATGCCTTTGACGTGGATCTTTGCGTACGCGAACGGATCGGTCGCGACGAGCGAAACACCTTCACGCGCGTAGCTCTTCGGATCCGCGGTTGGACCGCGCACGTCGGCGCGCCGCAGCAGTTCCTGTCGCACGTCCTCGTACGGACGATGCTCGCGCTGCGCGACCACTGAAGCGCCGGCGGAGACATAGACTGCGCGAGCCATCAGCGTGGAGAAGCCGGTGTATCCCGCGCGATGATTCCGCACGATCCATGGAGCCAGCAACGCAGCGCAGGTGAGAACGAAAAGCAAGGCTGCGCGCGGACGGGCGAGCGATGCGATGCAGATGATGAAGACGAGCGGATAGGCGATCGGCTTCACGTAAGCAGCAGCGCAAAGCATCACTGCGGAGGTGACGACCCACGTCGAGTGAGAGCTTTCGAGCACACGCAACGCGGCATGAGCGAATGCCACGAGGCACAGGGTCAACGCCGTCTCCGGCATCACCCGTATCGACCATGTCAGCATCGTCGGCTCGAGAGCGACGACGAGCGCACAGATTCCGGCCAGCCGCTCGTCGTGCAAGAGGCTGCGTGCGATCGAGAACGTCAGCGCGACGATTCCAACCATCATCAGCGACTGCACCACGAGCGCGAAAAGCACCGGATGGTCGATCGCAGATCCCACGGAGAGGAGCAGCGGATATCCGGGGGTGCGGAACATTTCAGGAAGGTCCCAGCGGTCGATGAAGCCACGCCCGGCGAGCAGCCTGTTGCCTAATCTCAGATAACTAAAAGAGTCCGGAACGAGAAAACCAGAGGGCCCGCGACGGGCCCACGCAACGGCAATCAGGATCGTTCGGATCAGCAGGCCCGCGCCGATGGCTAGTCCTAAGCGTCTATCGATCAATGACTTAGCCGTTTTCATGCGCATCCAATTGTGGCGCCCGCCAGTGTACGGTTTCTGGAAGCGATTGCACGCTTTTAGAATATCCGTTTCCCGGCTCACGTTTTCCGCTCGCGAAACACATGCGATTAATTGTTGACAAAAAAATCCGAGTTTTTATGATCGTATCCGTACACCGAAGCGGTCTGTGTGGGTGAGGAGTCGGTTTATGCCTTTTGAAAAGTGGGAACCGCAGCCTGAGTTCGAACGCTTTCCCGCTTCGGCGACGATCGTCCAGTCCCGCCTCATCCGCCTTCCATCTCCCGTCGCGAACATGCTCCGCCTGCGTGGCAAGAGCAGCGCGAATCTGTATTACGACAAGAAGCGGAAGATCATCGGCATCAAGCCGCTCGATAAAAAAGAAGAAGGCGCGGCGAAGATTCGGCAGTCGGACAAGTCGACGTCGCTGCACGTACCGAGTTTCTTTCGCTCGTACGACATCGACGTTCCGGGCATCAAACGATTCCACTGCTGGTACGACGAGAAGGAGCGCATGGCGATGATCGACATCTCCAAGCCTTCTCCGCGCGGACGTCCGGCAGGGACGTAACGTAGCGCGAGAGCCGCCCCTCACCCTAACCCTCTCCCCGAAGGGGAGAGGGGACTGAAGAACACAAAAGGCGGCCTTGCGGCCGCCTTTCGTTTTGTCGCGAATTTTGCGATGCGTCAGTGCGTAATGGCGCGCAGGCGGATCTTGCGCACCGTGGGCTGCGCCCACATGGTGACGATCTGCCTGACTGCTTCGTCGGTGATGCCGTTGTTGCTGCCGGTGAAGGTCAGGTTCGAGGCGTCGGGGGTTCCGTCGCCGAAGAAGGCGCCGTTGTTGGCGTAGAGCTGGGCGATCGAAGCCAGCGGGATCTCGGTGTCGTAGCCGGCGTTGATGGCTTTGATGAATTCGTTGCCCATCAGCAGGTAACCGAGGTCCGTGAGGTGGAAGAAGTCGAGGTTGAAGAATCCGCCGCTGACCGGTGCAGCGGTCACGGTGATCGGTCCGAGTTGGTGACCGGTTGCCGAGAAGACGCGGCTGAAGAGGCCGGCCACGTCGGCGACGGGGATCTGACGCGCGCTCGCAGCGGCGTTGATGATGGCGTTGTACTCGGCCACGCGGGCGACGACGGCGGCATACTCCTCGACGGTGATGACGTCGCCCGGCAGGAGCGGCTCTCCTGTGTGTGGGAGCGAGTTGAAGGGCGGGAAGTTTTTGAAGAGCGGCGGGAGGCCGTAGCCCTGCGCCAGCTTCTCACGCGTACCGAGCGGCACGAGCGTCGTTGGAGCGATTGGCGCGACGATGTCGTTGCCCTGCGCATCCTTCTGTCCGGTCTTGGCGAGGTAGAAAAGCGGCACGCCGGTGGCGGACGGAATGCCGGTGTTTGGATCGACCAGCAACGGCTGGCCCGTGCTCGGGTTGACGACAAACGGAGGGATGAGCCGCAGATAGGGTACGACGCCCGTTGGCAGGTTGCCGACGACCATGCCGGCGTTCGGAGCGCCGACGATGAGGGAATCGAGCACCGCCTCATAGCGCACTTTGAAGTCGGCGGCCGGCGTCAGCGTGGCTGGGTCGCCGCTGAAGATCGTATTCAGGTAGTCGTTGCCACCGATCCAGAGCGCAATGAATGTCGGGTGCTGGGCAACGGCCTGCTCCACCTGGCTTCCCAGGCCGCGCAGGATGAAACGGCCGAACGAGACGACCGTCGGCTCGTTTGCGCTTGGCGGCTCGTTGCCCCTGACGGCGAGGAGCGCGCCGACAGTGGCACCCGGGACGGCGAGGTTGTTGTAGGGGCGAGCGAAATTCAGCATGAGCGGCTGTCCCTGTCCGGGCGCGGCCGTGATGACTGCACTGGGCGCGATGCTCTGCAGGATCAGCTCGTTGGCAATGCCGGGAAACGACACCAGCGGCTGCGCGAAGCAGTGGGCGGTGGCCGAGTCGGCAGGCGTGCAAAGACGAAGGCCGGCCTGTTTGGCGACGACCGCGGGCCAACTCCACTGCTGATGGTTCTGGTTGAGCGAGCCGCTCTGGAATCCGGCGCCGTAGCTGTCGCCGAGTGCCACGAAGCGGGTGAAGTCCGCCGAGCCGCGCGCGGCGAACACGGGAACGGCGATCACTGCGACGAGA
This sequence comes from Acidobacteriota bacterium, assembly GCA_030775085.1. Lineage (GTDB taxonomy): Bacteria > Acidobacteriota > Thermoanaerobaculia > Gp7-AA8 > Gp7-AA8 > QHVT01. The sequence continues at coordinate 2,958 of JALYJW010000079.1, read as the reverse complement.
AGAAGTGTGGCTGCGGATTGCAAGTATCTCTTCATGGTTTGGGTCTCCTGTTAGAACCGGTATCCGAGATTCACGCTCCAGAGGAGCGCATCCGTCTCGTACACGCCGTCGAAGCCTTCAGGGTTGAGTCCCTGCGTGTCTCGATCTTTAAAGTGCAGCACGAGCAGCGAGCCGTCGACCGTGAACGGTCCGGCGTGGAATCCGGCGCCGAGGCTGCCGCCGAGGCGGTCGGAATCCGGCAGCAGCGGGCTCACGGCTTCGATCGGCTGCGGGTTCTCGTCATAGACGAAACCGAAGCGGACATCCCAATGCTCGGTGGCGTTGTGATTCACGCCGAAACGGTAGGAGTTCGAGTCTTCCCAGTTCTGCTCGCGGACGAAGCTCGCCGCGGGCGTGGTCTCGAAGTTCACGTCGAGCGCTTTGAAACGATCCCATCCCGTTTTGATCACGTCCAGCTCGAGATCCCAGTTTTCATTCGGGCTGAAGGCGACGGCGATCGTGGCGATCGACGGGAAGGGAACGGTGGTGTTGATCGGCTGGTTGGGTGGCAACCCCGCGCGCACGACGGCGTCGAACTGCGCATTGCCGGTCAGGATCTGCGTGATCTCGGCGTCGCCTTCGAGATCGATGTCCATGGCGGAGCGATACGAAGCACCGATGCGGAAACGATCGGTGGCCTTGAAGAGGATGCCGGCGTTGAAGCCGATGTCATCACCGTATTCGCTGACCAGACGCGTGTTGGCGACGTCATAGACGCGGCCGTCGAACGGATTGAGCGCCAGGCGGTTGGCGTTGAGGATGACGCGCGCGCGACGGTACTCGACGCCGCCGCCGATGGCCAGGCGGCCGTTGCTGGTCTGCCAGGCGATGGCCGGATTGACCGAGGTGGTCTTGAGGTCGGCATCCTTCGAGATGTAGCGACCGGCGAACGGATCGGCCCAGTCGGTGCGCAGTCCGAATGCGGCGAAGACGCCCACGCCCACGGTGATGTTGTCACCGATCGGCATGATGGCGTACATGTTCGGGATGTTGAACGTGTGGCGGTTGTACTTGGCCTCTTCGCCGGCGGCGACAGGCGAGTTGAAGTCGCCGGTGAACTCGTTGGTGAAGTTGATGAGCGTCGTGCCCGCGTAAGCGGCCATGTGACGCTGCTGCGCGAGACCGGCGGGGTTGTAGAAGATCGCGCTCGGATCGTCGGCGGTGGCGGCGAATGCGCCGGCCATCGCGCTGGCCTTCGCGCCCTGCTCGGGAATGAGGAAGCCGGAGCCGAACGCCGGCGTGGCCAGCAGGCACGCCAGGGAGAGGGTGAGAGTCAATCTGAGGGATCGCAAAGGAAGACCTCCTAAGTCTTTTGTTCTACAAAGGATTACGTGACCGAAGAACGGGCGGATCATACATCAGGAAGCCGGCACGGCCGGCAGCGCTGGTTGCCCAAGGCTCCTTCAGGATGGTCGCGCAAATCGAACGAACGAGTCACTGCACCAGCAATTCACGGAGAATTTCATTGGCCAGAGCGGCGCTGGCCTTGCCTCGCATTTCCTTCATCAACTGTCCGACGAGGAAGCCGAAGACCTTCTCGCTGCCGGCGTGAAACTGCTCCACGCTGGCGGCGTTGTTCTGTAATACGCGCAACGCCGCTTCACGGATGGCCGTGGGATCGCTCACCTGCGCCAGACCTCGGCGCTCGACGATGCTGGCGGCCTCTTCGCCGGTGGCGGACATTTCTTCGAACACTTCCTTGGCCACCTTGCCGCCGATCGTGCCGGCGTCGAGAAGACGGATGAGGCGCGCCAGCAGTTGCGGCGTGACGCGATAGGCGTCGACGTCGATCTTCTGCTCGTTCAGTACGCGCAACACATCGTTGCGCACCCAGTTGCCGGCGGCGCGCGCGTTGCCCGAGGCTTCCACGGTGGCTTCGTAATAGTCGGCAATCGCGCGCGAGGCTACGATCACTTCCGCATCGACGACGCTCATTCCGTGCTCGCGCTGATAGCGCTCGATGCGCGCTTCCGGAAGGGCGGGCAGCGAGGAGCGAACATCCTCGACCCATGCTTCGTCGACGGCCAGCGTGAAGAGATCGGGATCGGGGAAGTAGCGATAGTCATGCGCTTCTTCTTTCGAGCGCATGACGCGCGTCTCGCCGGCCGCGGGATCGAAGAGCCGTGTCTGCTGATCGATCTTTCCGCCGCTTTCCAGCACTTCGATCTGGCGACGTACTTCGTAGTCAATGGCGCTGCGCAGGAAGCGGAACGAGTTCAGATTCTTGATCTCGGTGCGCGTGCCCAGAGGTTCACCAGTTCTGCGCACCGACACGTTCGCGTCGCACCGCATCGAGCCTTCTTCCATGTTGCCGTCGCACACTCCGGCGTACATCAGGATCTGGCGCAGACGCGTGAGATAGGCGGAAGCCTGCTCGGAGCTGGAGATGTCGGGCTCGCTGACGATCTCGATGAGCGGCACGCCGGCGCGGTTGAGATCCACGAGCGAGGCATCGCTCTCGTGCATCAACTTGCCCGCGTCTTCCTCCATGTGGATGCGCAGGATGCGCACGCCCTGCAGCGAGCCGTGCGAGGCCAGCGGCTTGTCGAATTGCGAGATCTGATAGCCCTTGGGAAGGTCGGGATAGAAGTAGTTCTTCCGTGCGAACACAGACCGCGCATGAACCTCACAGCCGGTGGCCAGAGCCATGCGAATGGCCAACTCCACGGCCTGCCGGTTGAGCACGGGAAGCGCACCCGGATAGCCGAGACAGACCGGACAGACCTGCGTATTCGGAGCCGCGCCGAACGCGGTCGAACAACCGCAGAAGATCTTGGTCCGCGTCAGCAGACGGGCGTGCACTTCGAGGCCGATGACGGTTTCCCACATTGGGGCGGATTAGAGCATGGGCGGGAGGGGGAGTCGCAAAGTCTCAAAGTCGCAAAGTCTCAAAGGTGGAGTTCGCCACCCCTTTGCGAC
>JALYJW010000078.1 GCA_030775085.1 Acidobacteriota bacterium | reverse complement strand
TAGCCGTGGGTTGCGCGCGCAGACGCGCTACCCACGGACAAGAACGTATTTGAAGTCGCACCGCGTAGCCGGTGCGGAGAATCGAAGCAAACGATCAGAGCAGGAAGCGCTCGTCTGCACGCTTCGAGACATCTCTCCGCACCACTGACGTGGTGCGACTTGAGGATGCGCACCTTTTTCCGGGGGTAGCGCGTCTACGCGCGCGACCCCCGGCTACCGTCTCCGTACCGCTAACGCGGTACACCACGGCGTGCGGAAGCGTCCAAACTCCAGAGTCCGCGTTAGCGGACAAAAGGCAATAGCCCCCGGCTTCCAGCCGGGGGAAACCGGCGCAATCTCGTCGAGCCCGCGTAGCGGTCGACAGAACCCGCGGCCTGCACGCGTTCTCCCGGTTACCCGAGGCGGTGTTCAACGACGGTCGTCGTGAACGTTCGTCCGCCGACGTCGAGATACAACTCGCGCTCCGTGATCGACAACGCAACATCCACACGCCGGTCGAGCGCTTCCGCTACTTCGGTCACGAACGACGGCTCGAACGCGTAGATTGGGATCTCCGACGCGCGATGGATCTTCTTCCCTGCCAGCTCGCCGAGGACGAGACGGACCGGGCGGTGCGTATAGACCGCCGTTCGCTCCGCTAGTTTGCTTCCGCGATGCAGCCGATCCGCATCCGGCGCGCCGACTTCGATCCAGCCCGTTAAGCGTCCGGTGAGATCGCGAATTACCACGGCCGGCTCGTCGCCCGCCGCCACCCCTTCCGTGAACGCGATCCCCTCGGTGTACTCGAGGCAATACGCCAGGAACCGCATCAGCATGTACTCGACCGTCTCGGACGGCTGCCGCGCCATGCGCAGATCGAGCGTCTCGTAAACGCCGCGATCGATGTCGGAGAGTTGTGTGGCGAAGTTGTAGATCGTTGCCGTAAGCGCCATGGGAGCGCGCAGGATACCGGCTACGACACGTTTGCAGACAGCGACCGTCTCAATGCGTCGCTGTCTGCAACCGCCGGGGTGTCAGCTCGAAGGTGTGATCTGCGAGCGAAGGCTGGTGATGGCCTGCTCGGCGTCATGGATGGCGATCTTGACGCGCGCGCCTTCAATGCCCGCCGCCTGGACGACTTGCGTCTGTCTCACGTTCGCCTGTCCAGTGGGGGTGAGGTCGTTGCCGATCACTTTCTGGATGTCGTTGATGTCGCGAAGGAACGCTTCGAAACTGCCGGCGGCCGACGTCAGCGTCGAGCGCATGCTCTGGCTGGACTGCGTGATCTGGCTGCGGCGCTGCTCGGCAAGCGCGCGCAGTTCAGGATCGGAGACGTTCGATGCGTCGCGCTGCCACTGCTCGAGATATCTGTTGCCGTTTTTCCTGAGGTCCGTATCGTTCTCACGGATCGCGTCCGCGTACTCGTTCATCTTCTTCACGTCTTTGTTGTACCGGTCGTACGTTTCCCGAAGCCGGTCCGGCGGGGCGTTGAGAAGCGCGTCGAGCGACGACAGCACGGTATCGATCTGCGCCCGCGCCTTCGCACTGTTCTGCTGCATGACGTCGAGAGACGACACAGCCTTGGCCGCCCGATCGGGTGCGCTCGTCGCACACGCGGCGAATACGAGGAGAACTGCTGCTGCTCCTGCTGTTTTCATGAATACTCCGATTTCCTGTTGCGTCTGCTCCACGGTTCGGCGAACAGAGACCTGCTGCCTCATAGCCTCGGGAGGTGATGGGTCGGTGTGGACCTGTGCTGACGTGGACTGCACGATGGCGGCCACTCATGCGAAGGAGAGCAAGGCAAGGGGTGCAGCTTGGTGCTAACCTCCATCAAACGTTCAAAACGAAGTGCAGATTGCTATTTAGTTGGCCGGGTAGGGACCCGGTCTTTCCTGGACACTCCTTCTGCTGGGTTCGTCAGACAGACTTCGAAGTTCTTGAAAGGATGGAGGGGAAGCTATGGCTGGACAGAATTGGTCCATCACGATCGTTGCGGGGAGTCCGCATGCGCAGTTCGTTCCGGATGTGTATGCGCCGCCGGGCACTCCGGAAGACAGGCCGTTGCAGGCGCAGCTTGGCGATCTCGTGTCGTGGAACAACCAGACCGCGGACGAGCACCATATCTGGCTGACGAACGAGCTGTACGAGCCGCAGAGTGCGATCACCGAGCCGATCCCGGCGTGGCAGTCGTCGTATCCGGGCTATGTGCCGCAGCAGGCGGATGTGACTCCGCCCGTTCCGCCCGACACGGCGCAGGTGATCTATTACTACTGCTCGATTCACACGGACGAGCACGGCCAGATCGACGTGGTTTCCTGAAACGGAGAGCGAGAATGAACGTGCAGAAATCGCAATCAATCCTCTTCATCGCCACGGTTTTGCTGCTGATGCCGCTCGCGGCGCAGGCGCAGTCGAACACGATTCCGTGCCCGGCCAACATCACCGGCGCGGAGCTCCAGAAAGTGCCGGAGATTCAGAACGCGGATGGCGTTCTGCGGGGCAATCTGTACACCGTCTCCGAGCAGGTGAGGATGACGGTGCCGTCGGCGGGACCGGGCAGTACTCCGAACTGTTTCGCGCAGTGGGTGCGCGCGTATCGCCGCGAAGCTCCCGCGACCTGGAATCCGCCGTCCTCGCAACTCCTCAGCCCGATGCCCGGACCGACGCTGCGCGCACGCGTCGGGCAGATGGTCGAGCTGACGTTCCTCAACATGATCGATTCGAACAAGTTCCCGAATGCCGATCGCGGGTGCGACAAGACGTCGGTCTATCCCGGCACGACCGGCGACAAGGCTCCCGATTGTTTCTCCGGCTCTGTCTTCACGAACATGCATTACCACGGTACGCACACGAACCCGAACTCGACCGGCGACAACGTTTTCCTGCAGATCCGGCCTTCGCCGCGGCAGCCGGGAACGAACGATCCGGTGATCGCTCCGGCCAGCGTGCAGAAGCCGTTCGCAGCGTTTTTCGCCAAGTGCGAGCAGGAGCTGAAAGAGTATCCAGGCCCGAAGATCTGGCCGCGGACCTGGAGCGATCTCCCGCCCGAGACGATCGAGTGGGTCGACGAGCAGCAGACGCTCCTCGGGCAGTACGCGCCTGAATGGGCGAAGTCCAACAAGAAGCAGCGCGAGCAGGGGAACTGGCCGCAGTACTACATCGGCGCCTATCCCTATTGCTTCAAGTTGCCCGAGTATCGGGATGCGACGCAGACGTCGCTGACGACAGCCGATGCACGCACGCCGCATACGCACGGCGCCGGTTCAGCCGAGGTGGATGAAGCGCAGGCCCCGAGCCGCCCGCTGATCATGGGGCAGTCGCCCGGCACGCATTGGTATCACGCCCACAAACACGGATCGACGACCGTCAACGTCATGAACGGAATGACCGGCGTCTTCGTCATCGAAGGCCAGTACGACGACGACATCAACAAATTCTATGGCGACGGCTTCACGCGCTCGGACTCGACGAAGGTCATGGTGGTCCAGCAACTCGGTTCCGGTCCCGGCCTGGCAGTCGGTCTGGGACTCGGGCCCGGCCCCGACTTCTCCGTCAATGGGCAACTGCGTCCGATCATCAGGATGCGGGGCAACTCGGTCCAGATGTGGCGCATCGTCAACACCGCCGCTCGCGCCGGCATGTACTTCATTCCGCCAACCACGAACGGCCTGCAGTGGAAGCAGCTCGCGCAGGATGGCGTGCAGTTCAAACCGGCCAACTACTGGAACAGTACGAACCAGCCGTTCGAGCTCTACCCCGGCAATCGCGCCGACCTGCTGGTGAAGGCGCCGGCGTATGTGAAGGGCGGCACGAACAAATACGACATGCTGGTCTACAACACGGTCGATCCGAGCGATCGTCCGCCGGCCAAACCGGCTGCCGGTGCGCTCACTCTGGTGACGGTCGTGGTGACGATGGACGCAACGGCCGGTCCGGGCACGCAGTTCATCCCGCAGGCGCAGGCGCCGGCGTTCCCGTCGTTCCTCGCGGACATCACCGACGCCGAGTTCACCGGCACGAAGATCCTCAAGTTCGCGTCGACGGCCATACCTCCCGGTCCGCCGCCGGCCAGCCAGCACACCATTGATGGCAAGAAGTTCGATGGTGAGCTCGGCGCGGTGGTCGAGCTGAATCGCGCCGAGGAGTGGAAGATCGTCAACGAAACCTACCCGCCGGCGACGGGCAATCAGATCTCGCATCCGTTCCACATCCACATCAACCCGTTCCAGGTCACCGAGATCTTCGATCCGAATGCAGTGGTCTCGACCTCGCCGGGCGCAGGCACTGTCACGACGGTGGCCAACGCAGGACCGTCGACCGTCACCGGCAACGGAACGTCATTCACGACGACATTCCGCGTTGGCGATTTCATCTGGATCGTGGGTGAGGCGCCGGGAATCATCCTCTCCATCGCCAGCGATACGTCGCTGACCGTCGACGTGAAGACCCTCGGCGTGAGCGCGGCTACGTACACCGCGGCGGTGCCGCAATACACGATCGATCCGGTCGATCCGCGCGCGGGACAGTGCGTGCTCAATCCCGCCGATCCGAACACCTGGAAGCCGTGCAGCACGACGGTGCCGGTCGCGGAGCGGATCTGGTGGGACGTCTTCCCGATTCCTTCCGGCCACATCTTCGGCACGAACGTGAAGATCCCCGGTTACTTCAAGATGCGCAGCCGCTTCGTCGACTTCGCGGGCCACTACGTGCTGCATTGCCACATCCTGGCGCACGAAGACCGCGGCATGATGACGGTGGTCCAGGTCACCCCGATTCAGACTCCGTACTCGCACCATTGATTTTCCATGCGGAACCGCCGGCGCTCGATGTGCCGGCGGTTCCGTTACTCCGCCGTGGTGTCGTTCCTGCATTGCTGGCCGGCGGAGAAGAAAAACAATGGGACTCTTTGGAACGTTGATGCAGAAGATCTTTCGCGCCGGCGCGGTAGCCGAGGCACCTCCGGACGCATTCAAACCTGGGCAAAGCAGCGGCGAATCGCGCGTCGAAGCCGCGAGACGTCAGGGCGTCCCCGTGAGCGCAGTCGTGCCGGGTGCTTCGACTGCTGCTCAGCACGTCGACATCGCCGCGGTGCTCGAGAAGATGGCGGCCGCAAGCAAGGAAAAGCTCGACTGGAAGCACTCCATCGTCGACCTGATGAAGCTGGTCGGCATGGACAGCAGCCTCTCCGCGCGCAAGGAGCTCGCCGCCGACCTGCATTACACCGGCGACACGGGCGACTCCGCGAAGATGAACATGTGGCTGCACAAGGAAGTGATGCGCAAGCTCGCCGAGAACGGCGGCAAAGTGCCGGCGGACTTGCTCGCGCATTAGCAGCGGTTGGCACATGCCCGGGGCGTCGAGTGACGCTCCGCACAGGATCGGCGTTCGTCCGATGCTATCTTCGCGCCTCGATTCAGGTCCCGAAGGAGCGCGCGCATGCGACGAACGATCGCCGTCCTGTTTTTTCTTTCCATCCTCTCGCTGTCTCTCATTGCAGAAGAGCGTAGCGCCGGAACCAGGTTTGCCGTGGCCATCGAAGACGGCGATCTGGATGCCGTCACGACGCTCGTCGAAGACGAAGGGGCATCGGTCGAGACGCCGATCGAATACGGCGAGCACTCGATCACGCCGCTGCTGAAAGCGTCGTGGGACGGCGATCTTCCGATCGTTCACTACCTGATCGCGAAGGGGGCGAACGTCAACGCTCGCGCGGGCGATACGAAAGAGACGCCTCTCATGAATGCCGTGACGCGCGATCACACGGAGGTCATCAAGGCGCTCCTCGCGGCCAAGGCGGACGTCACGCCGCGCAACAGTTTCGACTTCAACGCATTCACATCCGCAGTGGCGGCGGGGAATCAGGAAGTGGCCGCATTGCTACTCGATGCCGGCGCGAAACCCGACGACGGCGCTAGCGGGCTCACGCCGCTGGCGTTCGCCGTGAGCACCGGCAACACGGAGATGATTCGCTTTCTCGTGAAGCGCGGCGCCGACGTGAATCACGGCGCCAAGAGCGGCGGGCAGACTGCCCTCATCAGCGCCATCCTCGGCGCGCAGATCGAGTCCGTGAAGACGCTCATCGAATTGAAGGCGAACGTCAACACGGCGATGAAGGACGGCACGACGCCGCTGAAACTGGCCCGCAAGGGCGATCAGGAAGAGATCATCGCGCTGCTCGAAGCGGCGGGAGCGAAGAAATGAAGCAGGCACTGATCTTCACGGCGCTTTTTCTCCTCGCTACTCCGCCGCTCACTGCCGAGATGGGGAAAGCCAACGGCAAGTTCATCGTCGGCCAAGACACGAGACCACTGACGCACGCCTACGTGGTCGAGAAGAACAGTCTGCTGCGGATCACTCTTGCCAGCGACGCGATTCAGGAGCAGGCGCTCTACGACACGAACGTGCTGCAGGAAGAGGTGGGCGAGCACGGCATCAGCGCGCTGGTCATCCAACTCGATGAAGACCGCGAAGCGGATACGACGTATTTCTTCGACGCCGAGCTGCCGGCCGGGCTGGAAGTGCGCCAGGTGGGCACATTCAAAGCGAAGAAGTCGAGCGAGCGTGCCTTGGCCGGCCGCGTGGCGATGAAGGACGACGGCTTTTCCTTCTCTTACGACGCCACGTTCGAAGCGCCGATCGTCGTGCAGGTGCAGAAGGTGGAGCCGCTGGCCGCCGATGCGACACCGGCCGATCACGCCTTGTGGCGCCTGAAGCAGATGGAGATTCCGTATGACGCGCAGCACTTCCGCAGCGTGGTCATGGACGGCAACGCGGACACCGTGAAGCTCTTCCTCACGGCCGGCATGCCGGTCGAAACCGCGGACGCGCTTCGCCTGGCCGTCGACATGGGCAAAGCCGAAGTCGTGAAACTCCTCCTCGCACATGGCGCGGACAAGAACAGCAAAGACAGCTATGGCCAGTCTCTGGCCATGACCGCTGCGTCGAATCATCACAGCGAAGTTCTGGCGCTGCTCATCGCGGCCGGTACCGACGTCAATGTCGCCAATCAGTACCGCATCACACCGCTGGCCGTGGCGGCCGAGCAGGGTCATCTCGATATCGTGGAAATGCTCGTGGCCGCGGGCGCAAAAGTGAACGCGCGCGACACCGCCGGCGGCACGGCCCTATCGGTGGCCATCCTCCGCGGCTACAAAGAGATCGTGGCCGCACTCCTCGCCGCAGGAGCCGACGTACAACGCGACAAGGACGGTCTCCTGACCCTGGCCGCCGACAAGCCGGAAATCCTGGAGATGCTCGAAAAAGCGATTCGGACAACCGAGAAGAAGTAAGCTTTTCGCTTCCTAAGACCCAAGAGCTAATCCCTAAGAGCCGCAACGAATGGAGGAACGCCATGTTCTCGACGATCCAGCGGAGCTACACCATCTTCCGGCAGTCGCTCAGCGTTCTGCGTCAGGACAAGGAAATCCTGATCTTTCCTCTGCTTTCGGGCATCTTCACCATCATTGCCATGGCCGGGCTGATCTTCGGCGGGACGGTGACCGGGTTCTTCCAGCGCATCATCGATAGCGGTGACCGTTCGCTGGAGGGCAACATCCTCGGGTATGCCGCACTCTTCATCTGGTATTTCGTGAGCTGGTTCATCGTGCTCTTCTTCAACGTCGGCGTCGTGGCCTGCGCACGCATCCGGCTGGAAGGCGGCGATCCGACCACCGCCGATGGTTTCCGCGCGGCCCGCGAAAATCTGAAAGCGATCCTGGTCTGGGCGCTGATCTCCGCTACGGTCGGCCTGATCCTGCGCATCATCGCCGAGCGTTCCAAGCTGATCGGGCAACTGATCGCGAAGTTCCTCGGCGCTGCCTGGGCGGTCGCGACGTACTTCGTCGTGCCGGTGATGATTTTCGAGAAGCGCGGTCCGCGCGAGTCGATGACTTCTTCCACGCAACTCATCAGCCGCACATGGGGCGAGTCGCTGGTGGCCGCCGCCGGCGTGGGCATCATCATCATGCTCCTCGGCGTCGGAGGACTGGCGTTCCCGATCATCGGCTTCATGATCAGCCCGACCGCGGCCGTGATCGGCATCGGCATCATGGTGTTGTACTGGCTGGTGCTGGCCATCGTCTCGTCGGCGCTCACGGGCATCTACCGCACCGGGCTCTATCTCTACGCGAAGGAAGGCAAGCAGCTCCCCGGCTTCGGAGAGGAGCTCGTTCGCAGCGCGTTCGCCGGAAAAGGCGCGGCAGGAAAATGGGCCACGAGCCGCGGCTGAACGCTACTTCGACGCCACGTACTCGCTGAAGATCCCCAGCGAGACGTTGCGCTTCGTTTCCGCGAATCCTGCATCGTCCAGGCCGCCGAGAATGATCTCGGGTCGCACGCAATCGCGTGTGGTCTCCCAGTAGTAGTGGAAGAGCTGTGTGGCTCGCGCGTTCCGCGTGCGCATGCGGACGAGCAGCGGTGTGAGGACACCCATATAAATGCCGAGGATCCCGCGGCCGATGCGCGACTCAGGTGCAGTGATCTCGAGGATCAGCAGCTTCCCGCCGGGACGCAGCACGCGATGGCATTCGCGAAAGACGACGCGGAGATCGGAGAAGTGGCGCATCGCGAATCCGATGGTGATGCGGTCGAAGCTCTCCGGCGCAAACGGCAACGCCTCCGCGGGCGCCTGCACTTTCGCGCTTTCCGTGCGGCCCGAGCGCAGCATGCCGATACTCGGATCCATCCCCACGATCGAGCGCGGTTCGCCCGTGACCTGCGCCGCCGCACGCGCAACGACTCCCGTGCCGCTGGCCAGATCGAGCAGCTTCATCCCGCGCTCGAATCCAACGCGCCTCACCGCCTCGCGTCGATACCGATCACCCGAGCCGAACGACAGCAGCCGGTCCGTCCAGTCGTACCACGGCGCCGTCTCATCGAAGCTGTCGCGAAGGAACGCCTGCTTCTCCGCCGCGTCGCGGTAATACGCATCGAGCGGCGGATGGGGCTCTATCGGATGAGGAACGCCCGGTGGTTTCACCGCGCCCACTTCGCGGACTCCCTGCGCCAGCGTTGCGCGATGGGCATGTCGCGGCCGCTGCCGAATGCTTTCTGCGAGACGCGGATGGTCGGCGCGGCTTGCTGGCGTTTGAATTCATTCGTATCAACGAGGCGCAGCATGCGTTGCACGAGCTCGCGATCGAATCCGGCGGCGGCGATCTCGTCGAGCTCCATCCGCTCTTCGATGTAGAGCTTCAGGATTCCGTCAAGCACGTCGTAGGGCGGGAGCGTGTCCTGATCGGTCTGGTTCGGTTTCAGTTCCGCGGAAGGCGCTTTGGTCATGGTGGAGGCGGGGATGATCTCACGCTCACGATTGATCCAGCGCGAAACGCGATAGACCATCGTCTTGTAAACATCGCCGAGGAGACCGAGGCCGCCGGCCATGTCACCGTAGAGCGTGCAGTAACCGACGGCCAGCTCCGACTTGTTGCCGGTGGTGAGCACGAGCGCGCCGGTGCGGTTGGACCAGGCCATGAGGATGTTGCCGCGGATGCGCGCCTGCACGTTCTCGTTCGCGGTGTCGAACTTTTTCTCGCCGAACAATGCATCGAGCTCGCGCTCGTACGGCGCATAGATGCCGGCGATGGGAACGATCTTGAAGTTGATGCCGAGGTTCTCGGCGAGAGATTGCGCGTCGTCGATGGAGTGTTGCGACGAGAACTGCGAAGGCATGGCGATGGCCGTGACATGCTTCGGCCCGAGCGCCTCGGCGGCGATGACCGCGGTCAGCGCGGAGTCGATGCCGCCGGAGAGGCCGAGCACGACATCGGTGAAGCCGCACTTGCGAACATAGTCGCGCAAGCCGAGAGTCAGCGCGCGCACGATCTCTTCTTCCTCGCCGAGGGCCAGGATCATTTCGCATGGACTGCCCTCGAGGCCGACCAGCGAACCATGCTCCTCGAACGCCGGCGCGCAGAAAATCGTCTGCCCGGTCTTGTCGAACACGATCGACGAACCGTCGAACAGCAACTCGTCATTGCCGCCGACCTGATTCACGTACACCAGCGGCGCGTCATAGCGTTTGGCGATGCGCGAGAAAATCTCCCAGCGCGCGCGGCGCTTACCGGCGTTGAAGGGGGACGCTGAAATGTTCAGGAACACCTCGGCGCCCTGCCGCGCCAGCTCATCGACAGGATTGCGGCGATAGAGCTTCAGGCCGAACGCTTCGTCATCGAACCAGAAATCCTCGCAGATCGAGACACCGACGCGATGGCCGGCGATCTCGACGACCTTCACGTTGCGTCCCGGCTCGAAGTAGCGCAGCTCGTCGAACACGTCGTACGTCGGCAGCAAAGTCTTGTGCTGCTCGAGGAGGAGCTTGCCGTCGCGCGCCACGATGGCCGCGTTGTGCAGCGGCTTGCCGCACCATTCCACATTGCGCACCGGACAGCCGAAGATGAGCGTCGTCTCACCCGTCATCGCCACCAGCGCGTCCTTCACCTCGGCCGCGGCAGAGATGAAATAGGCCCGGTCGAGCAGATCGCGCGGCGGATACCCGGTCACCGCGAGCTCCGTCACCATCACCACATCCGCACCGGCGCGCACGCCATCGTCGTACGCGCGACGGATCATCTCCGCGTTCGATGAGAGCGCGCCGACGGTGGGGTTGAGCTGGCCGATGTAGACCTTCATATCTGTGTTAGCAACGCTTCGGCCGATCCGGGAATTCGGTGGCTTCGGGACGGAGTCTCAAAGTCGCAAAGTCGCAAAGGAAGGCGTTCCCGACGCAGAGTCCATCCTTGAGACTTTGAGACCTTGAGACTTTGAGACTCCTCACGAATCGACTCCTCACGAATCGGTAACAACATTTTCCCATCCACGACAAACCTTCGCGCGACCGATGACGTCTATTGGTTTCGAACAACAACCTATCCCAGTTTTGCGCGAAGAGGAAAATATGAGACTCACACGCGGCGCGGTCGTGCTCTGTTCGTTCCTGGCTTTGACGGCTTTGGCGCAGGAGACGTTGCCTCCGCGCCCGGCGTATCAAGCCGTGCGCGCCGCCGCTGCGCCGGTCGTCGACGGCGATCTCTCCGATGCTGTCTGGCAGAGCGCGCCGGAGATCACGGGATTCACGCAGCGCGATCCGAACGAAGGACAGCCGGCCGTCGATCAGACGAAGATCAAGGTCGTCTACGACGATGACGCCATCTACTTCGGCGCGGTCATGGAAGACTCCAAATCCGCGACGCCATTGCTGGCGCGGCGCGACAGCGATTTGAACAACGGCGATTACATCCGCATCAGCATCGACTCGCAACAGGACCGGCTGAACGGCGCGGCCTTCGTGGTCAACGCTTCGAACGTGCAGATGGACATGATTCTCTACAACGACATCTACGACGACATCAGTTGGGATGCGGTGTGGAGCTCGGCGGCGAAGACCGGTGGAAGCGGCTGGACCGCCGAAGTGCGCGTGCCTTACTCGCAACTGCGTTTCCCGGCCAAGGCCGTTCACACCTGGGGATTCAACGTCAGCCGCTGGAATGCGCGCTCGCGCGAGAGCACGCGCCTCGTTCACACGCCGAAGAAAGACTCCGGCTTCGTCTCGCGCTTCGCCGATCTCACCGGCATCACGAACATCCAGCCGAAGCGCGGCTTCGAGATCGTTCCGTATGGCGTCGCGCGCACCGATCTCCACAGCCGCGCCGACAATCCATTCGTCGAGCCGTCGTCGCATCGCATGGACGCCGGCGTCGATCTCAAGTACGGCCTCACCTCGAGCCTCACGCTGACCGGCACCGTCAATCCCGATTTCGGACAGGTGGAAGTCGATCCGGCAGTGCTGAATCTCAGCCAGTTCGAGACGTTCTATCCCGAGAAGCGTCCTTTCTTCACCGAAGGTGCGGACGTGTTCCGGTTCGGCAATGGCCCCGCGAACAGCCGCTGGGGTTTCAACATGTCGTTCCCGACTTTCTTCTACTCGCGCCGCATCGGCCGCTCGCCGCAGGGCTCCGCCAACGCCGAGTGGGAGCACGCTCCCGGCGAGACGACGATCCTCGGCGCGGCCAAAATTACCGGCAAGGTGGGGAAGAAGTGGACCGTGGGCGTGCTCGACGCGCTGACCGATCAGGAAGATACCTGGTTTCGCAACGGCAGCGAGGTCGGCAAGCAGAGCGTTGAGCCGATGACGAACTACCTCGTCGCCCGCGCCACCCGCGAGTACGGCAAGGATTCGCGCGCCGGGTTCATGTTCACTTCCGTGAACCGCCGCCTCGGCGAGTCGCTCGAATCGTCGCTACGCGAGAACGCCTACTTCGCCGGCGTCGACGGTTACTCATTGTTCAAGGACAAGGCCTGGATCCTGGAATGGCTTGGCGGCACGTCGATGGTCGATGGAACTCCGGAGGCGATCGCTCGCACGCAGCGCAATCCGGCCCGTTATTACGATCGCCCCGATGCCGATCACGTCGAATTCGATCCAACGCGCACGTCGCTTTCCGGCTGGATGAGCCGCGTGATGTTCGCGAAACAGAAGGGCAAGTGGCGGCCGAACGTGCAGGTGCAGGTGCTCTCGCCCGGCCTGGAGATGAATGACGTTGGCTTCCTGCCGCGCACCGACGCCATCACGACGCACGCGCTCGTGCATTACCTGAACACCGATCAGACAAAGTACACGCGCGAGATCAGCGCATGGGTCGGCAAGTACCAGAACTGGAATTTCGACCGCGATCTCACGGCCAACGGCGTGGCCGCCAATTACTACATGCAGCTCAAGAATTACTGGGGCGTGTGGGCGTGGGGCGGCCAGAACGGCGATCACCTCGACGACCGCATCACGCGCGGCGGTCCGGCCATGGTCTATCGCGGCCATCACTATTACGGCGGCGGATTCGGCAACGACAGCCGCAAGAAGTATTCGTTCGAGGTCGAGACTGAACATGTCCTCGATGAGTTCGAAGGAACGTTCGACAGTTACTACCTCTCGCTCACGTATCGCCCGACGCCTGCCGTCCGCGTGTCGTTGATCCCGCGCTACAACCGTCTGCACGAAGTGGCGCAGTACGTCACGACGGTCAGCGACACCGGCTACGCGCCGACGTATGGCAATCACTACGTCTTCGCCACGCTCGATCAGCGCACGGTGGACATCGGCATCCGGACGGAATGGACGGCCAGCTCGCGCCTCTCGCTGCAGCTCTATCTGCAGCCGTTCGTGGCCAGCGGTGATTACTCGGATTACAAGTTCCTGACGCGTCCGCGCGACGATGAGTTCACGCCGTTGAACGCACTCGCGTACGACGCCGGAGACAATGCCTATCGCTCCAGCGGCGCGAACGCCGTGGCCTTCGGCAATCCCGATTTCAACTTCCGCAGCGTGCGCGGCAGTGCCGTGGCCCGCTGGGAGTTCCGTCCCGGTTCCGCGATGTATGTCGTCTGGAGCGAGAACCGTGCGGACGTCGTCCCGCAGGGCGACTTCCAATTCCGCCGCGACTTCGCCGCCCTCCCCAACGCTCCCTCGGACGATGTGTTCATGGTGAAGTTCTCGTACTGGCTGCCGATTTGATGATTCAGTAGGCAGTTCGCAGTAGGCAGTAGGCAGGGGCAGATTCCGGTCCCGCGCGTTGCGGGTTCTGACTCTTCTCCTGCCTACTGCCTACCGCGAACTGCCTACCGCCTCATCCGGCGTCGCATTTGCTAGCATCCATCCCATGTCCGACGATTTCGGCACGATCAATGTCAATCGGGGAGAGCGAGCCCGGGAGATCGAGGTATTGCGCCAGCACTATCGCCAGCATCGCGAGGCGCTGGCGCGGATGACCGTGGATGCGCCGACCGAGCATCTGGCCACCGAGTATCAGCGGCTCATCAACGAGATCGACCGCGCGCTCGGCAAGTTGAACGAGCTCGAAGGCGCTGCATCCGCCCCATCACCGCTTCCGCCTCCCGCGCATGCACGGTCGAAGACCGAGCCCGGCTTGCGTCCGCTCGTCTCCACGATGCGGGACGACGACGCGTCCGAGCCTCCCGCGCCGAGGGACCTGCCACTCGAGGAAGAACCGCGCTCGCGGGTGCCACTGATTCTCGCGGCCATGCTTGTCGCGCTCGTGCTCATCGGCTGGCTGGTCTGGCGCGCCAGCTCCGACCGCGGCGACGCCCCCCTCATCGCCGAAAACGGCACCGCAACTTCCACGGCACCCGACACCTCGCTCGAAGATGCTCAAACCACCACAACCGTGGCCAGCTCCCTGACCGCTGCTCCCGCATCGCACGACTACGGCATCATCCGCAAAGGCACCCGCGCCACCCGCCAATTCGAAATCGCCAACAGCAGCGACGAGCCCCTATCCGTCGAAGTGGCCCGCTCCACCTGCCGTTGCCTCTACTACGAACACTCCCCGGTCATCCCACCCAAAGGCAAAGAGTCCCTCACCGTCACCATCGACGGCGCCAAAGCCAAGGCGGGAGAGCTGAGCGAGACCGTGCGGATCACGAAAAAGGGCGATCCGAGTGTTGTGGCGAACGTCGAGGTCAGCGCGACGATTCAGTGAGACTGAAATGTTGAAGTGATGGAGCGCTGACTTCTATGTGGGAAGATCCGATCGTTCAGGAAACACGCGCCGCGCGCGAGGAGCTTGCCGCGCGCTTCAATCACGATGTGGCAGCTTTGTGTAGGTACCTTCGTGAAAAGGAAGGCGAGCACCCCGATCGTGTGGTTACGCTCGAGCCTCGGCGCCCCGAGCTGGCTGAAGTTGCGGAGAAGTGACCTCGCCCCGCCGATCGAACGCCCCTACTTGATCTGAAACCTCTGTTTCGTCGTGAGCCGGCCGCCGTTGGGCTCGATGGTGGTGATCACGACTTCGTGGGAGCCGGGTTTGAGGCCGGAGAGGGAGAGCATGCCGGGGATGGCGCCGCATCCGGCGACGGCTTTCATCGGGGCCGGTTCGAGCTCGGACGCGGCGGCCATGTTGCCCACTTTCATTTCGATCTTCAGGGGAGCCAGCGTTCCGCAGTACTCGAGCACATAGGCGAGATCGCTTTCCTCGGCGAACTCGCCGGCGGGCTGGAGCGACGCAATCGGATCGGCATCGGCGTCGAGATTGAGCGCGCCGAGGTCGGCTAGCAACACGAGACGTCCGATGCGTCCCACGGCTTTTCCACTTGCTTGCTGCGCCGATGAAGCCGCGCCAGAGAAGACTTCGTTGCTGACGCGCAGTGCCCAGTCCGGGGCGGCATTCATTTCAGGATGGACGATGTTCTTGGCGATCGCTTTCTCGGAGACGTTCGAGAACGTGCCGCGTTTGGTGTCGCGCGTGTACATATCGCTGTTGATGACTTGATTGAACGTGGCGCTAATTCTCGGAACGCCGAGCGATGTGGCAACCTCGCGCGACCATTCCCAGAAAAGGCTGTCGACGGAGCGCGCGGACGCGCTCGACAGGCCGGAGGTTCCGGCCACGGACATGTTCTGGCGCGTGCCGTTTTCCGGCGGGCCGAGGAGGATGTAGGCCTGACCGCGCTCGGTGAGAGAGCCGCGCGGGTTCCGCTTTTCGACGAAGGACGCGTTGGAGTACTGAACGCGGCGAAGGAACTCTTCGCGGAACTCGTTCCGAGGCGTGCCGGCCGTCGGATCGCGGCGTGCCCAGAAAAGGTCGATGAATGCGGCCGCAGCGGCGTCGGTGCCCACCGCTTTCCAAGCCTTCTCCTCTTCATTGGACATGATGAATCTCTCGGGGCCGCGGCGCCACTCCTGGGCCGCTTTCGAAATCCCCGCCTCAGCAATCCCGGCAATCATCACGACCGCGGCTACAATGAAGAGCTTCACGCGCATTTGGTTTTTTCCTCGATTATGGAGAGATGGACTCGGGCGTGCGAACGACATCGCCGCACCGTTGATTCCGTTGGTGCGGTTGCCCTCGCCACATGACCGCACGCATTCGAAACGTT
This sequence comes from Acidobacteriota bacterium, assembly GCA_030775085.1. Lineage (GTDB taxonomy): Bacteria > Acidobacteriota > Thermoanaerobaculia > Gp7-AA8 > Gp7-AA8 > QHVT01. The sequence goes on along the minus strand of JALYJW010000078.1, from coordinate 11,049 downwards.
CCGTTGACATGCAAGACCGAACGGTCGTGTTCTAATGCCTCGCCGTGAAGCGCCCCCTCATCCTCCTGACGCTCGTGTTGTCTCCACTCGTTTCCGCGCAGGACCCTCCGCGTGCGGACGAGACGATCACGGCTGCGCTGACGATCGAGCGCGCGGTGGAGCTCGCCATCACGCGAAACGAGCGCGCCGCGATCGCCGACACGACCGTCGAGGCGGCGGAAGCGCGCGTGCGCCGCGCGCGAACCGCGTTCTTGCCGCGCGTGGACATCTCCGGGAATCTCGGCACGGACATCGGGAACGGGTCGGAGCGCGACCTTTCGACGAGCGCGTTGCTCACGCAGCCGCTCTTCGACGCGCGCGTGTTTCCTCTCTATCGGCAGCAGCGTTTCGAGCGCGATGCCGCACGGCTGAGCGCGGACGACAGCAAGCGGCTCCTCGGATTCGACGCGGCGGTTTCGTTTCTGACGACGTTGAGCTTCGAGCAGGTGCTGCTCGCCGCGGAGCGTCGCCGCGATTTCGCGCAGACGAATCTCGACGATGTGCGCGCGCGATTCGAGGCGGGTCTGGTCAGCTCGAACGACGTGACGCGCGCCGAGCTCGAGATGGCCACGGCCGTGCGCGAACTGGCGCAGGCCCGAGGCGATGTGCAGGCCTCGCGCGTCGATCTCGAAACGCTACTCAAAGCTGATGTCGACGGTGCGCTCGCGCCGCCGGCGGGGCTGCTCGACAAAGCCGACAATCCGCCGCCTGCCAGCGAAGCCGTGGTGACCGAGGCGCAAACGCGGCGCACGGACATCGCCGCGAGACGGGCGCGCGTCGAAGCGTTGCGCGCGTTTGCGGACGAGCCGAATGCGCGCTTTTTTCCGTCGGTGGCCCTCAGCGCGCAGACACGCAATATCAATGATGGCCCGATCACGAACCGGAACAACGAAGGTTTCGTGGGGGTTTCGTTTGCCTGGCCGGTCTTCGATGCGGGACTCCGCAGCGCCGATCGCGCCGAACGGACCGCGAATCTGCGCGGCGCCGAGCTGCAACTGGAGCTCGAGCTGCGCGACGTAGAGCGCCAACTGCGCAGCGCGGCCGTGCAGTTATCGACCGAACAAGCCTCGCTTCGGGAAGCCGCCGCCGCCGTGCGCGCTGCCCGCAAGAACACGGACGAAACGAGCATCCTCTATCGCGAAGGACTGGCCAGCGCACTCGAACTGGCCGATGCAACACAGCAGTTGTTCGAAGCGGAAGTGGCGGAAGTGACGGCCCGGTATCGCATGGCGCTCGCATATCTCAGCCTGCGCGAAGCGAGCGGCGTGGCCGCGGTGGGAGAATGATGAACGTGATTCAGAGCGGTTTTGGGAAATGCGTCGAGGGAAAGCTCCCCTCATCCGCCTTCGGCACCTTCTCCCCTCGTGGAGGGGAGAAGGCTACCCAATCCAACGCGGCGCGAGATTCAGTAGCCTTCTCCCCTCGAGAGGGGAGAAGGTGCCGAAGGCGGATGAGGGGAGCCCTCTCGCTACTCCTCCTCCTGCTCCTCCCCATCGCCTGCTCGAAGGGCGATGCGAAGGAAACGAAAGGTGCGGCCGGTGGTCGTCGCAATGTGGAGTTTCCGGTGGAGGTTCGTCCGGTCGAGTCGCGCAACGTGGAGTACTCGGTCACTGCAGTCGGCTCGCTCGATGCGTTCGAGCGGGTGGCGGTCACGGCGCGTGTGGCCGGTGCGATCGAGCGTGTGAACTTCCGCGAGGGACAGGTTGTGAGTGCCGGACAGACGTTGGCCGAGATCGAGCCGGAGCGCTATCGCCTGGCGGTCGATTCCGCGCAGGCCACGATGAACAAGGCGCTCGCCGCGAAGAGCGAAGCCGAGGCCGGATATGCGCGGCGCCAGGACGCGAACTCAAAAAATCCGGGACTGATCCGCGGCGAAGAGATCGAAACGTGGCGCACGAAGATGCAGACCGCGGCCGCGGAAGTGACGCAGGCCCAGGCAACCGTGGCGCAGGCGAATCTCAATCTGCGCGATGCCTTCGTGCGCGCGCCCGTGTCCGGCATCATCCAGACGCGCACGGTGGAGACCGGCCAGTACGTTCCGGTCGGTACGGTGTTGTCGACGCTTCTTCGCCGCGATCCGCTGTTGCTGCGTTTCCAGGTTCCGGAAAGTGACGCGCTGCCGTTGCGGCCCGGAGTGGTGGCGCGCTTCAACATCGCCGACGATACGAGGCAGCACGAAGCGCGCATCACGCACGTGGCCGCGGCGGCCAGCCAGTCCTCGCGCATGGTCGACGTCACGGCCAACGTCCTGAACTCCAATCGTCCCGAGCTGCGTCCCGGCGCCTTCGCGCGTGTGACCGTTCCCATCGGCTCCACGCGCCAGTCTCCGGTCATCCCGCAGACGGCCATCCGGCCCAGTGAAAAAGGATTTCTCGCATACACGATCGTCGACGGAACGGCCACGCAGCGCATCCTCACGCTGGGCATGCGCACCGCCGACGGCCAGGTGGAAGTGAAAGAAGGACTCCGCGCCGGCGAGATGCTCGTCATCCGCGGAGCCGAAGCATTGCGTGACGGAGCGAAGGTGAAGGTGACGCAATGAACTGCCTACCGGCCAGGCGGAGACACACATGAAAATCACCGAAGTCTGCATCAAGAACCCCGTCTTCGCCTGGATGATCATGGCCGCCACCGTTCTGTTCGGCGGTGTGGCTGCGTCGCGCATCGGGATCTCGCAGTTTCCGGACGTCGACTTTCCGACGATCAGCGTGAGCGTTTCGTGGGAAGGGGCGGCGCCGGAAGTTGTCGAGCACGATGTCGTCGAGCCGATCGAAGAAGCGGTGATGCAGGTGGAGGGCGTGCGCAACGTGACCTCCTCGTCGCGGCAGGGCGGCGGCAGCGTCACCGTCGAGCTCGACCTCTCGCGCAATGTCGACCTGGCGTTGCAGGACGTGCAGACGCGCGTCGCCCAGGTGCAGCGGCGCCTTCCGCGTGACATCGAGCCTCCGGTCGTCTCCAAGACCAACCCAGAGGACCAGCCCATCATGTGGGTCGGACTCTCCGGCCCGTATGCGCCGCAGATGCTTTCCGACGTGGCCCGTTACCGCGTGAAGGAGCGTCTGCAAACCGTGCCGGGCGTCGGCGAGATCCAGGTTGGTTCAGTCGACCGCAACGTGCGGATCTGGATCGATTCCGACAAGCTCGATGAGCGTCAGGTCACGGTCAGCGAAGTGCTGGCGGCGATCGGCAATCAGCACGTCGAGCTGCCCGCCGGGCGTCTGGAGACTTCCGGTCGCGAGGTCAACGTTCGCGTCCTCGGCGAGGCGTTCAATCTCGAAGAGTTCCGCACCATCGTCGTGCGTGACATTCCCGGCGCGCCCGTCTATCTCAGCGACGTAGCGATCGTCGAAGACGGTTTCGAAGACATCCGTCGCATCTCGCGCGTGAATGGCGAGCCGGCGCAGGGCATGGGCATTCGCAAGCAGCGCGGCTCGAATGCTGTAGCGGTCGCGCGCGGCGTCAAGGAAGCGATCGCCGAGATTCAGAAAACGCTGCCCGAAGGCATGCAGCTCGGGATCAACTTCGACTCGACGCAGTTCATCGAGGAGTCGGTCCATGAGATTCAGTTCGAGCTGTTGCTCTCCGTGATCCTCACGGCGTTCATCTGCTGGTTGTTCCTCGGCACCTTCAGCGCCACGCTGAACGTCGTCCTGGCCATTCCGATGTCGCTCCTCGGCACCGTGGCCTGCATCTACTTCTTCGGCTTCACGCTGAATACATTCACGCTGCTCGGGCTCGCGCTCGCGGTGGGTATCGTCGTCGACGACGCCATCATGGTCCTCGAGAACATCTTCCGACACGGCGAGATGGGCAAGGACCGCGTGCGCGCCGCGCGCGAGGGCACGCAGGAGATCAGCTTCGCGGCGCTGGCGGCGACATTGGCGGTCTGCGCGATCTTTCTGCCCGTCGTCTTCATGAAGGGGATCGTCGGGAAGTTCTTCCTGCAGTTCGGCGTGACGCTCTGCGTGGCTGTTCTGCTGTCGTACGTCGAAGCCATCACGCTCGCGCCGGCGCGATCCGCACAGATGCTGAAGACCGGCGAAGAGCGGCAGTCGAAGATCGGCCACCTCGTCGATGTGGCGTTCGACAAGCTCTCGCACTTCTACAGTCGCGTGCTTGCGGTCGGACTGCGGCATCCGCTTTCGGTGCTGGCGCTGGCGGCGCTCGTCTTCGCTTCGTCGATGTTCATCTTCAAGAAGTTGCCCAGCGAGTTCGTGCCGTCGCAGGATCAGAGCCGTCTGATGATTCGCCTGCAGACCGCGGTAGGTGCCGATCTCGCGGAGACCGATCGCGTGTTCAAGCGCGCGGAGACATTCCTGCAGAAGCAGCCGGAAGTCCTGCGCGTGTTCGGCAACGTCGGCGGCTTCGGCGGCGGCGGCGTGAACAGCGGCATCCTGTTCGTGACGATGGTGTCGCCCAAAGAACGCGAAAGGTCGCAGCAGGAGATCGCCACCATGATCCGGACGGAGCTGAACTCCTACCCGGGCGTGCGCGCCTCGGTGCAGGATCTCTCGCAGCAGGGCTTCACCGCACAGCGCGGCTATCCGATCGAGTTCTCCGTGCGCGGTTCCGAGTGGGACAAGCTCATCGACGTGGCGACCGACATGCGCGATAAGCTCCAGGCCAGCGGTCTGGCCACCGACATCGACACCGACTATCAGGTGGGGATGCCGGAGCTGCGCATCGTTCCCGATCGCGCGCGCGCCGCGGACCTCGGCGTTTCCGTCGAGGAAGTGGCCACGACCATCAACGCGCTCGTCGGCGGTGTGCGCTCCGGCAAGTACTCCACTGGCGGTCGTCGCATCGACATCCGCACGCGCCTGCTCGCCAATCAGCGCACGCGTCCCGAAGATCTCTCGCGGTTGCGCGTGCGTACCTCGTCCGGAGAGCTCGTGCCGCTGTCGTCACTCGTGAAGGAAGAAGAGCGGCCGGCGTTGCAGTCGGTCACACGCCGCGATCGCGAGCGCGCCATCTCCATCTACGGAAACGTCGCGCCGGGCAAGTCGCAGGGAGAAGTGCTGCAGTACGTCGAGACGATCAGCAAAGAACTGCCGGCCGGATATCGCGCCGTGCTCGGCGGATCGTCGGTGGCGTTCCGCGAGTCGATGGGTCAGCTCGTGTTCGCGCTGGTCCTCGGCATCATGGTCGCGTACATGGTTCTGGCCTCGCAGTTCAACTCGTTCCTGCACCCCGTGACCGTGCTCTCGATCCTGCCGCTCTCGGTCGCCGGCGCCGCGTTCGCGCTGCTCATCACCGGCAAGACGCTGAATATCTTCTCGATGATCGGGCTGCTGCTGCTGCTCGGCATTGCCAAGAAAAACTCCATCATCCTCGTCGACTACGCCGTGCAGAAACAGAACGAAGGCATGAGCGCACTCGACGCGATGCTCAAGGCGGGACCGGTGCGTCTGCGCCCGATCATGATGACCTCCGCCGCCACGCTCATGGCCGCCGTCCCACCCGCGCTGGCCCTCGGGCCCGGATCCGAGACACGCGGACCGATGGCCGTGGCCATCATCGGAGGACTGGTGATCTCGACGGCGCTCTCCTTGATCGTCGTGCCGGCATTCTTCGTCGTGGCCGACCGCGCAAAAACGAAAATGTCGGGCTGGTTCGCCAAAAAGCACGAAGAAGAAGCGGAAGCGGAAGAAGCCACCGCGCACTGAGTTTTCGCAGTTTTCTTAACAAGTCCCCTCTCCCCGCAACGGCGGGGAGAGGGCTAGGGTGAGGGGCGGCTCTCGCGCTTAACTCCCGACCCGCACCCACGCCCCCACGAACCGCGGCATGAACACGACCGCGTCGGCGTGAGCGACTTCTTCGCGCATGCGTTGCTCGAGCGTTTCGAGATGCAGCTCGGCAACGTTGGCGACGCCGAGGCGCTCCATCATCGGGGCGGCGCTCTCGACGACGCGGGCGACGGCGGCGTAGGCCGGAGACTGTTCGCCTGACTCCACGCGAGCGGCGGCGATCATCTGCGGTGGGGGGAGGCCGGCCTCGAGGAACGCGGAGTGGAGGCGCGAGCCCATGTCGGCCTCGAGGTTCGCGCGACGGTAGGTCTCGATGACGGAACCGACCATGCGCTTGAACAGAGGCAGCTCGGGCTTCGTCGAGGCGGTGGTGAGATCGCACTCATGAAAAGCGATGATCCCGCCGTCGCAGACCATGGACGCCAGATGGCGCAGCACAGTGGCCGGATTCGGCTGATAGGCGAGAACGAGACGACCGACGACCGCATCGAACGTTTGCGCGGTGTGGAACGTTGCCGCATCGGCTACTTCGAACGTCACGTTGCCTGCTTCGGCCTGCGCGGCCCGCGCTCGCGCGACTTCCACCGCCTCGGCGGCGCGATCGATTCCTGTCACGCTTCCGGTCGGGCCGACCAGCGCCGCCGCCAGGAAAGCCACGTCGCCCACGCCGCAGCCGACATCGAGCACACTCATGCCCGGACCGAGTCCCGCGTTGCGGAAAACTTCGGCCGTCAGATCGCCGAAGAACGCGGCCTGCTCGATCAGGCGCCGGAGCTCCGCGGCGGAATGACCCAACACGTATTCACTGGGTGATGTCGGAACCATTGTTTGTCGCCCCGCTCGTCAGTGCGGAAGTATGGTACAGGATGGCCGGCACGGCCGGCAGCGCTTGTTGGCATAGCCTTGGGCACGTGCGGTCCCTTCGAGGCTCGTCTTACCGCGCAAACAATTAGCCATGAAATCCCATGGCACGCAGGAGCTCGGCGCTGCGTGGGCCGTCCTCTTCCTTCACGAACAGCAAGTCGCGCGAGAACGTCGACACGAACAGGATGTCGAAGCCGGCGCCGCTCAGCGCCGCGGAGATTTTGGCGATGAATCCGACGCAATAGAACGGGTTCGCGCAATCGATGGCCAGCAGCAGCCAGCGCTCGGGATTGACGGCGATGACGTCGAGGCCGGCCAGGTTCTCATCCCGGGTGGCCACGGTGATCTCCTTCTCGTCGCGTGTCACCATGAGGTGATCTTCGGGATGCGCGACCGAGCGCACCGACGCGTAGCGATACGTTCCGGCGAAGCGGAACGTACTATCAGAGATCACCTGTTGTGTGGATTCAGGAATGACGACATTGCTCACACGCGCGATTCTACTGGCAACGGTCTCGCTTTCTCTCTCCGCGCAGCCCGCCGTGCCGCAAGGCACTCAATCGGCGGTTCAAAAGATGATCGATGGCGCCAAACGCCAGGTAGGCATCACCCGATCCTACGATCCCGCCTATCGCCGCATCGCTTATCCGAACGGCGACGTTCCACGCGAGACCGGCGTCTGCACCGACGTCGTCATCCGCGCCTATCGCCACGCCGGCGTCGACCTGCAGGTGCGCGTTCACGAGGACATGAAGTCCGCATTCAGCGTCTATCCGAAAAACTGGGGACTGCGCCGCCCCGACACGAACATCGATCATCGCCGCGTCCCCAACCTGGCCACATTCTTCAAGCGCAAAGGAACCGCACTCGCGATCACCCGTCGCGGCGCCGACTACCGTCCCGGCGACATCGTCACGTGGCGGCTCTCCTCCGGCGTCCCCCACATCGGCGTCATCTCCGACGTCCCCATCCGCGGCACCGATCGCTACCTCGTCGTCCACAACATCGGCGCCGGCGCCCAGATCGAGGACGTGTTGTTCTCGTACACGCTGACGGGGCATTACCGTTTTTAGTTCAGTTCAGTTTATCCCTCGCTACGCTCGGGATAAACTGAGGGCCACCGCGCGATTCACCTCCGCCGCTTTCTCGAAATTCGAGACGTGCGAGGCTCCGGCGATTCGTACGAGGCGCGCGCCGGGAATCGCGGCGGCCATGCGCTCGGAATCCGATGGCGGTGTGAGGGTGTCTTCTTCGCCGACGATGATGAGCGTGGGCACGCGGATCTCGGAGAGCAGCGGTGTGGAATCGGGACGCGTGGCCATAGCGCCGAGGGCTCCGATGACGCCTTCGGGTGAAGCGGAGCTCATGATCTCGCGCAACCGGTCGCGCATCTCGCGCGGCGCGTGCCGCGTGAGCATTTTCGGGAGCATGGAATCGACGATCGGTTTCACGCCTTCCGCTTTCACTTTTTCGATCGAGTCGTAGCGCCCCTTCCGCGCTTCCTCGGTGTCAGCGGTCTCGCGGGTGTCGATGAGGATCAGTCCGCGCATCCGCTGCGGCGCCAGACGGGCCATGGCGAAGCAGATGTATCCGCCCATCGACAGTCCGGCAAAGATGGCGCGATCGATGCCGCGCTGATCGAGCAGCTCGAGCATCCGCCGCGCGTACACATCCATCGAAACTTCCCCACCGTCCGATCGCGACTGGCCGAAGCCCGGCAGATCCGGCATCACATGCCGCACGTTGCGGATGGCCAGCTGGTTCTCGTAGATGCTCGATGCGAACGGAAAGCCGTGAATCCAGAGGATCGGCGTGCCCTCGCCGAGATCGGTGACGTTGAGCATGGGGGAAGTTTAGTCGCAGAGTCGCAGAGTCTCAGAGGAGTTCCGGGTCTCGCGGCCTTTCCTCTGAGACTCTGAGACTCTGCGACTCTGCGACTCTGCGACTATCCTTGCCGTCTTGCACACACTCGACCTCGCCATCATCCTGACCTACCTCGCCGCGGTCGTTCTTGCCGGAATCTGGTTCGGGCGGAAGCAGCAGACCACGCGGCAGTATTTTCTGGCCGGACGGAGCGTGCCGTGGTGGGCGATCGCGGCGTCGATCGTGGCCACGGAAACATCGACGATCACGTTCATCTCCGTGCCTGGCATCGCCTGGGCCGCCGGCGGAGATTTTCGATTTCTGCAGGTCGTGTTTGGCTACGTCGTGGCGCGGCTGATCATCGGCTCGGTGTTCATGCCGTGGTACTTCCGCGGCGAGCTCGTGACGGTGTACGAGCTGCTGCAGACACGCTTCGGTGCACCGGTGAAGGCGCTGGCGGCGTCGCTGTTCGTGGTGATGCGAACGATCGCCGACGGCGTGCGCCTGCTCCTCACCGCGTACGTTCTGACCGCCGTGCTGAAGAATGTCGACGTGACCACGACCATCGTCGTCCTCGGCGCAATCATGATCGTCTTCACGCTCATCGGCGGCATCGAGGCCATCGTCTGGATCGAGGTCGTGCAACTGGCGATCTACATCGGCGGCGCGATTGCGGCGGCGTATGTACTGATCGGTCACGTCGGACTCGAGCCTGCCATTGCCGCAGGCGTCGCGGCCGGCAAGTTCAACCTCTTCGATTTTTCGTTCGACCTGACGAAGACCTTCACGTTCTGGTCGGGTCTCATCGGCGGCACGTTCCTGACGCTCTCGACGCACGGCACCGATCAGTACATGGTGCAGCGCTACCTTTGCACCGACAAGCCGCGCAGCGCTTCGAAAGCAGTGGTGGTTTCGGGCATCGCCGTGCTCGTGCAGTTCACGCTGTTCCTCTTCATCGGCGTGCTGCTGTTCGCCTACTACGGCAGTCCTGCGCCGGTGACCGCGCCCGATCAGATCTTTCCGCACTTCATCGCCAACCACATGCCGGCCGGCCTTGCGGGCTTGGTCGTGGCCGCGATTCTGGCGGCGGCCATGTCGTCATCGCTGAGCGCGATTGCAGGAACGATCGTGGCCGATCTGGCCAAGCCGCGAGACGAGCGTCGCGCCATGCGTCTTTCGCGCATTCTCATCGTCGTCGCCGGCGTGGCGCAGATCGCTGTGGGTGTAGCCCTGCAGCGCACCGATCGCTCCGCGTTGGGCATCGCGCTTTCCGTTGCCTCGCTCATCAACGGTCCGATCCTCGGCGTCTTTTTCCTCGGCGCCACGAAACGCGCCACCACGCGCTCCGCACTCATCGGCATGACCGCCGGCATCGCCGTCGTGGCATTGGTGGCGTTCGCGACGAAGGTAGCCTGGCCGTGGTACGCCGTCGTGGGCTCGCTGACGACGCTCGGAGTTGGTCTGCTAATGTCGGTGCGTGAATCTCGATGAGAAGATCGGTCAGCTCTTCGTCGTAGCCGCGCGCGCCGGGATGTCGATCGATGAGCTGGCGCGTCACGTGCGCGAGAATCACATCGGCGGCGTGATCTGGTTTGAGTCGACAACGACAGAAACGGCGCGCGTGAATGCGCACTTGCAGTCGCTCGCTCGCGTGCCGCTGCTCATCAGCGCCGATCTCGAAGCGGGCATGGGGATGCGCTTCACCGACGCGACGTGGTGGCCGCCGGCGATGGCGGTCGCGGCGACGGGCGATCCTTCATTCGCGGAAGAGCAGGGGAGGGTCACGGCGCGCGAGGCGCTGGCGATTGGCGTGAATCACATCTTCGCGCCGGTGGCCGATGTGAACGTCGATCCGCGCAATCCGGTGATCAACACGCGCAGTTTCGGCGAGGATCCGCACGAAGTGGCGCGCTACGTCGCGGCGTTCATCCGCGGCGTGCAGAGCGAAGGTTGTCTGGCCACGGCGAAACATTTTCCGGGACACGGCGACACGCACGTCGATTCGCACCGCGCGCTTCCCGTGCTCGCCGTCACGCGCGAACGCCTGGAGCGCGTCGAGCTGGTCCCGTTCCGCGCCGCCATCGACGCCGGTGTGGCCTCGGTGATGATGGGCCACCTCTCCGTACCCGCGCTCGATGACACCCCCGCGCCGGTGCGCACGCGCTTCGAGAACGTGTACGGCACCATGCATGAGGAAGTGCCGCACGCCGGAACGATGCCGGCCACACTCTCGAAGCCGATCATCGATCTGCTGCGCCACGAGCTTCACTTCGACGGCCTCGTCATCACCGACGCCATGGACATGGGAGGCCTGGCCGCACACTTCGATCCGGGCGAAGCCGCCGTGCGCGCGATCGAAGCCGGCGAGGATCAGGTTTTGTTCTCGCCCGATCCTGACGCCGCGATCGCGGCCGTGAAGGCGGCGGTGATGAGCGGGCGCATCAGCGAAGCGCGCATCGAGGAGTCGGTCGAGAGGATCCTGCGCGCGAAAGCGCGCGTGCGTTTCAGTTTGGAGTGCGGTGGCCGCAGCCACCGC
>JALYJW010000077.1 GCA_030775085.1 Acidobacteriota bacterium | reverse complement strand
CCACTGACGTGGTGTGACTCGAGGATGCGCACCTTTTTCCGGGGGTAGCGCGTTTACGCGCGCGACCCCCGGCTACCGTCTCCGTACCGCTAACGCGGTACACCACGCCGTGCGGAAGTGTCCAAACTACAGTCCCCTCTCCCCGCAACGGCGGGAGAGGGATAGGGTGAGGGGCGGCTCTCGCGACAAACTTTTTCGCTCCTGAAACGTTCTACCATCGGCAACGATGCGTATTCGCACTCAACTGATCCTGGCCGCGTTCGTTCTGGCCGTGGTGCCTCTGGCCGCGATCGTGACGTACTCGTATCACTCGTCGCATCGTGCGCTGGAGTCGGCGTATCGCGGCGAGGCGGACCGGTTGACGCAGCAGATGGACCGGCGGCTGGCCACGATTCGCACGGATCTCGACCAGCGTCTCCGATTCGTTTCCGCGCTGCCGCTGCCGAGCGATCAGACCGGCGGCGACGTCGCGAACATCGTCACGGTCATGGGCGATGCGTCGTCGTTCGTCGATGCCCTCGACTTCGAGCCGACGCCTATCGCCCCTCGCGCCGGCTTGCTGAATCTGGCAGAGCCGCAGGTCGACGCCGCGGACCCAGCAGAGCCTGCGCCCGCCGATGTCGATAAAGTCGAGGAAGCGCCGCGAGCGGCCAGCGTAGCGCCGGCAGCGCCGCGTCCGCCCAACGCGCCGGTCGTGATCGACCTGCCGCGGGTTCCGACGATGCCGCGCTTCGTAATGTCCGAACAGCAGAAAGAGCTCGTCACCGAGATTTCCAGTCTGGGTACCCGGCTCGCCCGGCCCGGTCTTTCCGCCGATGAGCAAATGGATCTTCACGAGGAACTGAATACTGCCCAAGAGGAGCTGCGACGCGTCGTCGAGTCCGAGCGCGATCAGTATCACGCGCAGATGCGCGAAGCCGCGATCGCACAGCGCGAGCGCCGACGCGCGGAGCGAGCCGCTCGCGTGGCGGAAGTGCCTTCGGTGCAGCCCGTGCCGGCATCCGCTCCTATTCCGTCGGTAGCGGCCGTCGTCGCACCGAATCCGACGCCCGCCGTCGCACAGAAGAATGGCACCGCCAGAAAGAAAACGAAGGTCGTCGTTCGCGGAGCGACCGCGAAAGAGCTCCAGAACGCCGCCGCCACCGCGAAGAAAACCACGTTGCTGCTCGGCCGCAGTTTCGAGGCTCCGGTCCGGCAGGAGGGTGAGCTCGTCGGACAACTCACCGCGCGCATCCGTTACGACGAAGTCATCCGCCGCGTCCTCGGCAGCCCGACCGAGGACCGCAGCGAGATTCCGTTCGCCATCGATCGCGAGGGAACGCTCTACGCGCGCAACGACGAGGAGCGCAACAAGCTCGTGCAACGTCAGATCCCGGATCGTGTGCGGCGCGAGAGGACCGGCGCGACGGACGACGGATGGATCGTGTCGACGACGACCGATTCGGAGAGCGGTCTGCGGTTCGGCGTGGCGCGGCCCGTCGGCGACAACTTCGATGAGCTGCGCCGCACGTCCGCGCGCAATTTCGGTCTCGGCCTCGGGCTCATCGCGTTCGCCCTCATCGGCATCGTGCCGCTCACGAATCACCTCACGCGCGATGTGAAGCTCGTCACCGAAGGCGCCGAGCGCATCGCACACGGTGATCTCATGACGCGCCTGCCGGTGAAGACGAAGAACGAGCTTGGTCAATTGGCGCGCGCGTTCAATCGCATGGCCGAGGACCTCAGCGTCAATCAGCAGAAACTCATCGAGCAGGAGCGCGCGAGGAAAGAACAGGAACTGCAGCAGGCCCTCCTCGCCGTCGAGTACGAGCGCAAGACCGTCGAGCTCGAAGATGCGCGGCGCTTCCAGCTCTCGATGCTGCCGAAGGAAGTGCCGCATCACCCGTCGTACGACGTGGCCGTTTTCACGCGCACGGCCACCGAGGTCGGAGGCGATTACTACGACTTCCATCTTGCCGGCGACGCGCTTGCCGTCACCATCGGCGATGCCACGGGACACGGCGCGAAGGCCGGCACGATGGTCACGGTCATCAAGACGCTCTTCTCCGGCTACGGCGGGACATCATCGTCGCCAAGCCCCGCGGAGTTTCTCTTCGAGGCTGCGGAGACGATCAAGCGGATGGACCTCGGCCGCATGGCCATGGCGCTCTCACTCTCAAGGTTCGATGCGCGCACACTGACGGTGGCCTCGGCGGGCATGCCGCCCGTGCTCATTCATCGCGCGGCGTCCAGGATCGTGGAAGAGATCGCGCTGCAGGCAACACCGCTCGGAACGTTCGGCAGTGATTACCCGCAGACTTCGGTGACCCTCGATCCGGGCGACACGGTGCTCTTCCTCAGCGACGGATTTCCCGAACTGATGAACGACGCCGCGCAGCAGCTCGGATACACAGGCGCGCTCGACGCCTTCGCGTTGGCGGCCGATGGCGCCAGTGCGCAAGACGTGATTGCCACGCTCTCCGGTATCGCGCGGCAGTGGCATGGTGAAGCGCCACCGAACGACGATGTCACGTTCGTGGTCGTCCGGGTTGCGTGAAGTGCGTAGCGTGATATACGAGCGCCCATGAAATCCGCGATTCGCCCCGACGCCACTGAATACGCGCAGTTCTACGCCGGCTACGTCGCCAACGTCCCCGAAAACGACATTCTTGCTGCCATCGAACAGCAATCGACGGAGACGCAGAAACTACTTGCCTCGCTCGACGAAACGAAAGCCGCATACCGCTACGCCGAGGAAAAGTGGAGCGTGAAAGAAGTCCTCGGCCACATCATCGACGCCGAGCGCGTCTTCGCCTACCGCGCTCTGGCCATCGCCCGCGGCGAAACGCAGCCGCTGCCCGGCTTCGAAGAAAAAGACTACGTGCGCACCGCCTCATTCGACTCCTGGAAACTCGGCGACCTCGCCGAGCACTACGCGCTCGTCCGCCGCTCCAACATCGTCCTCTTCCAAAACATCCCCGACGCCGCCTGGGACAACCGCGGCATCGCAAGCGACAACCCCATCACAGTACGAGCCATCGCCTGGATCATCGTCGGCCACGAACGCCACCACGTGAAGGTGCTGCGCGAGAGGTATCTGGTTTGAGGGAATTCGTCGTATTGTGGGATCGAGAAAAGCGATGAAGCTCGATCGAATCACCGTCGAACCCGGGAAGATGGATGGGCAGCCTTGTTTGCGAGGCATGCGACTCACCGTGCGCCGCGTCGTGGAGATCGTCGCCGATTACACTGACCGCGAAGAGATCCGCAAGGACTATCCCGATCTCGAAGACGAAGACATTCGGCAAGCGCTGCTCTATGCGGCGGCAGCAGTCGAGGACCGCACCGAGGAACTCGCTGAAGCTTGATCCAGCTCTTCCTCGATCAGGCTCTTCCCGCGCGAGCCGAGATTCTCCTGCGTGAACGAGGATGGACAGCCGTTCACGCGACGACGGTGGGTCTCGCCGAGGCTCCTGATGACGAGATTCTCAAATGGTGCGGCGACCATGGCTACATCGTCATCACGCACGATCATGGATTTCACCAGATGATCGCCCTGGCCGAAGCTGTCGGACCGTCGGCCATACGAATTCGCCTGCAGGGTCTCGACTACAAAGCGATCGCTGCTCTGATCGACCACGTGGTGAAAGCACATGGAGCTGCTTTGGAAGCTGGAGCTCTCGTCAGCGTGCTCGGAAGCCGCGTGAAGGTCAGGAAGCTCCCGTTGCACCGGAGCGAAGGCGAATGAGCCCCCACTTACTTTGGTGCGTCGTGCCAGTGCCCGTGCTCCGGTGACCACACCTTGCCGGGAGGGACGGCGCCCGCGGGTTGGGGGACGCCTCCGACGCTTGGGATCAGGGGAACGGTCGACTTGATGCCCGGGGTCTGTTCGACCTTGATCGAGGAGGCCGGGCCTCCGGTGGGAGCGCCGATGTCGTGCCAGTGGCCGTGCTCGGAGGACCAGACTTTGCCGGGAGGAGCGGGGCCGGGCTGAGGACCGGGTCTCGCGGAGGTGGAGCGTGGGCCCGAGGGAAGCGTTGCGGAGGTATCGTTCTTGTCGCGCGCTCCGATGAAGGCGAATGCGGCGATGACGACGAAGACCGCGATCAAAATGATCAGGCCTTTCGGAACGGCAGTTTTCCCCGCGCAGCAGCTCTTGAACTTCTTCTTGCTACCGCAGGGACACGCTTCGTTTCTTCCAACCCGCATCAATCCTCCGTGGGACTTCGCGCGACCAGAACCGCGGTCTCGGGCCGGGCATTTCGAGATCTCCGCGAGAGCGGCCCCTCACCCTATCCTCTCCCCTCGGCGATGAAGCTGCCGTGGGGAGAGGGGACTCGACTGAGAGAAGTTTGCCTCAGCGCGACCGTACGAGCCCAAGGCTATGCCAACCAGCGCCGCCGGCCGTGCCGGCCCGGCTAGAACGGGACGTCTTCTTCGTCGTCGTGACCCACGTCGGGGCCGGAGGCGGGTTTGGGACCGCGGGACGCGGACTGGTTGTAGCCGCCGCCGTAGCCGCCCGATGAACCGCCGCCTTCATCGCCTTTGCGATCGAGCATCTTCATCGTGTTGGCGACGATTTCCGTGCGGTACTTCTTCTGGCCCGACTCCTTGTCATCCCAACTGTCGGTGCGGATCGAGCCTTCGATGTAGACCAGCTTGCCCTTCTTCAGGTACTGGCCGCAGATCTCGCCGAGCTTGCCCCAGGCGATGATGTTGTGCCATTCGGTGCGCTCCTGCTTTTCGCCGGCGCGGTCGGTGAACTTCTCGTCGGTGGCAACCGTGAACTTCGCGACCGATGTGCCCTGGGGCGTCGAGCGGACCTCCGGGTCTTTGCCCAGGCGGCCGACGAGGATGACTTTATTGATCATGGATCATTTTCTCCTGCTTGAATGGGACGGGATTCTAACCTTTTCTCCCGCGGGTAGAATTCGCGCCTCATGAAGTGTGTGATCCAGCGCGTTCGCCGCGCTTCGGTGACGGTCGGCGACGAGCTCGTCTCGGAGATTCACGCCGGATTGCTCGTGCTCGCCGCTGTCGAAAAGGGCGATGGCGAACAGACCATGACCGGCGCGGCGAAGAAGATTCGCGAGCTGCGCATCTTCAGCGACGACAGCGGCAAGATGAACCGCGACGTGGCCGAAGCCGGAGGCGCGATTTTGGCCGTGTCCCAATTCACGCTGGCCGGGTCGCTGGCCCGCGGACGCCGCCCGAGTTTCGACAACGCGGAAGAGCCGGGAAGAGCGCGCGAGCTTTTCGAATGCTTCCTCCGCGAGCTCGCCAGCACCGGCATCGACGTGAAGACGGGACGCTTCCGCGAAATGATGATCGTCTCGCTCGAGAACGACGGGCCGGTCACGTTTGTGTGGCCTTGACGAGTCGCCGGCTGGCGGTCGGCAGTCGGCAGTAGAGCGTCGAATCGTAGCCCATGAGTCCTCGGAATAAGGGAGCATTCAGGCGACTCTCCTGAAGGAGCCTTGGGCAACAAACGCAGCCGCCCGTGGCGGCTATACTCCCGCTCCCATGCAATACCGACCCAGCGAAATCGAATCGAAATGGCAGCAGCGATGGGCGGAAGCCCGTGTCGCGGAGATCGACGTCAACGCTCATCCCGCCGAGGCGTCCGGCAAGCTTTACATGCTGAACATGTTTCCCTATCCGTCCGGCGATCTGCATGTCGGACACGGGCGCAATTACATCCTCGGCGATGCGGTCTATCGCTACTTCCGCATGCAGGGACGCGCGGCGCTGAACCCGATGGGCTGGGACGCGTTCGGCCTGCCCGCGGAGAACGCGGCCATCAAGAACAGCACGCACCCGCGCCCCTGGACGCTTGCGAACATCGAGCGCATGAAGAAGCAGTTCGCGCGCTGGGGCATTCTCTACGACTGGTCGAAAGAGATCGCTTCGTGCGAGCCCGAGTACTACCGCTGGAATCAGTGGCTGTTCCTCCAGCTCTACAAACGCGGCCTCGCGTACCGCGGCACCGCGCCGGTGAACTGGTGCCCGCAGGATCTGACGGTGCTGGCGAACGAGCAGGTCATCGACGGACGCTGCGATCGCTGCGGTGCGCTCGTCGAGCAGCGCGAGCTCTCCCAGTGGTTCCTCAAGATCACCGACTACGCCGACCGGCTCGATGCTGGCCTCGACACGCTCACGCAATGGCCCGAGAAGGTGAAGCTGATGCAGCGGAACTGGATCGGACGCTCGCTCGGCGCGGACGCCGACTTTCCGGTCCCATTCCTCGGGCATCCTCTGCGTGTCTTCACGACGCGTCCCGACACGATCTTCGGCGCGACGTTCATGGTGCTCGCGCCCGAACATCCGGATGTGCCGCAGCTCATCGGCGACCGTCCGGATCGCGAGGAGATCGAGGCTTGGATCACCGGCGTGCGCAATCAGTCGGCGCTGGAGCGGCAGGAGGCAGGGAAGGAAGGACGCTTCACCGGCAAGAGCGCGATCAATCCATTCACCAACGAAGAGATCCCGATCTGGCTCGGCAACTTCGTCCTGCCGCAGTACGGCACCGGCGCAATCATGTCGGTGCCGGCACACGATCAGCGCGATTTCGAGTTCGCCAAGCAGTACGGATTGGCGATCCGCGTGGTCGTTGCACCTGCGAATGGTGAAACCCTCGATGCCAATGATTTGACGGAAGCCTTCACGTTCAAGGATGAAAGCGGCGTTGCCGTCAACTCCGGTCCGATCGACGGACTTCCGGTGCCGAAGGCGATCGAGAAGATCATCGCCATCATCGAGGAGCGCGGCATCGGCAAAGGGACGGTGCGCTACCGCCTGCGCGACTGGCTCATCTCGCGCCAGCGTTACTGGGGCACACCGATCCCGATGA
This sequence comes from Acidobacteriota bacterium, assembly GCA_030775085.1. Taxonomy (GTDB): domain Bacteria; phylum Acidobacteriota; class Thermoanaerobaculia; order Gp7-AA8; family Gp7-AA8; genus QHVT01. The sequence continues at coordinate 20,784 of JALYJW010000077.1, read as the reverse complement.
TCTACTGCGAGGCGTGCGGCCTCGTGCCCGTCCCCGAGGAGCAGTTGCCCGTGACATTGCCGCTCGATGTGGCCTTCACGGGACGCGAAGGCAATCCGCTGGCGCGGCACGAGACGTTCGTGCATGTGCCTTGTCCGCAGTGCGGCGCGGCCGCGCGCCGCGAGACGGACACGATGGACACGTTCGTCGATTCGTCGTGGTACTTCCTGCGCTTCATCACGCCGCGCGATGACCAGAAGATCTTCGACGCCGGTCTCGTCAATCGCTGGCTGCCGGTCGATCAGTACATCGGCGGCATCGAGCACGCCATCCTCCATCTGCTCTACGCGCGCTTCATCACCCGCACGCTGTACGACATGGGTTTGGTGGCATTCGAGGAGCCGTTCACGCGCCTCTTCAATCAGGGCGTGATCACGAAAGAAGGTTTCAAGGACAAGCACGGCTCCTGGGTCGCGCCTGCCGAAGTGACGTGGCGTGACGACAAGCCGTTCCGTCATGACGAAGAGTTGACGTCCGAAGTCACGAAGATGTCGAAGTCGCGCCTCAACGTCGTGCCGCCGGACGAGCTGATCGCGAAGTACGGCGCCGACACGGAGCGCGTGTACACGCTGTTCATCGCACCGCCGGAAAAAGAGGCGGCCTGGTCGGACGAGGGCGTGATCGGCGCGTACCGGTTCCTCGGGCGGGTCTGGCACATGGGGGTGAATCTCGAGTCGGCAGTTGGCAGTCGGCAGTCGGCAGGAGACCACCGCCCGACGCCGTCGTCAGATTCTCCGGATCTACTGCCGACCGCCGACCGCCGACCGCCGACTAGTCTCGTACGCAAGATGCACCAGACCATCGATGCCGTCACCGGACGCATGGAGCGTTTCGAGTTCAATACGGCCATCTCGGCGTTGATGGAGTTTTCGAACGCCCTCGGTGAGGCCCTCGGCGCAGGCGGCGGCGCGGAGCTTCGTCCCGCGTACGAAACGCTGCTGCAACTGCTGCATCCGTTCGCGCCTCATATGACCGAGGAGCTTTGGACGATGCTCGGCCACGCCGATGGCGACAGGGGATTCATTCTCACGTCGCGCTGGCCGGTGGCGGATCGTGCGCTGATGGAGGAAGATGTCGTCGTGATCGCCGTGCAGATCAACGGCAAACTGCGGGCGCAGGTCGAAGTGGCCGCGCCGCCGGACGAGCAACGCGTGATGCATGCAGTGTTCGAAAACGAACGAGTCCGGGCCTACGTCGACGGCAAAGAGATCGTGAAAAAAATCTACGTCCCCGGCAAACTGGTGAATGTGGTGGTGCGATGAAAAAGACGATTGCAGTTCTCTCCATGCTGCTTCTGGCCGGTTGTTTTGAGATCGAGCAGTCGATCGATCTGAAGAAGGATCTCTCCGGCACGGCCGATTTCCACCTCGGCGTCGATCTCGAGCCGATGGTCGTGGTCATGGCTCAGTTCGGGCGCGAGATGGAAGGGAAGACCGGACCCATCACCGCCGAGGAACTGGCCAAGGCCAAAGCCGAGTTCAAGAAATCGTCGAAGAAAGAAGAGAAAAGCGACGAGCCCTCACGCGCCGACATCGAGAAATCGCTGCCGGAGGGAGTGAAACTCCTCAACTTCGCGACGAAAGAACGCGAGTTCGGCGTCGACTCGAATTTCAAGTTCAGCTTCGAGAAACTCAGCCAGCTCGTCGGCGTCCGTCTGCCGTCGAAGGGCGAAGGCGATCCGACGAAGAAGAACGTCATCGACTCGCCGTTCGAGGGCCTGGAGCTCTCCGAGAAAGGCGATACGCTGACCATCCGCACCAAACCGCAGAACCCGACGGCATCGGTGAAGGAACAGGCCGCCGACGCGCCGAAGCTCGACGCCGCCACCGAGAAGCTCGTCAAGGACGCGTTCGGAAAAATGCGCGTGGCCTACAGGATAACCGCGCCCTTCACCATCGTCTCGCACAACGCCACGCGCAAGGAAGGCAACACCCTGATCTGGGAGTACGACATGGCCGCGTTCGAGAAGATGGAGAAGTCGAAGAAGCTGGATGATGTCGGGGTAAGGGTGACGTACAAGAGGTAGCTGACGGTTCCGACCCAACCCGCCATGCTAAATTGCCGGCCAATGAAACGGCTCCTGCTCCTTGGCATCGTCAGTCTCTCCGCCTGCGGCTACGCGCTGGTGGGGCACAGCAACTTTCTCGATCCTTCGATCCGCACGATCGAAGTGCCGGCCTTCGTCAACCGCACCACGCGCGTAGAGCTGGAGCAGCGCGTGACGCAGGCGGTGGGGGAGGAGCTGGTCTCGCGCGGGAGGCTGCAACTCGTCAACGATCCGAGGCAGGCGCATGTCGTTCTGCGCGGCTCGATCGACACGTTCAACATCTTTCCGATCGCCTTCGAGCAGGGCCGCGCCACGCAGTACCAGATCTCGATCACCGCGCACATCGAACTGCTCGATCACCGCAACGAAGACAAGGTGCTGTGGAAGAACGATCAGTACCGGTTCACCGAAAACTACGAAGTGAACCTCGGCAACACCGACGCGTTCGACCAGGAAACGCGCGCCATCCAGGAGATCGCCGTCCGCTTCGCCGAAGGACTGGTCACGAACCTGTTGGAAGGGTTCTGAGCCGGCGATGCTCGATTCTCGCGAGAGGTTCCCCTCCGTCGAGTCCCCTCTCCCCACGGCGGCTTCATCGCCGAGGGGAGAGGGCTAGGGTGAGGGGCGGCGCTCGCGATGGTCGTCTGGAACATCTTCTTCACCACGATCCTCCTGCCGCTCGTGACTATCGCGCTGTTGTGGCGGAAGCCGCGGCGCCCGTTGACGGGATGGCTGGCCACGCTGCTGCTGACGTCGGGAATCGTGGGATTCAGCCTGATGGCGGCGCCGTGGGGTTGGTTCGGAGTGCCGCTGCGGTTCGTGATCGCGTTGCTCTTCGTCGTGGCCCTGGTGATGTCGCTGCGGAAACAACCGGATCCAGATGCGCAGCCAACGGGACCGTTCCGCGTCGGGCTGATGGCGATCATCGGCGTGTTCTTCGGCATCGGAGCGATTGGTGTCGTGCGAGCGCATCGCATCCCGCCGGGAGCGATCGACATCGGCTTTCCGCTGAAGCGCGGCGCGTACCTCGTCGCGCAGGGTGGCAGCGAGCCCGCCGCCAACTATCACGCACAGCATGCGGCGCAGCGATACGCGGTTGATCTGGTGAAGCTCAATCTCGCCGGCATGCGCGCCCGAGGGCTCTATCCGAATGATGCGAAGGCTTACGCGATCTTCGGAGATGAAGTCGTGAGTCCCTGCGACGGAACCGTCGCCGCCGCAGTCGACGCGTTTCCCGATGCCGCACGAATCTCACTCGACGTGAAAACCCCGGCCGGCAATCACGTGATCCTCAGGTGCGGCGATGTCGACATCACGCTCGCGCACCTCCAGCGCGGCAGCGTGGCCGTGCGCACCGGTGCACGCGTCACGCGTGGAACGGCGCTGGGCCTCGTGGGCAACTCCGGCAACTCCACCGAGGCGCACCTTCACGTCCATGCAGAACGGAGTGCCGCCGGCGTCCCCCTCCGATTCGACGGCCGCTGGCTCGTGCGCAACGCCATCATCAGAAAGTGAGACTGTCATGACGAACGATCCATTCATGCAGGCCGCGATCGACGAAGCGCAGCAGGGACTGGCGGAGGGCGGCATTCCGATCGGATCGGTGCTCGTCCATCGCGGTACCATCCTCGGACGCGGCCACAATCGCCGCATCCAGCGCGGCAGCGCCATCCTCCACGGCGAAATGGACGCCCTCGAAAACGCCGGTCGCCATCCCGCCGGCGTCTATCGCGAAAGCGTCCTTTACACCACGCTCTCACCGTGCGCCATGTGCTCCGGCGCCATCCTGCTCTACGGCATCCCCACCGTGATCGCCGGCGAGAACCAGACGTTCCTCGGCGAGGAGGAGCTCCTGCGATCACGCGGCGTGAATGTAGAGGTGCTGCAGGACGCCACATGCATCGAGATGATGACGCGGTTCATCGAAGAGCAGCCGCAGCTCTGGAACGAAGACATCGGCGAGTGACGCCGGATTAGTGGGAACAAGACCCCGGTCGCAGGCATGTCAGCGGTCGGAGCGCGGCGCGAATACCAACTCCCGGTAGAATCGTTGTGGGAGTACAACGACGTCCGGAGGCCGGCATGACTTTAGAAAGAATCGCCATCGACCCTGAAGTAATGAACGGCCAGCCCTGCATCCGTGGAACGCGGCTGACCGTGAAACGCGTGCTGCACATCCTGGCGCAGTACAAGGACCGGGACGAGATCCTGAAGGACTATCCACGCCTGGACGACGAAGCCATTCGCGACGCTCTGCTCTACGCCGCGGCCTCCGTCGAGGATCGGACGGAAGAACTTTCGTACTAGAGTGATGAAGATCCTGCTCGATGAGGGCTTGCCGAGGCGGGCGGCGGCGCTGCTGCGGGACTGCGGAATCGAGGCGGTTCATTTGACCGAGATTGCGCAAGCTTCGACGTCTGATTACGTGATTCTTGAAGAAGCGCGGAGCGCGGGACGCGTTGTCGTGGCTCTCGATTCAGATTTCCACACCATTCTGGCCGTTCAAGGCTGGTCGTCACCCTCGGTGATCCGCATTCGCCGAGAGGGTCTGTCTGCTGAGGACGTGCGCGATCTCGTCGTGCGATTGCTGAACGATCACGAAGCAGCGCTCTTGTCGGGGGTTGCTCTCTCGGTGCGCGCGCATCTGATTGGAATTCGCAAGCTTCCGCTTACCGACACAATTGCCAAGCTAGACGATTTCGAGCCTGCTGACGAATGAAGACTGGCAACTGCACAGAGTGCATCGTCACCGATCGCAGAAGCGGCGAGCAATGTGGATTTGATCGAGACGGCGCATGAGTGTGCCGCTCTCGATGAGGAACCATCAGCACGCAACTGCCGGTAGAATCATCACGTGCGCGACCAGGTTCACGAAGCTGGCTAACGAACGGAACTTAGTCAACGTAAAAGGAGGTCGAATGACGCACGATCAATTGCTGCAGCGAATCTCCATCGATCCGATGATCTGTGGCGGCAAGCCGTGTATCCGCGGGCATCGCATCTGGGTCTCGCTCATCGTAGATCTCCTTGCCACGGGATCGACCGTCGACGAAATCCTCGCAGACTATCCACAGCTCACTGCAGACGACATCCGAGCATGTCTTGCCTATGCATCCGAGATGACGCGCGAGCGCACCGTGCAGGTGGGGTGACTTCTTCTGAGAATCAAACTCGATGAGAACTTCGGCTCGCGCGGTGCCAGCCTGCTCCGTGACCGCGGTTGGGATGTTGCCACCGTTGCCGAGCAGGATCTCTGCTCGGTTGCTGATGCAACTCTGATCGAGGTTTGTCGTGTCGAGGATCGGTGGTTGATTTCGTTCGACACGGATTTTGCCAATACGCTTCGATTTCCGCCGAGTCGCTACAAAGGAATCGCCGTTCTGCGACTCCATGAGCCTGTGTCGCTTTCCGACATTGAGAATGCTCTCATCAGAGTCGTGAGACTCGCCGCAACTAGAGACCCGATAGGGCGACTGTGGATCGTATCGGCGGATCGCATTCGTGAGTATGGAGCGCAGTAGGCTCGCCGAACGGACGCGCCGCCACGATCCCTGCGATCACGCCCGCGCTCATGGCCATTGAGAGCGGCGAGCAGGCTGACGATGATCAGATAGCCGAGGAGAATCCAGGCCACTACGCGGACTCGATAGCAGGCTACCACGGACGGTTCGCGGGTCGTTGCCGGAAGAGGCGGGCGTACACCAGAACCAACTCCCGGTAGAATCATCCCGCCCCATGTCCTTCGTTCATCTCCATCTCCACACCGAATACTCACTCCTCGACGGCGCCACTCGACCCGAAGATCTTGCGAAGCGGGTTGGCAAGCTCGGGATGCCGGCTTGCGCGATCACGGATCACGGCAACATGTTCGGGGCGGTGGAGTTTTACAACGCCATGAAGAAGGAGGGGGTGAAGCCGATCATCGGGTGCGAGATGTATGTCGCCTACGGCTCACGCTTCGACAAGGCGGGGGTGGAGGATGGGCAGGCGGACGCGGGGGCGAACAATCATCTGATCGTGCTGGCGCAGAACGATGCCGGGTACAAGAATCTGGTGAAGCTCGTCAGCGCCGGGTACACCGAGGGGTTCTACTACAAGCCTCGCATCGACAAGGAGTTGCTGCGCGAGCATCGCGAGGGGCTGATCGTGCTCTCGTCGTGCCTCAAGGGCGAGGTGTCGCAGTCGCTGGCGGGGGGCAACTGGCAGAAGGCGAAGGATGCCGCGCTGGCGTATCGGGAGATCCTCGGGCCGGAGAATTTCTTCCTTGAGATTCAGGACCACGGCATCCCGGACCAGCAGAAGATCGTGCCGATGATGGCCCGTCTGGGCGAGGAAGTCGGTCTACAACTCGTAGGAACGAACGATTCGCACTACCTCGATCAGTCCGACGCGTTCGCGCATGAAGTGCTCCTCTGCATCGGCACCGGCAAGACGCTCGGCGACGAGAAGCGGATGAAGTTTTACTCGGACGATTTCTACGTCAAGAGCTCCGACGAGATGCGCCGCGTGTTCAAGGACTATCCGCAGGCGGCGGACAACACGGTGCGCATCGCCGAGCGCATCAACATGTCGCTCGATGTGAAGGGCTATCACCTCCCGAACTTCCCGCTGCCGCCGAAGGCCGAGCTGACGAGTTACTTCGCGAAGGTGACGCGCGAGGGCCTCGATCGCCGGATGAAGGCCATGGCCGGTGCGTTCGCGGCGAAGCGCAAGAAGCACGAGCCGCAGGAGTACTTCGATCGTCTTGAGACCGAGATCGAGATCATCAAGAACATGGGCTTTCCCGGCTACTTTCTGGTGGTCTGGGATTTCATCAAGTATGCGAAGGACAACGGCATCCCGGTGGGGCCGGGCCGCGGGTCGGCGGCGGGATCGCTGGTGGCGTATTCGCTCGGCATCACGGATGTCGATCCGCTCGACTACGACCTCCTGTTCGAGCGCTTCCTCAATCCCGAGCGCATCTCGATGCCGGATATCGATCTCGACTTCTGCATGAACCGCCGCGGCGAGGTCATCGACTACGTTCGCGACAAATACGGGGCAGAGAACGTCGCGCAGATCATCACCTTCGGGACGATGGCCGCGAAGTCGGTGGTGCGCGACGTCGGCCGCGTGATGGGGCATCAGTACGCGTTCGTCGACAAGATCTCGAAGATGATCCCGGGCGGTCCGGGCGTGACGCTGACCGATGCGAAGAAGGATTCGCCGCTCCTCGCGGACGCGATCCGGAACGACGATGAAGTGAGAAAGATCGTCGAGATCGGCGAGAAGCTGGAAGGGTTGTCGCGCCACGCCGGGATGCATGCGGCCGGCGTGGTGATCACGCCCGAGCCGGTCACGAATTACGTGCCGCTATACCGCACGAACCGCGATGAAATCGTGACGCAGTTCGACATGCGCGTGGTCGAGAAGATGGGTCTTGTGAAGATGGATTTCCTCGGCCTGCGCACACTGACGGTGATCGACGACTCCATCAAGTCGGCCAAGGCCATCGAAGGCGTCGATATCGATCTCGCGAATCTGCCGCTCAACGATCCCGAGGTGTTCCGCCTGTTCCAGGAAGGACGCACGAAAGGCGTGTTCCAGTTCGAGTCGGGCGGGATGGTCGATCTGCTCCGCAAAGCGCGGCCGACGCAGTTCGAAGATCTGGCCGCGCTGAACGCGCTCTATCGCCCCGGCGCGCTCGATGCCGGCATGGTCGACGTCTACGTGAAGTGCAAGAGCGGCACGCAGAAGCCGAAGTATCTCGTGCCGGTGATGAAGGAGCTGCTCGAGGAGACGTACGGGATCATCGTCTACCAGGAGCAGGTCATGCAGATCGCGCAGCGCGTGGCGAACTACTCGCTCGGCCAGGCCGATCTGCTGCGCAAGGCCATGGGCAAGAAGGACGTGGTGGTCATGGCCGCGGAGCGCGGGAAGTTCGTCGACGGCGCGCTGGCCAACAATTACGACAAGAAGAAAGCGAACGAGATCTTCGATTACATCGAGCCGTTCGCGCGTTACGGCTTCAACAAGTCGCACTCGGTGGCGTACGCGCTCGTTGCGTATCAGACGGCGTGGCTGAAGGTGCATTACCCGCGGCATTTCATGGCCGCGCTGATGTCGTCGGAAATGGATCGCACCGAGGCGGTGGTCAAGTTCATCGGCGAAGCGAAGTCGATGGGCATCGACGTGCTGCCGCCCGACGTGAACGAGTCGAACATGTTTTTCACCGTGGTCGGGAACAACATCCGTTTCGGCCTCGGCGCAGTAAAAGGCGTCGGCGAGAGCGCGGTGGAATCGGTCCTTCTGGCGCGGCAGAAAATCGGGCGCTTCTCATCGCTGCTCCAGTTCTGCGAAGAGGTCGACCTGCGGGCGTGCAACAAGAAAGTGCTGGAGGCGTTGGTCAAGTCCGGCTCGTTCGATTTCGTTGGCATCTCGCGCAGAGGATTGTTCGAGCAGCTCGACTCCACCGCCGATTCGGCGCAGCGCACGAAGGATGAAAAAGAGAAAGGGCAGGCCTCCATGTTCGGGGGCTTCGTGACCAACATCGGCGGCACGGTTGCCAGCACGATGCTCGCAAGCTCACCCGAATGGCCGGAAGACGAGCGGCTGCGCTTCGAGAAAGAGACGCTCGGTTTCTACATCACCGGCCATCCGTTGAACCGCTACTCCGACGAGATCCGCCAGTTCGCGAACGCAAGCAGCGAAACGCTCTACAAGTTCATCGATCAGCAGGTGAACATTGGCGGCATCGTCTCGCAGATCAAGAAATCGAAGATCAAGAAGGGGAGAAACGAAGGGCAGATGATGGCCAAGTTCTTCCTCGACGATCAGGCAGGCTCCGTCGAGGTGGTGGTCTTCTCCGATCTCTATTCGAAGTACTCGCGCTGGCTCGAGAACGGGGTGGCGGTCCTGGTCACGGCCATGGTCAAAGACACCGGCGGCCAGGTCGGCGGACGCTCGGCATCGCTACAATCGGCGGAGCAATCCGCGCAGCAGATCGACGACGAGTACGGCGGCCATCCCGAGGCGCGCATCTCCGCGTACGAGCTACGTCTCGAAGATGCTGAGGACGATCGCGACCCGAAAGAAATCGAGCGCGAAAAATACGGCGACCGCACCAACAACTTCGATCTCTTCGGCGGCAGTGCAGTTGCCGTCGACGCCGCGCCGGACGAAGACGCATTCAACGCCGCGGTCGAAGCGCTGGCCGATGCGCCCGACGAGCCTGTCGCTGCCACAAACTTCGCCGCGCATGCCGCTGCGTTTCACGACTCACCGATCACACCCGAGCTCTCCGCGCTCGAGATCATCCCGCTCGATGGAATCCGCGACAAGAAAGTGCGCGAGATCGCGCTAGAAGTGCCGTACGTGAGGATGAACGACGACACCGTCCGCCGCATCCGTGAGATCGTCGAAGAACACGCCGGCGAAGTCCCCGTCACCATCACCATCACCGACCTCCCCCCCGAGCTCGCCGCCTCCACCGGCCAGCCGCAGTTACGCCTCAAGGTCAATCACCACTTCCGCGTGCAGCCGGGAGAGTCGCTCACGGAGAAGTTGACGAGCGTTCACGCGAACACGCGGTATGTGTTCTGAGGAGTTGATTCCATGAGCAACGCGAATGAGAAGCTCGAAGTTCGTGCAAGGGCGATCCGTTCGCGCGCCGTGATTCACGCGTGGGAGATGCGCCAGCATGAGAACGCACGAGGCACATCGTTCGAAATCGAGCGCCTTTTCGCGCTGACGTCCCGGGCATGGGTACTGACGGAAGCGGATGTTCAACGACTTACTGTGTTAGGGCGAAGGCCTCACGATGCTGGCCTGCGACTGCAGCCCTCACGGCGCTACTTCGTGATCGAGCCCACCGACATCGCACTTCTGGCAGATGCACGCGAGGTCGAGGTGAGGTTAGGGAGCGAGATTTTCAGCGCGCGGGCGCTCGGACTTTTCCTTTTTCCCTGAGGCGCGTAGCGTTTTGGAGTGCGGTAGCCGCAGCTGCCGCTTTTGTATGTTCCCGCGCGGCCAGTGGTATACAAAAGCGGCGGCTGCGGCCACCGCACTCCAAAATACCCCCCTACTCCGCCTTCACAAATTGCGGGAACTCCTCTGCCGCTACCGGTGGGGTCATGAGGAATCCTTGCATTTGGTCGCAGCCGTGGTGGCGGAGGAAGTTGGCTTGTTCGGGGTACTCCACGCCTTCGGCGATGACTTTGAGGCGGAGGCTGTGGGCCATGGCGATGATCGCTGTCACGATGGCGGCGGTGTCGGGGTCGGTGGTGATGTCGTGAACGAAGGATTGGTCGATCTTGAGTGTGTCGATCGGGAAGCGTTTCAGGTAGCTGAGCGATGAGTGGCCGGTGCCGAAGTCGTCGAGGGAGATGCGGATGCCGAGCTTTTTGAGCTCGAACAACGTCCGGATGCTGGTCTCGGGACTCTGCATGGCGCTGCTCTCGGTGATCTCCAGCTCGAGCGATGCTGCCGGGAATCCGGTTTCCGCGAGGATCGTGCGCACGCGATCGACGAGGTCGACTTGCTGCAGTTGCGTGACGGACAGGTTCACCGCCAGCGACAGCCAGGTGTATCCCGCGTCGTGCCACGCCTTGGCCTGCCGGCAGGCTTCACGCAATGCCCAACTGCCGATCGGAATCATGATTCCTGTGGCCTCGGCGAGCGCGATGAATGTGGTTGGCGCGATCGGTCCCAGTTGCGGATGCGTCCAGCGCAGCAGCGCTTCCATGCCGGTGGTGTGGCCGGTGCGGAGATCGAAGATCGGCTGGTAGTGGACTTCGAGCTCGCCGCTGGTCATGGCCTTGCGCAGGCCATGCTCGAGGGCGATGCGCTGCAGGGCGTTGGCGTTGACCAGTGCGTTGAAGAGTTGGTAGTTGTCGCGGCCCAATTCCTTGGCCTGATACATCGCGGTGTCGGCGTTCTTGATCAGTGTCTCGGCATCGGTGCCGTCCTCGGGGAAGAGGCTGATGCCGATGCTGGTGGTGATGAAGAACTCGCGGCCTTCGATGTGGAAGGGGTAGCGGACGGCCTCGATGATTTTCGACGCCACAGGCGCGGCGTCGTCGGAACGATTGAGCCGCGGCAGGAGGACCGTAAATTCGTCGCCGCCGAGGCGGGCTACCGTGTCGCTGTCGCGGACGCAGGACTGCACGCGTGCGGCGACGGCCTGCAGGAGCTGATCGCCGATGTTGTGGCCGAGCGAGTCGTTGATGACCTTGAACCGATCGAGATCGAGAAAGAGCACGGCCAGGCGCGCTCCTTCGCGATGAGCGTGCGAGAGCGCCACGGTCAGCCGGTCTTTGAACAGGAGCCGGTTGGGGAGGTTGGTCAGCGCGTCGTGGTAGGCGAGGTGCTTGATCTGTTCCTCGGCGTACGTGCGCTCGGTGATGTCGCGAACGACACAGACCATGCCGCTGCCGCTGCCGCCGATGGCCGTCAGCGAGATTTCCTGCGGGAAGTTGACGCCGTCGCGTCGCAGCCCCGTGGCTTCACCGCGCCAGCGACCGCGCTGTTCGACGAGCGGAATGACGCTGGTGATGAAGCGCACCTGCTCCTGAGGCTCATAGAGATCGCACAGCGAGCTGCCGATCAGCATGTTGTGATCGCCGTATCCGAACAACCGCGCCAGCGAGTCGTTCACGTAGGTGAACTCGAGCCGCTCGTTGAGGATGCCGATGCCGTCCATCGAGGCGGTGATGGCCGCGGCCTGCTTTTTGAGGAGTTCCTCGACCTGTTTGCGCTCGCTGACGTCGTAGACGAATCCTTCGAAGAAGAGCGAGCCGTGGGAGGAGCGGACGCCGTGCGCGTTGAGCTGCACCCAGATGGCGGTGCCGTCTTTGCGCTTCCACTGCAGCTCGACGTTGTTGGCGTAGGCGTACGGCTCGAAGCGGCGGATCAGCTCATCGCGCTGTTTGGAGTCGAGGTAGATGTCGCGCTCGAGGTTCTTCGTGAGCAGCTCGTCGACTGAGTCGTAGCCGAGCATGCGCGCGAGCGTTTCGTTGGCCGTGACGAGGCGGCCGTCGCGCGTCGACTGGTAGATGCCGACCGGCGCGTAGTCGAAAATCACGCGGTACTTTTCCTCGGATTGCTGCAGCGCTTTCTGGGCGCGCTTGCGCTCGGTGATGTCGTGAATGATCGAGAAAAGCAGCTTGCGGCTGCCGATCTCGATGGGGCCGGTGTAGACCTCGACGTCGCGGATCTCGCCGCTGGCGAGCATGTGCCGGAACTGGAAGTAATCGCGCTCGCTCGATGCCGCGCGTCCGAGCTGCAGCCGCACCTGATCCTCGCCGCGCACGTTGATGTCCCAGACGTGCATGGCCAGCAGCTCGTCGCGCGTGAAACCGTAGTAGTCGCACGCGGCCATGTTCACGTCGACGATGGCGCCGCTCTCCGGATCGATGAGCAGCTTCACGGCTCGGTTGTTCTCGAACATCTGCCGGTAGAGCCGCTCGCTGGCTCGGATCGCTTCTTCCCGGCGTTTGTGCTCGATGGCCGCGGCGACGTGTTGCGCCACGAAGACGAGGATTTCCTTGTCTTTCTCCGAGTAGCGCGTTCCGACGTCGTACGACTGCGTGCCGATCACGCCCCAGGTGATCTCGCCGCTGCGTAGCGGGGCGCCGAGCCAGTCGATGCTGGGGCTGCCCACCGGCTCAACCTCGCCCTCGCGCACCAGACGCTCGAATTCCTCGGGCGTGGCCAGAAGCGGTTGGCCAGTGCGTAACACGTAGGCGGTCAGTCCGTGGCCGGGATTGAGCCACTCCACGCGCTGGTCGTATTCGTCGATGAAGTAGGGGAAGAAGAGGCGGTGTGTATCGGGCTGATACTCGGCGATGTAGAAGTTCTTCGCGTTCATCAGCTCGCCGACGATCCCGTGCACGGCGGCGTAGAACGCGTCGAGGCTCATCGACTCGCGGCTCAGTTGGGCGATGCGGAAGAGCGCGGACTGCAACTTCGCCGCTTTGGCCGACTCTGTGATGTCGCGGAAGTACCAGGAGCGTCCGCGGATCTGGCCATCGACGATGATCGGCACCGAGGCGCGCGACAGCGTGCGGCCGTCCTTGAGCGGGACGGGATCGTTCGTGCGCACATCCTCCGGATGCTCGTAAAGATAATTCACGAGCTCGATGAAGGACTGCCAGTCGGCCACGGAGTTGCCGGCGTAGCCGAGGAGCTCGTTATCGTCGGCCTTGGCGGCGACGGAATCGGGGATCTTCCAGATGTCGAGAAAGCGCCGGTTGTACGAAAGGATCTTTCCCTTGGTGTCGACGACGAGTGTCCCCTCCAGCGTCGCCTCTTGCTGTGCTTTGAGGATCGCCACGCTGGTGCGGAGATCGTCGGTGATCACGCGGTTGGCGCGGCCGCTGCCGCGGATGTTGCTCACCATGCGCGCCAGCGTCTGCCGCGCCCGCAGAAAACGGGACAGGCGCGGCGCGGCTGGAACGGCGAAGTCGGACGGGATGGTCATCAGGCTGGCGGCTTGGGAGAGATTTTAGTTCAGTCTCCCGGAACGCCATGTTCCCGGAAGTATTGCCACGACTGCCAGACACGGAAGATCATCATCACCAGGAAAAACGCGAGGAAGAACTGTCCGCGCTTGAATCCCACGATCACGACGGCACCGCCGACGATGATGGCGATCCAGGTGGAGATGATGAAGGAGTTGCGATCGGTCAGGAACATCTTGAAAAACGATCGCGTGGCGTGGCCCCCGTCGAGGGGCGGAACAGGGATCAGGTTGATCAATCCCCACCACTTGCTCATGTCCGCCATCATTGGGAGGAACACGGCCAGCATCTTGTCCGTCTGGCCGATCTGCGTGCCCAGATAGAGATATCCGCAAAGCAGCCAGAGCGCGAAGTTCGACAGCGGGCCGGCCACGCTGATGACCACGTCCTGCCACGGCCGCGCGCGGCGCATCTGCTCGTTTGAGGTGTGTCCGCCCATGCCGCCGAGCACGATCTGGCTGGCTCCGAAACCGAACAGGGCAATCGCCGCGGCGTGAGCCATCTCGTGAATCAGTACGCTCAGAAACAGGATGGGAATCCAGATGAGGGCGTACTCGATCCCGCGCGAGGGGTTGTAGCCCAGGATCACGAAGAACGCGATCAGGATGAAGAAGCTGAAATCGACGTCGATGGACGTCTTGCCGATGGACCCGAGGTGGAGCATTGCGGCGGAGTATGAATTGAAAATTGAAAATTGAAAATTGAAAGATCGGAAAAAGGCTGGGGATGCCAGGTCGCAGAGTCGCAGAGTCTCAGAGTCTCAGAGGTTTTGCCTGCCGCTTCCTCTGAGACTTTGCGACTTTGCGACTCTGCGACTCTAATACGCCGCATGCACTTCGACACCAAAGCCATCCATTCGGGCGCACATCCGGACGTGGAGACGGGGGCGATCACGCCGCCGCTGCATCTCTCGACGACATTTGAGCGGAACGAGGCAGGGGAGCCTTCGCGCGGGTTCAGCTACATCCGCGATGACAATCCGACGCAGGCCCGGCTGGAGGAAGCGCTGGCGGCGATCGACTCCGGTGCTGCCGCGCTGGCGTTTGGCTCCGGCATGGCCGCGGGCGCCGCGCTTCTGCAGACTCTTCCTCGCGGCGCGCACGTGTTGCTGCCGGACGACTGCTACTACGGCTTCCGCGCGCTCGCCGAGGAGTCGTTCGAGCGGTGGGGACTGACGTATGACTTCGTTGCAATGGAGAACGTCGATGCCGTGCGCCAGGCATTGCGGGCGGAGACGAAGGTGCTCTGGACGGAGACTCCGTCGAATCCGCTCATGAAGATCACGGACCTGACTGCGCTGGCCGAGGTCGCACACCGTCACGGCGCACGCCTCGTGGTCGACGGCACGTTCGCGACGCCAGCTTTGCAACGTCCGCTCGAGCTCGGCGCCGACGTCGTGTTGCACGCCACCACGAAGTACCTCGGCGGACACAGCGATGTGCAGGGCGGATCTGTGACTTTTCGTGAGCGCGACGAGTGGTTCGAGGAGACGCTGCGCGCGCGCTCGCACATCGGCGGCGTGGCTTCGCCGTTCAACTCCTGGCTGGTGCTGCGCGGAATCAGGACGCTGGCGGTGCGCATGCGCGTCCACAGCGAGAACGCCATGGCCGTGGCGCGTTTTCTCTCCACGCACGAACGCGTCGAGACGGTCTACTACCCCGGGCTGGAATCGCATCCACGCCACGACGTGGCCAGGCGGCAGATGTCGGCGTTTGGCGGCATGCTGTCCTTTCTCGTACGCGGAGGCCGCTCGGAAGCGCTGGCCGTGGCCGCCGGGACGAGCCTCTTCACGCGCGCCACGTCGCTCGGCGGCATCGAGAGCCTCATCGAGCACCGCAACTCCAGCGAAGGCGCCGGCAGCCGGACCGCAGAGAACCTGCTGCGCGTGTCGGTGGGGCTGGAGCATCCCGCGGATCTCGTCGAAGATCTTGCGCGGGCGTTGGGATGATGTTCAAAGTCTCAGAGTCGCAAAGTCTCAGAGTCGCAGAGGGTATGCTGCCGCGAGCCTCGCGGGGCGGGCGGGTCTTTGAGACTTTGAGACTCTGAGACTCTGAGACTCCGTGCATCGAGCCAACGCCCTCCCACCCACGCCGCGCTAGAATCAATCGTCATGACCAACTTCGAAATCACCTGCCCCTGCTGCGAGGCGACGATCGTCGTGGATCGGCTCAATGGCGAAGTGCTGTTGCACAAGGTCAAAGAGAGGCGAGGGCCGGGCGGTTCTCTCGATGCCATGGTGGCCGGTCTTGAAACGCAGAAGAGCGAAGCCGCGAAGCGTTTCGACCGGCAGATGGAGAGCCAGAAAGACCGCGCGCGCATCCTCGAGGAGCGTTTCAAAGAGGCGCTCGAGCGCGCCGAGAAGTCGGATGAAAAGTACATCAACCCGATGGACATGGATTGAGGTTGATGGCGACCTCCAAATCCATGCTCCCTTCCGAGTTCGATCCTGATGGTCCGGCTCCCGCCGAGAGCGGCATCTATGGCCTGCCGTTCTCCGTCGAGGATTCGCGAGTGGTCGTCGTGCCGGTGCCGTTCGAGGCCACGACGTCTTACGGAGGCGGAACGTCGAAAGGGCCGGCCGCCGTTCTGGAGGCCTCGAAGCAGGTCGATCTCTTCGACCAGGAGACCGGCCGTCCCTACGCGGGCGGGATCGCCATGCTCGACATCCCCAAGAATGTTCTGCGCTGGAACAGCGCCGCGAAGAGAGTCGCCGCGCGCGTGATCGAGAAGGGCGGCGTCGTCGATCGTCTGACGCGCGAGGCCGCGGAGAAAGTGAACGAGTACGGCGATCGCGTGAATGCCTGGGTCTACGAACAGACGGTCGATCTGTTGCGGCACGGCAAGCTCGCCGCGATTCTCGGCGGGGATCATTCCGTTCCCTACGGCGCGATCCGGGCGCACGCGCAGAAGTATCCCGGCCTCGGCATTCTGCACCTCGACGCACACGCCGATCTGCGCGATTCCTACGAAGGCTTCACCTGGTCACACGCGTCGATCTTCAACAACGTCATGCGCAAGATCCCCGGCATCGAGCGGTTGGTGCAGGTGGGCGTGCGCGATCTCGGCCAGGCGGAGCGCAAGATGATCGACGCGTCCGGCGGCCGCATCGTCACGTTCTTTGACGCCGATCTCGCTTCGCGAAAAGAAGATGGTGTGCCGTTCGCGAAACTCGCCGATGAGATCGTGGCCGCGCTCCCCGAGGACATCTATCTCTCGTGGGACATCGACGGACTCGATCCCACGCTTTGTCCCGGCACCGGCACACCGGTTCCTGGCGGTCTCTCATGGAACGAAGCGATCGGCCTGCTTCGCGCGATCCGCCGTTCCGGCAAACGCATCGTCGGTCTCGATCTGTGCGAAGTCTCGCCGGGCGAGACGGAGTGGGATGCGAACGTGGGGGCCAGGCTGCTCTACAAGATGATCGGCTTCGCGCTGGCTACGCAGCCCTGAGAGACGCGGCGACATCGAAAGCGTCGCAAAAGACGGCCGATGCCGCCGCTACGCGGCTCGAAGGGGCGATGCATTTACCCAACCCTGACGGGGTTGGGCTAAAAAGATGTCGCCGCTGACGCGGCTGAAACTGCAGACCTTCTCCCCTCGTGCGAGGGGAGAAGGACACTCGATGCGATCAGCTAATCGATATGCAGGTCGCTGGCATCGACGCTCTTGACGCCGTTGACCTGGCGAACCTTCGCGACGATGGCGTCACGATCCGAGGCGTTGTTGGCGTGACCGGAAAGCTTCACGCGCCCGCCGTCCATCACTTCGACTTCGAGGGCGAAGGTCTTGCCGGGGACAGCGGCGGCGATCGCGGCGCGGATGTCAGCTTCCATGGCCTGCTTGTCGAACGAGGCAGGAGTCTGACGGTTGATCGAGCAGGCGCTGGCCATCAGTGCCACAAGAAAGAGCGAGAGAACTAGCAGTGAACGATTGCGTTTCATAAAATTCGTGTTCCTCCGCGACCGTCCATAGCAACGCTCGTTCCCGCTCGGTTCTGGTTCGGATATTGCTCTTAATAACTTTCTAGTCTTTGTTGCCAAAGGCAAGGAGATGAAATGAGCAAACTACTGATCGAAAGCAACTTACGGGAGCGAACGACGAAACGGGCGCTTCTCGCGGTTTCTCTGTGCGCAATCATGGCCGCGCTCGGTTGTACGACCGACCGCAACCTTGGAAACGGGGATCCCGTCGTGACGCCCGGACTGCGCTCCGCGCCGACAGCCGGAGCTCCGTCGGGCTCCGAATCCGAGCCGCTTCCGCCGCCGATGATGTCGTCGTATTCGAGCTCGGCGCCGCAGCCGTCGTATTCGAGCTCGCCGCAGCCGCGGCTGGCGCGTCTGTCCGCCGATGAAGCAGCGGCGATCATCGCGCAACAGCAGCGGCGCGTGCGTGTCCTCGGAACGATTTCGCCGAACATCGGCGGTCGTCCTTATGAGTCCGACCGGCTCCTGCCGCAACAGCGGACCGAAGTGCGGTCCAGCGTGAACTCGACGATCTATTCGCAGCCGACCGAGGCGATCACGAGCGGTGCGGGCGAACCTGTGGGAAGCGTTGACGCGACCGCGAACGCGTTCGATACAAATGGCGTGACGCTGACCAGCGGCGGCAACACAGCGCCGGCGATCAGCGGATCGACTGTGCCAACCGGGACGACTGCGAGCACCACGCCGGTGACGAATGCCGGCGCGCCCGTGATCTCACCTTTGGGTGCCGGGATCACACCGACCAGCAACGCGCTCTCGGCGCCGGGCGGATTCGCCAGTGTGCGCACGCTTTCACCCACCGCGTCGTCGGTTCTGAATCCCCCGGCCAGCATCTCCGGCGTCCGCGTCATCAACTCGAACGGCCGCGTCACCATCACCAATACGGGCAGCACGCGGCAGCAGTAGCTACGAAAGAGTGAAGGGAGAGTGAAAGGGCGGCGCCGGCCGTTCTTTCACTCTTCACCCTTCACCCTTCACTCTTCAGCAGTGTTACGATCCTCCCTCTCTCCCCAACAAGAACGGAGGATCCATGGCGCTCGTAGCGGCGGAGCACGAACCGTGGTCACGAAAACACGTGATCGCCGTGTATCTGCAGCACGGCGTGGCGGGTATTCTCGCGCTGGTTGCGGCAACGTTTCTTCGACGCGATGAGCCGGCCGCCGTCATCGAGGCTCTCGGGCCGACCGGTCCGGTTCTGGTCGTTCTCTTCTTTCTCTTTTCAGTCATTCTTGCGCTGCTGAAGTTCAAGCTCACCGAAGAGATCTTCGTGTCGCTGGCGGTCACGATGTACATCGCCATGTGTCCGCTCCTCGGGCTGGTGCTCTCTGCCTGGATCGCGGTGATCGCGGCGGCGACGCAGCGCCTTCTGGGCATGATGAACATCGGTCCGTTGCACGTGGACATGCGCGACAGCACTCTCGAGTGGACGCGCACGTTCGCGCTCTTCGCCACGTACGGAATCCCGGTCATGGCCGGGGTCATGGTCTACGAAGCGATCGGCGGTGCGGTGCCGCTGCTGCAGCCGAGCGGGATGAGCGCGTTGCGCATCACTGCCTGCGGCGTGGCTCTGGTACTGACCAACAACCTCATCGTCTCCCGCGTGGAGCGCGCGTACGGCTACTCGATGAAGACGATCGTGAAGACCGCGATCATCGACACCTCCATTTATCTCATCACCATCCCGTATGCGATTCTCACGGCTTTCGCATACGGGTCGATCGGCTGGGGCGGTGTCGTGGCCTCGGCATTCACCTGGATCATCGCCAACTTCGTGGCGCGCAATCTGGCTCAGGTGCGCGGCGACCGCGAGCAGCTCATTCAGCGACTGGCGTCGCTCACGAACATCGGCAAATCCATTTCTCTCAATGTCTCCACCGATGAGCTGTTGCTGCAAGTCTTTACCGAGTGCCGCAAAGTGATCGACGTTTCGATGTTCGGCATCGCGCTTTATGACGCCTCGACGAACGAGCTCTCCTTCGAGCTCTATGTCGTCAACGGCGAGGTCGGCCCGAAGGTGAGGCTGCCGGTCACCGACGATGGTCTGAACTGCTGGGTCTTCAACAAAGCACAGCCGCTGCTCTTGGGCAGCTCGTCGGAAGAACGAAAGTACGGCGTCACCTCGCTGGACGACGGACTGCCCACCGAGTCATGGCTGGGCGTGCCGATGGTGGCGCGCGATCACGTCATCGGCGTCATCTCCATGCAGAGCTACAAGAAGCACGCGTTCACGCAGGGAGACCTCGTGCTGCTCATGGCCATTGCCAACCAGACCGCCGCGGCCATCGAGAACGCGCATCTCTATCGCGATCTGGAAGGGCTGAACATTGCTCTCGAGCACCGCGTCCACGAGCGAACGAACGAGCTTCGGGAAACCAATCTCCGTCTCATCGCAGCCGACAGCTCGAAGAACCAGTTCCTGGCCAGCATGTCGCACGAGCTGCGCACGCCGCTCAACGCCATCATCGGGTTCTCGTCGATCCTTCTGCAGGTCACGCAGACGCTGTTGCCGGCGCGGCTCTACAAGATGGTGGAGAACATCCGCACCGCTGGCAGCCATCTGCTCGATCTCATCAACGACATTCTCGATTTGGCCAAGATCGAGACCGGCAAGTTGCAGCTCGAGTTGCATCCGTTCGATCTGCGCGAGACCGTGGCCACTGTGGACCGCGTCATCAAAGGGATGGCCGCGGAGCGCGACGTCACCATCGTCACCCGCCTCGATTCCGCGCTCGGTACGGCGCATCTCGACGAAGTGCGCGTCAAACAGATCCTGCTCAATCTTCTTTCCAACGCCGTGAAGTTCTCGCAGAGCGGCGGCTACGTCCATCTATCGGTCATGCCCATCGAAGAGAGCAGCTCACCGCTCGGCTGCGAATCGATCCGCATCGAAGTGACCGACAGCGGCATCGGAATCGCGCCAGAAGAGCAGGAGAAGATTTTCGACGAGTTCTATCAGGTGACCGGCCCGCGCCAGAAAGGCGGCACAGGCCTCGGCCTGTCGCTGACACGGAACTTCGTGGAGATGCACAACGGCAGGATCTCCGTTCGTTCCGAGGTGGGGAAGGGATCGTCGTTCACGGTCGACCTGCCGCGGTCGATGCCTGAATTCGCGCGAGAGCCGCCCCTCACCCTAACCCTCTCCCCGCGTCCGGGGAGAGGGGACTGAGTTTTCGCGAGAGCTCCAAGTCCCCTCTCCCCTCCGGGGAGAGGGTTAGGG
>JALYJW010000076.1 GCA_030775085.1 Acidobacteriota bacterium | reverse complement strand
GGTTTGATTCACTCGCCGGCTATCGCCGATCGGAGTTCGACGCGGTGTTTTATCAGCTTGGGAACAATCCGCATCACGAGCCGATGTATGCAGAGGCCATGCGCGAGCCGGGTGTGATCGTGCTGCACGATCTCGTGCTGCATCATCTCGTCGTGGAGATGACGCTGGCGCGTGGCGACGTCGACGGATACGTTGCGGCCATGCATGCGAATCACGGACCGGCTGGTGCCGCGTGGGCACGAGGGCGCGCGGCGGGGTTGCACACCGAGATGGCGAACTTCCTGATGCCGGCGTCGATCGACATCGCGCGTCGCTCGAAGGCGGTCATCGTGCATAACGACTACGCGCGCGAGCGGCTGCAATCGTTCGGCGTCGAGACTCCGATTCACGTCGTGCCGCATCCGTATGTTCCGGAGACGCGCACGTTCGATCGCGCGGCGCTGCGTGCGCGTCTCGGTTTCAGTCCCGACACGCGTGTGATCGGTTTCTTCGGGTTTCTCACCTCGGCGAAGCGTGCCGAGGTTGTGCTCGAGGCGTTCCGCATCGCGCGTGCGAGCGATCCGCGACTCGCGCTGTTGATCGTCGGCGAGCCTGCGCCGAACATCGATGTCAGTGCGCTGCAAGCCGAGGGAGTCGTCACCACAGGCTATGTCGCCGACGACGACTTCCCGTCCTACTACGCCGTCGCCGATCGTTTCGTGAATCTTCGCTATCCCTCGGCGGGCGAGACCAGCGGCACGCTGATCCGCGCGTTCGACGCGGGCAAACCTGTGGCCGTGAGCAATTACGCGCAGTTCGCGGAGCTGCCTGCTGATTGCGTTTTCAAGGTTCCCCTCGGCGAGGGCGAAGTGGAGCGCGTCGTGGAGTTTTTCACGCGCGATCTCGACGATCCCTCTCGCGCACAACGAACCTGGCTCGAAGAACACGCCACTCTGGAGAAGACGGTCGATGGCTATCTTGCCGCTCTTTCCTGAGCTCGAGCTGCTCGACGCGCACGTTGAAGGCGCCGAGGTCGTTCTGACGCTGAAGAACATCGGCGCCTTCACGATGCAGACGCGCACGTACGCGGAGCCCGAGTATCGACTGATCGCGAAGCTGTTCGATGGCGACGCTGTGGTGGACGATCGATGGCTGGCGTTCCCGTGCGATCTTCGCCCCGGTGAAACCGCGACGATCGTTTATCCGCGCCGGCAGCACGCCACAACGTTGCGGCTCTATCACGCGCTACAGGATGTGCCGATGCTCGAGCCGGAGCCATTTGCCGAGGTGGCGCTTGTTCGATGATGTTGCGCTGCAGCGCCTGCGCGGCATTCTCGCGGAGCGTCCGGCGATCGAGATCGAAGCTCCGCAACATCGCCGCGCCTGCGTGCTCATTCCGCTCATTCGGAACGACGCAGGCTGGTCGATTCTTTTCACGAAGCGCTCGGAAAATTTAGCCGCGCACGGCGGGCAGATCGCCTTTCCCGGCGGCACGGTGGAGACAGGGGAGACGCTGGAAGCCGCCGCCGTGCGCGAAGCCGAGGAAGAAGTCGGCATACCGCCGCAACACGTCGAACTGATCGGCCGCCTCGACGACGTCATCACCCACAGCGGATTCCTCGTCGCCCCATTCGTCGGAGTCATCCACGAACCATTCGAGATCGTGATTCAGGAAGCCGAGGTCGTGGAAGTCTTTCAGGTCCCGCTCGAAGCGCTGCTCGATGCAGCCAATCCCGAAGTGCGCTACGTCCCGTTCCAGAACAAAAAGTACCCTGCCTACTTCTACCACCACGGCCCGCACGAGATATGGGGCCTCACCGGCAGGATGCTGAAGGCGTTTCTGGACTTGGTGTGGGTGGCGGTGTGAAGCGAAGGGTGAAGAGTGAAGGGTGAAGAGTGAAATGAAGGCAGGCGGCCTTCACTCTTCTCACTTCGTGATTAGCTTCTCCACGTACTCCGCCAGATCCTTCCCTTCTTCGCCGGGCTCCACCAGCGCGCCGTTGACGAGGTAGCTGGGCGTGGCGCGGATGTCGTTGGAGAACGCCGTGCCTACGCCGCTCAGGATCTCGGTCTTGATCGCTTCCGAGGAGAGATCGGCGTCGTATTTGGAGAGATTGAGATCGTTGTCCTGCGCGAAGTTGCGTGCCCAATCCCAGAAAGTGAAAGGATTGAGGCTGCTCTGGTTGGCGTAGACCTGCTTCTTGTACTCCCAGAAGAGATCGGGCTTTTGACGATAGATGGCGCGGCCGGCCAGAGAGGCTCCGAATGCCCACGAGTGGCCGGAGAGGGGGAGATCGAAGCGGATGTACTGGACCTTGTCGCCGTGCCTGGCCATGATCGGGTCGAGGTAGTTCGCTGCACGCTGACACGACGGGCACTGAAAATCGGAGAACTCGACGATCGTGACCGACGGACTTGCGGCACCTTTCGCGGGCGAATTGGCGATGAAGGCGTCGAACACTTTTGCGCGCGCGGCGCGGACGTCTGCTCCCGTGGGGCGGAAGCGTCCGAGAAAGAAAATCTGTCCCTCCGCATCGATGAACCCGGTCAGCGGAAGCTTGCCGTTCTCAGTCGACTGATTCAGCGTCACCGGAAACAGACCGTCCGCGTTGCGCGTGCCATCGACGGTAGCGGTCATGTTCTCGTGCAGGTTGCGCCACGTGAAGTTCTTCAGCTTTTCCTCGACCGTCTTCCCTTCTTCGTTGGCGATCGGCCACGGATTGCCGACGTAGACCGCGCCGGAAGGAGCGAGGACACCCGTGTACGAGCCCCCGCAATGTCCCTTGCTTTCGATCGTCACCTGCGCACCGGTGAATCGCGGCGGCAGCTTGAGCGACAGGTCCGCGTACTTGACCTTGGAGTCCGTGCAGACCGGCATCAGGTCGCGCACGGCCTTGTCGAGCCTGGGATCGACGGTGTCGAGTGCCGCAAGCGGCGCAGAGATCAAGAGTGTGAGAGCAAAGGTGAGGAGGGGTTTCACGCTCGGGAGAAACGGCCCGGAGCGGGCCGGACATTCCGGCGGAAGAGTGAAGGGTGAAGAGTGAAAGGGGCCGCGGAAGAGTGAAGGGTGAAGAGTGAAGAGTGAAAGGGGCTTAGAGCGTTTTCACTCTTCACCCTTCACTCTTCACTCTTTTCTAGTTGTTCGGCGGCGCCCCGCTGATCGACTCGACCGTCTTGCCGACCCTGCTGTCCTTGTCGGTGTTGATGGAGATGTCGCCGAGGGAGACGATGCCGACGAGCTCGTCATTGCTGTTCACGACCGCAACGCGGCGCACTTCGGCGCTGTTCATCAGATCCAGCGCGTCATTGACCGAAGCGTCGTCGCGCACGGTGCGGACCTGTTTCGTCATCAGCTCCGATACGGTGGCGCTCTCGAGGTTCTTCCCTTCCGCCAGCCCGCGTACGACGATGTCGCGGTCGGTGATCAGGCCGATGATCTTGCGCCCGTCCACCACCGGAACGACGCCTGTGTCCTTGTCCTTCATGATGCGCGCGACATCGCGAAGACTGTCCGTCCCGCTGACGCACTCCGGGTTCGGCGTCATCACGTCGCGGATTTGCTGCGAATTGTTGGCCATGCATTTCCTCCTGAAGCAGGAGGAGAGCAATGTGCGCGCCCGGGGATGAGCGATGAGGCTGCACGACAGAGTTTGCCTCGAAGCAGCCGTACGTGCCCAAGGCTATGCCAACGAGCGCTGCCGGCCGTGCCGGCTCAGAACGAAACCCTGAGCCCGGCTCCGACCGTCATGAAGCGCGACTGGAAGTGTGAGTTTGTCCAGTGATATGTCCCTTCCACCACGATGCCGTAACGGCGATTGAGCGGGAAGTCAGCGTTCACTCCGGCGTTGACGCCGTAGTTGACCGTGGCGTCGGTGTCGGGTGCGGTCTGGCGATAGAAGCCGACGCCGGCGAAGAGGCCGGTCGTGCCGTAGGGCTCGGAGAATCGATACTCGACGTTGGCCTCGAGATGCTGCACTTCGCCCTCGACGTCCTTGCGGAAGAGACAGGGCTTCGGATTCGCCGGAGCCGTCTCGCCAGGGGAACACGGCTCGTTCTTTCCGTCGACGTTGTAGCCGACCGCCACCGGTCCCTGGATGCGCCCGCCCTTGAACTTGATGTACATCTCGGGCTCCATCTGCAGCGCCCAGTAGAGATCGAAGGAGTTGTTGGAGAGAGAGAACGTGCTGTCGTCGAACTCGACGCCTTCCTCTTTCGGGGCGCCGTCCACGAAGCGCCGGCTGCCGCCGACGATGACGCCGAACTCGCTGGACTGGGCAACCGCGGGGAGCGCGCTGAGCACGATCAGCACGAGCAGAATGGAGGTCCGTTTCATGGCCGGCACTATACGGGATGGGTTCTGGTTGTTCAAAGTGACTCTCCTTACAATGTCACGGCAATGGTCCCTGCGATATCCCCTGCAATCACCAGCATGCAGAACAGGCTCCGCGGCGCGTTGTCGATAGTTGGACGCGAGGCGCTGCGAATCGTTCTGCCCTCCTGGTGCGCCGCCTGCCAATCGGAGCTGCCGTGGCGCGAGCGGACCGCTTCCTGTTGCGCCACCTGCTGGGCGTCGCTGCCGAAAATCACCAACGCGAAATGCCGCTCCTGCGCCCAGCCCGCGGTCCTCGCCGATCTGGAGACCTTCACCTGCCTCAACTGCGTCGCCGATCCGCTGCCGGTGGACTGGTGCGATGCCTGGGGCGAATACCGCGGCGCGCTCGAGCAGTTGCTGCGCGCGCTCAAGTTCCGCCGCCACGATTTCCTGGCCGATGCGCTCTCTTCGCTGCTGGAGGAATCGCTGCGCCAGCGGAACGATCTGGCGTTCGATGCGATTGTGGCCGTGCCGATGCCACGCGCGCGCGAGCGGCGTCGGGGTTACAACCAGGCCGGGCTCCTGTCCGACGCGCTTTCACGCCGCCTCGGCATCCGTGCCGATGCGACGCTGATGACACGCCAGGCCCAGCGCGCCACGCAGTCGACGTTGCCCAAACGTCAAAGAGCGGGTAATGTCCGCGGCGCCTTCACCGCATCCACCCTCGTGAAAGGAATGTCCATCCTCCTCGTCGACGACATCAGCACCACGGGCGAAACGATCCGCGCCTGCGCCTCCGCGCTGCGCGATTCCGGAGCATCGCGCGTGTGTGCCATCGCCGTCGCAAAGGCCACTTGACTCATGTTTCGAGCGTTCTTCATCGCACTCTCTGAAAGCAAGCGCCTGCGCGGATTCGCGGAGCAATCGCGCATCGGCCAGCGGCTCTCCCATCGTTTCGTGGCCGGCATGACCGTGGAGGAGGCGCTCGACGCCACCGCCGCCGTCAACACCCTCGGCATGTCCGTCAGCGTCGACAACCTCGGCGAGAACGTCACCAATCTCGAGGAAGCCCGCCACAGCGCGCAGCTCTACCACGAGATGCTCGACGCCCTCGTCGCGCGCAAGCTCAACGCGAACGTCAGTCTCAAGCTGACGCACATGGGTCTCGATCTCGACGAGGCGCTGGCGCAGAAGATCGTCGATGAAGTGGTCGGTCACGCCGCGAAGCTCGACAACTTCGTGCGCATCGACATGGAAGGCTCGCCCTACACACAGAAGACGCTCGACATCGTCTACGAGCTGCACCGCACTCCCGGCAACGCCGGCCACGTCGGCGCCGTGATCCAGGCCTATTTGCACCGCAGCGAGCGCGATTGCCAGGACCTCTGCGCGGAAGGCATCCGCATCCGGCTGTGCAAAGGCGCGTACAAAGAGTCAGCCGATATCGCCTATCAGGACAAAGCCGAGGTCGACGCGAACTTCGTCAAGCTGATGAAGATCCTGCTGAAGAGCGGCGTCTACCACGGCATCGCCACCCACGACCCGAACATGATCGACGCCACGATTCGCTTCGCGCGCGCCGAAAACATCCCGCCCAGCGCATTCGAATTCCAGATGCTCTACGGCGTCCGCCGGGACCTGCAGGAGAAACTCATCCGCGAAGGCTGGGGCATGCGCGTCTACATCCCGTTCGGCACGGAGTGGTATCCGTATCTGATGCGGCGGCTGGCGGAACGGCCGGCGAATGCCGTGTTCATTTTGAAGAACCTGCTGCGGCGATGATTCGGAATTGAAAATTGAAAATTGAAAATTGAAAAATCGGAGACTCAATCTCGCGACGCCCGCGCTTCCGATTTTTCAATTTTCAATTTTCAATTTTCAATTCGCCTCATCACTCACATCCCACTGCGGCCGGTCCTTCCACCGATCGTGCATCCACACCCACTGCTCGGGGACTCGGCGGATGTGCTCTTCGATGTCGCGGGTGATGCGTGCGGCCAGCGCCGTGGGATCATCACCGCGCTTGCAGGCGATCGGTTCGCAAATGCGGATGTGATGCGTGCCGTCCGGCCGTCGCTCCTGCAGTGCCGTCACAACCATCGCCTCGGTGCGGATAGCGAATTTCACGGGGCCGATCGGCGTCAGCGCCGGTCGTCCGAAGAAGGGGACCTTGACGCTTTCCGTGCGCATGTTCTGGTCGAGGAGAAAGGCCAGGATGCCGCCGCTGCGGACCGCCTGGATCATCTGCCGCGCACCTTCCGATGAGCCGCGATCGATCGTTTGCACGCCCACGCGTTTGCGGAACTCCGTGATGTAGCGACCCATCTCCGGGTCGTCGCGCTCGCGCTGCAGCACCGAGGTGGGGCGCGAGAAGAGACCCATGGCGATGGCCAGCCATTCCCAATTGCCGACGTGTGCCGTGAAGAGCACGACGCCGCGCTTTTCATCGATCAGCTTCAGCATCGCCTCCGAGCCTTCGAACGTCGTGGTGCGGTCGCGTGTGGCCAGGTCCATGTTCCACAGCCACGCGATCTCGAAGACAGACATGCCCAAGTGTTGGAACATCGCCCGGATCGTGTCGCGCCGTTTTTTCTCGTCCCACTCCGGGAAGGCCAGACCGATGTTGTGCATCGCCTTCTTGCGCTCGCGACGGACGAGGTGCCCCCCCACACTTCCCAGGAACCGGCCCATGCTGCGTCCGACCGATAGCGGGATCCTGCGCCCGACTGCCGTGATGAGCATCAGCGCGCGAAAGAGAACGCGCGATCTAAATGCTCGAAACTTCGGGCTTGCCAAGCGTGAGCTCCCTGATGACGTCTTCCCACTCGCCGCGCTCGCGCAGCAGCCGCTCCACGATCTCGCGAAACGCGCCGCGGCCACCGGCGGCCTCGAGCTTCCACGTCGCCGCGGCGTGTACTTCCGCCGCCGCATCCGAGGGCGCGGCGGAAATGGCCACGCGCGCCATGGGAGCGAGGTCGGGGAGATCGTCGCCGGCATAGAGGATCTGCCCGAGCGGCAACGCCAGCTTCTGCGCCAGCTTCTCCAACTCCTCGAGCTTGTTCGTCGCACCCTGATGCACCTCGGCGATGCCGAGCTCACGCGCACGCTTTTCCAGCGCCAGCGACCGCCTGCTGGTCAGCAGAGCCACCGCGATCCCGGCACGCTGCGCGAGCTTCACCGCCAGCCCGTCGCGCACGTTGAATTCCTTGATCTCGATCCGATCGCCAGCATAGATGATCCGACCGTCCGTCCAGACGCCATCGACGTCGGACACGATCAAGCGGATGTCGGATGCACTCCCCATTGCGGCGCATCGTAGCATTCACGTTTTCGGCTCGCGTTATCGTTACGCGCGAAAGAATCGAAGGAGACAGCGATGCAACTCGGAAAAGACTCCTGTGCCTGCGGCCACATCATCGACCAGCACGACGGCGGACGCGGCGGCCCCTGCAACTCCTGCGCATGCGCCACCGGCGAACCGCCCACCGCCTTTCAGGTCGGCGTCATTCACTCGATGCACGAAATGACGATCACGCTCATGCGCCTGGTGAAAGAGATCCAGCTCGCACGGGGCGGCGGAACGCAGCATCAGTGATGAGTCGTTACGTGTCGCGAGAGCCGCCCCTCACCCTACCCTCTCCCCGCCGCGATGAACCTGCGGCGGGGAGAGGGGACTTAAAAACCCAGTCCCCTCTCCCACGGCGGCTTCATCGCCGAGGGGAGAGGGTTAGGGTGAGGGGCGGCTCTCGCGATGAAGCTCGTTCCTACGGTTTCACAAACGCTTTCTCATCCACCACCGGGTTCAATTCCACTCCGGCCAGTTTCATCTCGGCGGCTTTCTCGCCGTTGCGGGTGACGATGGCGACGGTGGGGAGGTTGATGCCGCTGAAGGCTTTCCAATCCGAGAAGTCCGTGATCACGTCTCCCGGAGGCATCGGTGCGCTGGCGCGGGTGACGCTGCGCAGGAGACGGCCGTTCGGCTCGACGTACCACCGGACCATGGAGCCGTCGGCGTTGACGTCGAGCACGAGCGCGTCGACGCCGGCGACTTTCTCATTCGGCGCGGTGTTGAATGTGTACTTCGGGTTGCCGGCATTCTGGAGCACGTTGATGAGGTCGGCGCGCATCTCGGAGAGCAAGGTGTCGCGCTGCGAGGAGGGGATGTCCTGCGTGCCCATCGGCGAGATCATGAAAGCCGCGGCCGGTGTGACGACGCGAGTCATCTCGCCCATCGGCAACTGCATGACCGCGCGCTGTGATGAATTCGCGTAGCTCGTCAGCGCGTTGACCTGCATCTCCATCGCGCCCTGCGGCGTGTTCATGGTCATCGACGCGGTGCGGCGCATCGTTTTGACGGCGTCGATGGCTGCCTTGCCGCCCACGAACTCTGTGATCTTGTTGACGAGAGCCACGCCTTCGGCGTTGCTGCCTGCCGGTGCCGCCTTCTTCTCACCGCCGCCGATCTCCGGGATGGTGATGTCGATCGCGGTCACTGCGCCGAGGGATGAGAGGGGTTTCTCGAAATCCTTCTCGTGGCCGACGACGAGGATCGCCAGTTGATCGGGATGAACATGCGTCTTCGCCACGCGCTGCACATCGGCGGCCGTGACCTTCTCGATCATCGACGGATACTTCGCGAAATAGTCTTTCGGGAAACCGTAAAACTCGAGGGCCACCTGCTGATTGAGCGCCTTGTCGCGTGTGTCCATCGTGAAGACGAACGCGTTGAGGATCGACTCCTTCGCCAGCGACATCTCCGCATCGGTCACGGGCGAGTTGACCAGCTTCGCGACCTCGGCCTTCAGAGCTTCGATCGATTCGAGCGTCGTGCCGCTCTTCGTCGCCATCTGCACCTGGAACAGACCGGGATAATCCCAGTTCGCGCGCACACCGCCGCCGACGCCGTACGTCAGTCCCTTCGCCGAACGGAGACTCTGCATCAATCGTCCGGAGAAGCCGCCGCCGAAGATCTCGTTCATGACGTTGAGTGCGTAATAGTCGGGATTGTTGCGCTCGATGCCCGGGTGGACCATGGCGATGTTGGCCTGCGTCACATCATCCTTGGCGATGAAGTAGAGGCCCGGCTTCGCGCCGTTCATGGCGTTGGCCGGCTTCGCGACCTGCGGTCCGCGCGGCCAGGAGGCGAACGTATCGCGCAACTTCTTCTCCATCTTCGCCGTCTCGAAGTCGCCGATGAACGACAGGATGATGTTGTTCGGATGGACGGTGCCGCGATGGAACGCCAGAAGATCGTCGCGCGTGATGGACGCGATCGTGGCGTACTCGGTCTGCCGCGCGTACGGCGAGTCGGCACCGTAGCCGATCTTCTGGAGCTCGCGTCCCATGATGCTGCCGGGATCGTCGTTGCGACGCGAGATGCCGGTGTTGGCCTGCGTCTTCGCTAGATCGATCTTCTCCTGCCGCAGCTCCGGCTTGCGGAGGATCTCCACGAAGATCGGAAAGACGGCGTCGAAATCGGCTTTCAGCACGTCGAGATTGACGTTCGTCGAATCGGTGGTGCCGCCCGTTTCGACGCGCGCAGCGCGGGCATCGAGAAACTCATCGAGCTGATCGCCGGTCTTCGACGCGGTGCCGCCGGTGCGCCAGGCCTGCGTGTAGATGCTGACGAGACCAGCCTTGTCCGCCGCAACATCGCGGCTGCCGCCGCGGATGAGAGCGCCGCCTTTGATCAGCGGCAGCTCGTGGTCTTCCTGGAGAAAGATCACCATGCCATTCGGCAGGGCGATGCGCTTCGGCTGCGGCGTTGAGAACTTCCGCAGAGGCGGAGCCTTGATCTCGGTGTGGCTCGTGACCTGTGCCGCGGCGGTCGAAGCCAGAAGAAGCAGAACTGCACTCATTCCCAAGGTTCGTTTCATTCTGCGCCTCCCTTCGGCGCTTCTTTCTTCGGAGTCGATTCGATCTTGCCGACAGTGCGGTTCGACGCTACGAACGTTTCCGCGGCGACGCGTTTCACGTCGGCGGCGGTGACTTTGTCGATCCGCTCCACTTCGCGGAACAGCTCCCGCCAGTCGCCATGGAGTGTCTGATAGTTGGCCATGTTCAGCGCGAGGCCGGAGTTGTTGGCCAGGCTGCGCACGAGGCCCGCTTTG
This sequence comes from Acidobacteriota bacterium, assembly GCA_030775085.1. GTDB lineage: Bacteria > Acidobacteriota > Thermoanaerobaculia > Gp7-AA8 > Gp7-AA8 > QHVT01. The sequence continues at coordinate 17,545 of JALYJW010000076.1, read as the reverse complement.
ACGCGCGTCTTCACCGACTGCAATTCCTCGGAGGGAACGTCTTCGGTTTTGATGCGCTCGATCTCGGCGTGGATCGCTTCGGCCACTTCTTCCGGCGTGTGGCCGGGCGTAGTGACGCCGAAATACGCGAAGAGGTTCGGATACTTCTCGCCGGGGAAGCCGTTGAAGCCGGCGGCAGCCGCGGCGATCTTCTTGTCGCGCACGAGCGATCGATAGAGACGCGACGTGCGTCCGCTCGACATGAGCATGGAGATGACGTCGTACGTGGCGTTGTCAGGGTGCGTCGCGGCAGGACGGTGGTAGCCCTCGACGTAGAACGGCTGTGCGGTCTCGCGCAGCGTGACGGTGCGCTCGGAAGTCTGTTTCGGTTCGACGGTGCGGAGCACCTGAGGCTTGGGCGCCTTCGGCAGTCGGCCGAAGTATTTGTCGATCATCGGCCATGCCTCGGCTGGGCTGACGTCGCCCACGATGGCGATGACCATGTTCGACGGCACGTAGTGAATCTTCGCGAATGCGGCGGCATCCGTGGCCGAGAAGCTGGACAGATCCGACGGCCATCCGACGCCGGGGAACCCGTACGGGTGCGCGGTGAACGCTGCGGCCAGGAACTGCTCGATCAGACGCCCGGTGGGATTGCTTTCCGTGCGCATGCGGCGCTCTTCCTTGACTACGTCGCGCTCTTTGTAGAACTGGCGGAAGACGGGATTGCGGAACCGCTCCGACTCCAGATACGCCCACAGCTCGAACTGATTCGAGGGCATGGAGAAGAAGTAGCCGGTCATGTCGGAAGAGGTGAAGGCGTTCATGCCGACGCCACCAGCGCGATCGACGACTTCCGAGAACTCGTCGCCCTTGGCGTGCTGATCGGCCGCGGCGATGGCGTCCTTCCATTCCTTCTCGAGCTTCTGAATCGCGGCTTCGTCGCGGCCGGTCTCGGCGCGACGGGCCTGATCGTACGCGGCGTACGTCTCTTCGACTTTCGCCAAAGCCTGACGCTCCGCGTCCCAGTTCGTGGTGCCGATCTGGTCCGAGCCCTTGAAGGCCATGTGCTCGAACATGTGCGCCAGGCCGGTGATGCCGGGGACCTCCTGAGCCGATCCCGTGTTGATCATCGTCGCGTATGAAAACACCGGGGCGTCGTGACGCTCCAGGATGATCACCGTGAGCCCGTTGTCGAGCTTGCGCATCGACGTCCGCTTCTCGAACGAGGCGAGATCCTGAGCGGAAACGCCGGCGGCGACGAGCGTCAGCAGGACGGCCAGCGACATGAGTCTGCTGTGAGCTGCTCTCATCGAATTCCTCCTTGTCATGTGTGGGTGCTGCGAAAGGCGCGAGTTGCGCGGGCCGTATTGTATGGCGCTAAACTCTGGCCATGGTCAGCAGCGCTGCAACAAACGTGGAGCAGTATCTCGCCGAGCTTCCGGAAGAGAGGCGTGCCGTCGTGGCGGCCCTGCGGAAGCTCATCCGCAAGCACTTGCCCAAAGGATATGTCGAGTCGATGAACTGGGGCATGATCTGCTACGAGATCCCGCTCGAGCAGTATCCCGATACCTACAACGGCCAGCCTCTCGGCTACGTCGCGCTTGCCGCGCAGAAGCACAAGTACTCGCTCTACTTGATGGGAGGGTACGGATCGCAGGAGAAGGACGCGGAGCTGCGCGCGGCGTTCGTGGACGCCGGCAAGAAGCTCGACACGGGCATGTGCTGCATCCGTTTCAAATCGCTCGACGATCTGGAGCTCGACGCCATCGCCAAAGCGGTCGCCAGCACGCCGCCGAAGAAGTACATCGAGCTCTACGAAGCCAGCCGGGCGAAGACGAAGACCTCGAAGAAAGCCGCGGCGAAGCGCAGGTGAGCGAGACGTTCGACGTCGCCATCATCGGCGCCGGTGCCAGCGGAACGTTGACGGCGGTGCAGTTCGCGCGGTTCGCCGCTCCCGATGTGCGCGGTGCGCTCATCGATGCCGGCGCGCGAGCGGCCCGAGGACTCGCGTACGGCACGCCGTACGGCGCGCATCTGTTGAACGTGCCTGCCGCGCGGATGAGCGCCCTGCCCGACGATCCCGAACATTTTCTGCGCTGGCTCCGCGAACGCGATGCGTCGGCTGAGGCGGGCACGTTTGCACCGCGTGCGCTTTACGGTGACTACCTGGCATCGCTGCTGGCCGGAGACGAAACGCATTCGCGTGTCGACCGCATCGGCGGCACGGCCATCGGACTGACGCGCGGCCATGCGGGCGCTGGGCCGACCTGGACGATTCATCTGCACGACGGCCGCACCATCGCCGCGCGATCGGTCGTCCTGGCACTGGGCAATCTGCCACCGTCCGATCCGTTGCATCTCGAAGGCGATCCGCCCGCGGAGTACGTGCGCGATCCGTGGGCTCCGGGATCGGCGATCGGCCTCGCGCCCGACGTCCCGGTGTTGCTCATCGGCACCGGCCTCACCGCCATCGACGTCGCGGTCGCGTTGCGCCACGAGGGGCATCGCGGTCCGATCACGATGCTCTCGCGACACGGACGATTGCCACAGGCTCACGCACCGAGCACGCCGCGGCCACTCGCCGAGCTTCCCGCAAGATTCGCATCTCCGCGCGGCGCGCTGCGATGGGTACGCGCGCAGGTCGAAGCGGGAGGCGACTGGCGAGCCATCATCGATAGCCTTCGTCCTCACACCGTTGCGATCTGGCGCGGCTGGTCGATCGGGCAACGCGGCGCGTTCCTGCGTCACCTCAAGAATCTCTGGGACGTCCACCGACACCGCGCCGCACCGGAAGTGCTCGCGGAACTGAACGTCGAGATCCTCCGCGGACGGGTCATGCGGATGCACGAAAGCCCGGAAGGCATCGTCGTCGAAACGAGCAAAGCGCAAACGCTCACCGTCGCGCGCGTCATCAACTGCACCGGCCCGGCCTGCGACTACGCGCGCCTCGACCTCCCGCTCGTCGTCCAAATGCGCCGCGCCGGATGGCTCGTCCCCGACCCCCTCCGCCTCGGCATCGAGACCACCGACGACGGTCGCCTCATCGGCGCCGACGGTCAACCTGTTGACGATCTCTACACCCTCGGCCCACTACGCCGCCCCGCCCTCTGGGAATCCACCGCCATCCCCGAGATCCGCCAACAGGCCATGGAATTGGCAAAGGTACTGACGCGATAGCATTTTGGAGTGCGGTGGCCGCAGCCGCCGCTTTTGTATGTTCGTGCACAGCGGTGACATACAAAAGCGGTAGCTGCGGCTACCGCACTCCAAAACTCAAGGCACATTCCCCAAGGACCCCTACGACCGCATATCATCACGCCCGATTCTATGAGCAACAAACCTGACCAGAACGAAGAAGACGACATCCCCGAAATGGAGCTCAGCGGAGGAGTCCGCGGCAAGTACTACGAACGGTACATGCAGGGCACGAACGTCGTGCTACTCGATCGCGATCTGGCTCAGGTGTTTCACGACTCCGCAGTTGTGAATCAGGCCCTTCGCGAATATTTGTCGGAGCACGGCGCACCTCCTGACGCTACGAAACGCGCGGCGGGCTAGTCGTTTTGTGTCCGCGTAGCGGACAACAGGTAATAGCACCCGGCTTCAGCCGGGTGAACCCGCGGCCAATATTTGAGCCCGCGTAGCGGTCGACAGATCTGCCGCTCGTACGCGGCTGGAGAATGGCGGCTCTCCGTTGCGGGCAGCATTTCTCAGACACTGAGCGAAACGCTGCCGGCATCGCGCCACGTAGGGGGTAACATTACGTAATTCAGGAGCTGGTCCGTGAAATCCTTGTTACGTGGTTTTGGAAGCGTTCTGTTGGTATCACTGAGCCTGGGACTCACTAACAGGTGCCACGACTCCAGCTCGAGCTTACCTTCGCAGGATGTCGCGGCGGCTCGGGCTCACATCCGCGCAAGTGCCGAACGCGAGCGAGCCGCGAAAGCGCTTGAAGAGGCACGAACAACCGCACTGCCGTCGCGTCCTCAGCCTCCCGCCGTCGCGCGCACCGTTGTCAAGGAGGTTGAGGTCAGGTCGTTCGCACAACAGGTGTATCTCGATTCAACGCGCGTTCTTGCACATCGGAAGGTTTGCGGCGCATGGAATCGGCAGATGGTGCGCATACCGCTGGCGGCGGCTCGCATGCAAGGGTACACGCTGCATTCGGCATGCGCTCCGCTCGCTGATCTGCCAGAGATTCGGAAACAGGTAACCCTGCATCCAGAGTGGGTTGAATACGAGAGGCAGCTTGCGACGTATGAAAATGCTGAGGCGGAGCGAAAACTTGCAGAGCTCAGTCGCGGAACGAAATCCATTGCGTTGGCCGACACGTATTCGCCGTCAGCCAGCTCATCGGCCTCCGGATCTGGTTCGACTTCGGGTGTCGTGCATGTCAAAGGTCACTACCGGAAGGACGGAACATACGTCCGCCCGCACACTCGCAGCAAACCCAAGAAGTAGGAGCGGCGGAAGAACCAACGCGTACTCTCTTCCGCCGCTCCGCGGCTGAATGCATGAATGCATTGCTATCCCAGGGCTGGCCCGCTGGGCTACATTCTTGCGCCGCTCCGCGGCTGAATCCCTCGGCACTCACCTCAACTCAAGCCACATTCCCCGGCGGGAATCCAAAGCTCATGCGGATCGCGGAGTACTCCGGATCGACGCCGCCGTGTTTCGTGCGAATGGTCAGTGGCGGTTCGACGAACGCTTCGTACGTCGGCGGGATGTCTTCCGCCCGCGATGCCGCGAAGAGTGTGATCAGCGGCGTGTCGCCTTCTTTGAAGACGATGTCGCGGCGGCGGATGAGTTTCAGGCGCGCTTCGTCGAGCGCTTGCAAAGCGCGATCGAGTTGCGCGGTCGGGAACACGAAGGCGAAGAGGCCGCCGGGCGCGAGGATTCGTGCGGCGGTCTTTGCGTAGCCGGCGACCGAGCCGCGCACTTCGATGCGTGCGGGTACGGCTTGGGCGTGTTCCGCGGCCATCGCCGTTCCGGGCGGGAAGTAGGGCGGCGAGCCGGTGACGAGGTCGAACGGGGCTTCGTTGGCGAGGATCGATTCATCGCGCAGATCGCCGTGGTAGAGCGTGAAGCGTGACGATAGTCCGTTGAACTCCATCGTCTTGCGCGCCAGTCGGATCGACATCTCCTGCGCTTCCACGGTGCAGAACGTTGCGCCCGGCAAGCGCCAGGCGGCGATGAGCGCGACGGAGCCGATGCCGGAGCCGAGGTCGGCGGCGCGGTCGACGCGCGGCGCGTGAGTGGTGCCGTACCACGCGGTCAGCACGTCGTCGGTGGAGTAGCGGTGGCCTTTCGCGAACTGAAAAATACGGAAGTGTCCGCAGATGAAGTCGAGCGTCTCGCCTTCCTCGGGTGTGAGGCCACCGGGCGGAATCGGGCCCGGCCTGCGCCATCCGCGGTAGAAATTTCGCTCATCCATTCGCGTAGAGTAAGGGACGCATGGCAAGTTCCAAGCTCGTCTGGACCTCCGATCCTGAAGAAGCGCGCCGCCTGCGCGAGTCGGGCAAGCTCGAAGCGCGCGTCGATCTTCCCGTCGACAGCGCCCTCGCGAAGCAGACCATTCGTGTCACGCTCGACAAGAAACGCCGCGCCGGCAAGACCGTGACCGTCGCTTCCGGCTTCCAGCACACGTCCGAGACCCTCGCGGCCGCCGCGCAGACGCTCAAGAAAAAATGCGGGAGCGGCGGTACCGCGAAAGACGGCGAGATCGAGCTTCAGGGCGATCATGTGACGCGCGTGAAAGCGGAGCTGGAGAGAATGGGCTATCGGGTGAAGTAATCTGAAATACCGCTGCCGGTGAGATGTTATTTGTTTGCGAAGGAAGGGTGATCGAACTGGACTTGATCGGAAACGGCTGTGTCATGGCCATCGGCGGCAATGAGGATAAGCGTGCCGCACGCACGTCGATCCTGGCCGCATTCGTGGAGCGCGCCGGCGGAGCGCAGTCGCGCATCGTCATCGTTCCTTCGGCGTCGATCGCTCCCCGCGAGCGGGCGCAGCGGTACATGAAGATCTTCACGCGATTGCACGCGGGCGAGATCCGCGCCATTCACCCGGAGTCGGGCGTGACGGCCGAAGACATCGCCGCGATCCGCAACGCCACCGGTATTTTCGTGACGGGCGGCGATCAAGTGCGTTTGATGGATGCGCTACGGGCATCGAACTGCGTCGAGCCCATCCGTGCCGCGGTCCGCAAGGGTGCCGTTTATGCGGGCACAAGCGCAGGCGCGTCGGCGGTGAGCCGCCAGATGATCGCCTGCTCGACCCGAAAGAAAGGCGCGGACATCGTCGAGTACGACGAAGGTCTCGGCCTCATCCCAGACGCGATCATCGATCAGCACTTCGGCCAGCGCCGCCGTCTGACGCGACTCATCCATGCCTCGAACGCTCACCTGATGACCGGCATCGGCATCGACGAAAACACAGCCATCGTCTGGAATCGCGATGGCGTGGTGACGGTGGAAGGGGCGGGCGAGGTCACGATCGTCGATCCCGATCACCGGCTGGATCAGCACGCGAAGTCGTACCGGCTCCAGGTGCTGAAGCCAGGCGCGACGTTCGTCGCGGATTAGTCAGACGCGCTGACCACCCGCGATCACTTCACGCAACTCGAGCGTGTTCGCATCGAGCATCAGCAGATCGGCGCGTTTTCCTTCGGCGATCTCGCCGACATCGTTCAGTTTGAGCACTCGCGCGGGATTGCGCGTGGCGAGCGCGAACGCTTCTTCGATTGAGAAGACGTTTTCGCGCACGACAATCACGATCTGCTCGAGCAGCGATGCTACTCGTCCGATCGGTGCGTCCGTCGAGATCGTCAGCATCGAGCGGTCACCGTCGTAGCGGCGCAGCCAATCGGCGAGGTCTTCATCCACGAGGTCGAGGTCGACCGTCACGCCGCGGCGCGTCAGCTCGATCGCTTCGGCGAACAGCTCCGGATTGCGATTCACATGTGTCGGATGCAGCGATGCCGCGGGGATGCCGAGTTCGAGCATTTCGCGCACGATGGAAAGCCGCGAAGAAAGCTCGCCCGTGTGCATGTGCAGCACGCCCGCTTTTCCGGTCAGTGTTCCCGCGACGAAGCAGTCGCTGGCGAGCCGCGCCAGCGAGCGCGCGTCAAAATGCGCGCCACGGCGATCGGCGATGGCGATCTCGCCGGCACCGATGATCTCTTCGATCAGCACGATGTCGTCGCGTACGTTGCCGGTCAGTGATCGCGCGTCGTAGCCGCCGGTCCACATGAGCGCGTTCATTCCCTCGGCGCGCAGCGCTTTTACTTTCGCGAGCAGCGACGGCAGCGTCTTCGTCGTCGTGTCGGTGCCGAGCAGTCCCACGACCGTCGTGGTTCCTGCCGCGAGTAATTCGCGCGCACTGATGCCCGGCGTCGCCGACGCGAATCCCTTCTCGCCGCTGCCACCGATGAGATGAATGTGTCCGTCGATGAGTCCCGGCACGATGATGCAGCCGGTGGCATCGATGACTTGCGGATCGAGCGCGCGCAGATCGCTCGCAGACACATCGCCGATCTTTTCGATGCGTCCGCCGGCCACGACGATCGTGGTTTTTCCGCGCGGCGACGGCGTGTAAACGTCGCCGTTCTCAATGATCAGCATGGTGGTCGTTCTGTTTGCGCAGTTTCTCGACGTACTGCGCCGCGATTTCGGGCTTGTCGGCGATGTAGACGATGAGATCGTCCTGCTGCGCTTCCTCGACAGCCAGGCTGATGGCGTCGAGCTCCGCGTGACGATGCGCGATCTTTTCCTCGGACAGACCGCCGGCGATCAGTCCCTCGCGCAGCACCGAGGCCACCTCACCCGGCTGACGCCCGCGCAGGTCGAAGTCGTCGCGCAGGATGACGCGGTCGAAGTTTTTTCCGACGATGCGCGCCGCCTCGTGGATGTCTTCATTGCGCCGATCGCCGGGCAGGCCGAGGACGCAGACGAGCCGCGTGCGGCGAAGTGAGACCGCCAATTCGCTCATCGCCGCCAGTCCGTGCGGGTTGTGCGCGTAGTCGATCATCACGCGGAAGTTGTCGAAGTGAACGAAGTTCAACCGGCCCGGAGTGGTCGTGGCCGACTGGAAGAACGACTGCAGCCCGGAGACGATGTCGGTGATGTGGATCTCGGTGGCGAATGAGGCCAGCACCGCCGCCAGCGCGTTGGCGATGTTGAAGCGCGCCTTGCCGCCGAAGGAGATCGGCACGTGGCGGTCTTCGCACAGCGGCACGCGCAGACCGTTTTCGTACAGCATCAGCCAGCCGTTCTCCAGCGTCGCGCCGAGGCCGTTGTTCGAGACGTGCTCGCGGAACGTGACGTTGTTCGGATCGAGTGAAAAATAGGCCAGCTTGCACTGCGCGTATTCGCGCATGATCGGCGTCATCCCATCCTCGGCATTGAGGATGGCGTAGCCCTGCGGCGACACACGTTCCAGCGTGACAGCCTTCACGCGCGCCAGATCTTCCAGCGTGTGCACGTCGCGGATGCCGAGGTGATCGGCGGCGATGTTCGTGACGATGGCGGCGTTCGACCAGTCGTATCCGACACCGGCTCGAAGGATTCCGCCCCGCGCGGTCTCCAGCACCGCGAAGTCGATGGCCGGGTCGCGCAGCACCACCTGCGCGCTGTTCGGCCCCGTCGTGTCGCCCTTCTGCACGAGCTGATTGCGGATGTAGATCCCGTCGCTCGTGGTCAGGCCGACCGTGTTCCCGGCCATCCGCGCGATGTGCGCGCACAGACGTGCCGTGGTGGTCTTCCCGTTCGTGCCAGTAATGGTGATGATCGGAATGCGCGATTCGGCTCCGGGCGGGAAGAGCATGTCGATGACTGCTTCACCCACCGGTCGCGACTTCCCTTCCGTCGGCGCGAGATGCATCCGGAAACCGGGAGCCGCGTTGACCTCGACGATGCCGCCGCCGTTCTCCGCGATAGGCGTCTCGACGTCGGGAGCAACGACGTCGATGCCGGCGATGTCGAGCGCGATGAGCTGCGAGATGCGCTCGGCCAATTCGATGTTCGCCGGATGAACACGATCGGTCACGTCGATCGACGTGCCGCCCGTGGAGAGATTCGCGGTCGTTTTCAGCGCGACGATCTGTCCGCGCTCCGGAACGCTGTCGACGGTCATGCCGCGCATCGCCAGCAGACGTTCGGTCGGGACGTCGATCTTGATTTTGGTCAGGACTTTCTCATGTCCTTCGCCGCGTCGCGAGTCGAGGTTCTCGATCTCGGCGAGCTGCGCGATGGTGTGCTCGCCGTCGCCGATGACGTGCGCCGGCACGCGCTCCGCGGCGGCGATGAATTTGTGATTGATGACCAGCAGACGGAAATCATGGCCCAGGAGAAAACGCTCGACGACGACGCTCGTTCGGTACTGCTTCGCGTCTTCGAAGGCGATGCGCAACTCCTCCTCGTTGTGGATGTTGGTGACGATGCCGCGGCCGTGCGAGGCGTCGAGCGGCTTGACCACCACCGGCCATCCGATGCGATTCGCGATGCGGATGGCCTGATCGAGGTGTCGTGTCGAATCGCCGCGCGGGACAGGAACGCCGTGAAAGCCGAGAATCGTCTTCGTGATGTCTTTGTCGCCGGCGATCTCCACGCCCATGTACTTCGTGGTCGAGGCGATCGTGGCCTGGATCTTTTTCGCGTTCGCGCCGTAGCCGAGCTGCACGAGATTGAGATCGTCGAGGCGGATGTAGGGGATGCCGCGCTTCACCGCGGCGTCGACGATGGAGCGCGTGGAGGGACCGAGCGAGTTGCGCTCGTAGAGGCGTCGCAGCTGGGCGATGCCTTCCTCGACCGCGAACGGTTCGCCCGCCACCAGCGCTTCGATGAGCTCGATAGCCAGCTCGCCGGCCATGATGCCGGTCTCGCGCTCTTCGCACTCGTAGATGACGTTGTAGACGCCGGGCGCGCCGGCGCCGCGCGCACGGCCGAATCCGACTTCGATGCCGGCCAGTCCCTGGAGCTCGAGCGCCACGTGCTCCATGACGTGCCCGAGCCACGTGCCTTCCTCGAGCCGCGTGAAGAACCCGCCGCGCACGCCCTCGGAACATCGATGTTCGACGAGCGTCGGCACGAGCGCTTTCAAGGCATCGGTGAACCCGTCGATCGCGTTGGTGGGGCGTTCTTCAAACGCACCAATGTCGATCTTCCACTTGATGCACGGGCGATGGGCGTAGAGATTGGGACCCATCAGAGCCAGGCGCTCCAGCACCTGGATGCGATAGCGATTTTCTTCTGTCATGTGTTTGGACGGCGATTCTAGTGGTTTGGAGCGCTCTCGCGATACCTGACTGGGGCTGGAGTGGACTTGGTGGACGTTGTGGACTTCGTGGACTTGGTGGACACTTGGTTGTCCACTCGAGTCCACGACGTCCACCAAGTCCACAACGTCCACAAGGCCCACCAACTCCACTCCAGCCCGACTACACTTCTCACCAACGGAGGAAACCAATGCCCAGCTACTACATGTCCGAAGACCTGGCCCGCTTCGGCGAGATCTCGAAGGCCAATCCGAAAGGATGGGATGCCTTCCTGAACTGGTACACAGCCACGATGGCGCCCGGCGCCTTGGACGAGAAGACGAAAAAGCTCATCGCTCTTGCGGTGGCCTATGCGATCCAGGAGCCGTACTGCATCGACTCATATTCATCGGCGTGCAGTGACGCCGGTCTGTCTCCGGAAGAGATGGCGGAAGCGGTCGGCGTGGCGGCAGTGATTCGCGGCGGCGGGACGATCGCGCACTGGGCGCAGTCGTGTAACGCCATGGCGCGTAAGGAAGCGTGATGCGCGTTCTGGTCATCGGCGCGGGGCCGATGGGAATCGCGGCCGCGATCGGAGCCGTGGATCGCGGCGCCGAGGTGACGGTGCTGGAGCGGGGAGAAATCGGAGCGTCGCTGCGGACGTGGGGCGCGACGCGTTTCTTCTCGCCGCTGCACATGAACGTCTCCGCGCGCATGCGCGCGCTGCTCGGCGAGGACATGCCGGACCCGGAGGCATTGCTCACCGGCGCCGAATACGCCGATCGCGTGCTGCTGCCGCTCGTGGAACGCGAGCCGTTACGCGGACGTGTGCTCACAGGACACGCCGTCGTGGCGATCGGACGGCGCGGTTTGACGCGCACCGATTACGCCGGACATCCGTTGCGCGCGGAGCGTCCGTTCCGAGTCCTCTGCGAGGATCTGCGCTCGGGAACGGAGACCACCTTCGAAGCCGATGTCGTGCTCGACGCCTCCGGCGGTCTCGTGCTGCCGCGGCCGATGGGCGTCGGCGGTCTTCCACCGCGCGGCGAGTCGGGCCTGACGCGCCGCCCGATTCGCACGCTCGGCGAGCTCACCTCGCGCATCGACGAGTTGCGCGGCAAGCGCGTGCTCCTCCTCGGCGACGGCCATTCGGCTGCGAATGCGATCGGCGTTCTGGCAGCGCTGGCGGAAGAAGCGCCTTCAACGCGTGTCGTGTGGGCCACGCGCGCCGCGAATCGCCGTCCCTGCGAAGAAGTCCCGAACGATCCGCTGCCCGAGCGCCGCGCCGTCGTCGATTTCGCAAATGCAATGGCCGACCATCCGCCCGAGTTTTTGCGCGTGGAGCGCCGGGCCATGATCGAAAGCGTCACGCAGAACAACGGACACGTCGTGGTCGGGCTGACCGGCGATCGGACTTTCGACGCCGACGCCATCGCTGCATTCACCGGCTATCGTCCCGACTCCGGCTTTCTCTCCGAGCTCACGGTCGAAACATCGCCCGTGACCGAAGGGGGAGCGCGTCTCTATCGCGCCATTTCGTGCGTCACCGATTGCCTTTCGATTCCCGCAGTGAAACCGGAAGACCTGCAATCGGGTGAGCCCGGCTACTACTTCGTCGGCTCGCGCAGTTACGGCCGCTCGAACGGGTTTCTGCTGCGGACGGGGTTGATGCAGTTGGAGACGATCCTCGAGAGCTTATGAGAGTCTCAAAGTCGCAAAGTCTCAAAGTCTCAAAGGACGTACTTGCCACGCCCTTTGAGACTTTGCGACTTTGAGACTTTGCGACTCGTCACGCGGAAACATCATGCAAACCATCGAGACCGCGCCCATCCCATCGGTTCCTCTGCTGGCGCTGGACACGCTCTGGTTCCAGGTGGCGGGCACGGTCTGCAACATCGAGTGTACGCACTGCTTCATCTCCTGTTCGCCGCGCAATCACTCGCACGAAATGATGTCGCTCGCCGATGTGCAGATGCGGCTCGACGAAGCGCGTGCGCTCGGTGTGCGCGAGTACTACTTCACCGGCGGCGAGCCGTTCATGAACCGCGACCTGCTGCCGATTCTCGCGGCCACGCTGCAGCAGGGACCGGCGACCGTGCTGACGAACGGAATGTTGCTCCGGCCGGAAGTGTGCAGCCGTTTGCGCGAGCTGTTCGACGCGAGCGAATACTCGCTCGACCTGCGCGTGAGCCTGGACGGCTTCGATCGCGAATCGCACGACGCCATCCGCGGCGCCGGTGTCTGGGCTCGCGTCATGATCGGTCTCCGAAATCTCGCCGACGCCGGACTGAATCCCGTCATCACCGTGACCACCGCCGCGGAAGGCGTAGCCAGCGCAGAAGGCCGCACGCGCTTCCTCGAATTGATCCGCACCTTCGGATTCGACCGTCCGCGCTTGAAAGTCCTCTCGCTATTCCGCATCGGCGCCGAGGAACAGCGAACGCGCGCCTATGAAGAGTGGGAACGCCTCACCGGCCTCGCCCTGACCGAAGACGACGCACGCACGCTCCAATGCTCCTCCTGCCGCATGGCCACCAGCAAAGGCGTCTACGTCTGCCCGATCCTCATCGAAGAACCGGAGGCGCGCATGGGCGACACGCTCGAGGAAACGCTACGGCCGTTTCCGCTGAAGTACGGCGCTTGTCATACGTGCTGGGTGGATGGCGTGACATGTACGACGTGACATTGGGAGTTGTGGAAATCGGATACGGAGGTCGGATACGGTGACACGCATGCGATCGAAGCTGTACGTTGAAACGAGCGTCATCAGCTATCTCACGGCTCGGCCGAGCCGTGACGTCATCTCACTCGGTCATCAGCAACTGACGCGTGAGTGGTGGGAGCAAGCAGGTCGCGAATTTGAGTTGTATGCGTCGCGGCTTGTGGTGGCCGAGGCACAGCTCGGCGATCCGGCAGCAGCAGCAGCTCGGTTGGCGGTACTCGAGCCGCTAACGTTGTTGGCGGAAACGCCTGAGAGTCGTGTCCTCGCTCGTAAGTTACTCGCAGCAGGTGGCTTGCCAGACAAGGCGGCATCCGACGCGCTGCACATAGGCGTCGCTGCCGTCCATGGAATGGACCCCGAGGAGCTCGCCGAGGAATAACCATGTGGGAAGATCCGATCGTCAAAGAGACACGCGCCGCACGCGAGGAATTGCTGAAACGGTTCAACTACGACCTGGATGCACTTTGTGCGCACCTGGAGCAACAGGAAGCAAAGAGCGAGAAGAAAGCTGTAACGCTCGAGCCGAGGCGGCCTAGTACCGTTCGCAAGGTATCGTGACAGTAGCATGCGTCTCGCCTTCGTCGGCGGTATCTATTCGAACTATCACGCGCTCGTCGCGACGCTCGATGACATTGCGCGGCGCGGTGTCGATCGAACGTTGTTTCTCGGCGATCTGGGGGCATTCGGGCCGTTTCCGAATCGCGTTCCGGAGTTGCTGATCGAGCGGGGGATCGAGGGGATCCAGGGGAATTACGAAGAGTCGCTGTCGTCGCGCGCTTCTGATTGTCACTGCGGGTATACCGATCCTCGGGACAATCACTACGCGCAGATCTCGTACGATTACACGTTCGAAAACACGAGCGACGCACACAAGGACTGGATGGGGACGTTGCCGCGTGAGATCCGGTTCACGGCGGGGGAGTTGCGGTTTCTGCTCGTGCATGGATCGCCGCGGCGGATCAACGAATTTCTGTGGCGCTCCACGTCTCCCGAGCCCTTTCTCGACAAGCTGTGCCGCGATCACGATGCCGACGTGATCGTTTGCACGCATACCGGTCTGCACTGGCACAAGGCGCTCGCGAACGGTCATCACGTCATCAATGCGGGCGTGATCGGACGTCCGGCGAACGATGGCCGCACGAACGTCTGTTACACGCTTGTGGAAGTGCGCGGGCGCGAGTTGAACGTGGAGTTCGTGCCGGTCGCGTACGACCACTTGCGGCTGGCCGAGGAAATGCGCGAGGAGCGTCTGCCGGAGGAGTTCGTCGAGACGATCCTGACGGGCTGGTGGACGACCTGTCTGGAGATTCTGCCGCCGAAGGAACGGGCTGCGGGCCGGCATTGATCGCGCGTTTGCTTGATGACGGTAGACTCGCCTCATGACACTGCTCGCTGGAGACATCGGCGGCACCAAGACGTTGCTCCGCTGCACAAACGCCGACGGCACGGTCGTGTACGAAGAGCGTTACGACAGCCTGGCCTGGCCCTCGTTCGACGATCTGTTGCGCTCCTTTCTCGGCGGGCTCGGTGAGCCTGTCGCGATCGATGCGAGCTGTTTCGCGGTTGCGGGCGCGGTGCTCGACGGTCGCGTGGAGGTCACGAACGTCGGCTGGGTTCTCGAGGCAGCGGCGCTGGCGCGGTCGTTTCCGATTGGGCGCGTGTTGCTCATCAATGACTTCTATGCCGTCGGTCTCGGAGTGCCGCTGCTCGGCCCCGGCGGCGATGTGATGTCGTTGCAAGAGGGACAGCGCGATCGCGGCGCTCCCATCGCCATCGTCGGTGCCGGTACGGGATTGGGCGAGGCAGTACTTGTGAACGTTGGCGGCGTGTACCACGTCGTGCCGGGCGAAGGCGGTCATGCCGACTTCGCTCCGCAGGACGAGGAGCAGGTCGGTCTTTTTCTTCACCTGCACCGCCAATACGGTCACGTCAGCTCCGAGCGCGTGATCTCCGGCCTCGGTTTGGTCAACATCTTTACTTACCTCGGCGGTGACGACGTTACCGCAGCGGAGATCGCCGAGCGCGCCGATGAAGGTGATGCGCTGGCCGCGCGCGCCGTCGCAATCTTCGTCGACGCCTACGGCGCCGAGGCGGGCGATCTCGCTCTGCGCACCCTCGCGCGCGGTGGCGTCTATCTCGCCGGCGGCGTGACCGCGAAGAACGTCCGCTGGTTCACCGACGGCGCGTTCATGACCGCCTTCACCCGCAAAGGCCGCTTCAGCGACGTCATGCAGACGATCCCCGTCGATCTCATCATGAACGAACAGGTGGGATTGCTCGGCGCAGTCGAAGGAGCGAGGAGAACGATGAACGATGAACGATGAACCATGAAAAAAGGCGGTGCCTCTCATCGTTCATCGTTCATCGTTCATCGTTGGAATCGTCGCCAGGCCCATGCGGTTGAGGCGCACGCGGACTTCCGCAGGAGTAAGAAACCATGGGTCTTTCAGTCGGCATCGTCGGTTTGCCGAACGTTGGGAAATCGACGATCTTCAATGCTCTGACGGCGGCGGGAGCGCAGAGCGCCAACTATCCGTTCTGCACCATCGAGCCGAATGTCGGCATCGTGCCGGTGGTCGATGCGCGGCTCATCAAAATCGCCGCGCTCGCGGAGAGCAAGCAGACCATCTTCACCGACCTCAAGGTCGTCGACATTGCCGGCCTCGTGCGCGGGGCGAGCAAGGGCGAGGGGCTGGGCAATCAGTTCCTGGCGAACATTCGTGAGACCGAGGCCATCCTGCATGTGGTGCGATGCTTCGTCGACCCGAACGTCGTTCACGTCGAGGGGACCGTCGATCCGGAGCGCGACATCGAAGTCATCGAGACCGAGTTGCTGCTGGCCGATCTCGACGCGCTCACGAAGCGGATCGACCGTGTGGGTCGTCTGGCCCGCGTCGGGCAGAAAGAGTACGTCGCTCAGGCCGAGGCGCTGACGAAGGCGATTGCGGCCGTCGAGAAAGGCATTCCGTTGCGTGCGGCGGAGCTCACGGTTGAAGAGCAGGCCGCGCTGGCGGAGCTCAGTCTCATCACGGCGAAACCGGTCCTCTACGTCGCCAACGTCGCGGAGAACGAGCTCGGAACGGAAACGCCGATGCTGCAGAAAGTGCGCAGCGTGGCCGCTGCCAAAGGCGGCGAAGTCGTGGTCATCTGCGGCGAGCTCGAGGCGCAGATCGCGCAGTTGCCGGAAAGCGAGCGCGGCGAGTTCCTGCACGACATGGGGCTGGAAGAGCCCGGCCTCAACATCCTCGTGCGCGCTGCCTACAAGCTCCTCGATCTCGAAACCTTCTTCACCGCCGGACCGAAAGAAGCGCGCGCGTGGACCATCCATCGCCGCTCCAAAGCACCGCAGGCCGCGGGCAAGATCCACAGCGACTTCGAGCGCGGCTTCATCCGCGCCGAGACCATCGCCTACGACGACTACCTCTCCCTCGCCGGCGAACAGG
This sequence comes from Acidobacteriota bacterium, assembly GCA_030775085.1. GTDB lineage: Bacteria > Acidobacteriota > Thermoanaerobaculia > Gp7-AA8 > Gp7-AA8 > QHVT01. The sequence continues at coordinate 1,143 of JALYJW010000076.1, read as the reverse complement.
GCGCGAAAGCAGCCGGCCGCATGCGCAGCGAGGGGAAGGAGTACGAGGTCAAGGATGGGGATGTGATTTTGTTCAGGTTCAATGTTTGATGGGAGTCGCAAAGTCTCAAAGTCTCAAAGTCTCAAAGAGTCTCCGGGGAAGTTCCTTTGAGACTTTGCGACTTTGAGACTTTGCGACTCTGATATTGCCATGCACACCCCATTCACCATCCCCTCCGACGAAAACCTCCCCATCCGCGGAGACTTCGACTCCGGCGAGAATCCTCGTGCGCTCGTGGTGATCGTTCATGGTTTCAAGGGATTCAAGAATTGGGGATTCTTTCCGTGGCTGGCGCAGCGGCTGGCTGGGCATCAGTTGGCCGTGTGCCGCTTCAACATGTCGCGGTCGGGGATCGGCGAGGATCCGGAGACCTTCGAACGGCTCGATCTGTTCGAGCGCGATACGTTCTCGATCGAGCTGGCAGATCTGCGGGTGGCCGTGCGTCACGCGCAGGAACGTTTCCGCGCTCTTCCTACGATTCTCGTTGGTCATTCGCGCGGGGGAGGCGTGGCGCTGCTGGGTGCTGCCGAGGTTCCCAACCTGAGCTCCGTCGTGACGTGGAGCGCGATTTCGCGCTGTGATCACTGGGACGCGGCCATGCGGCGGGATTGGGACGAGCGCGGCGTCACCGAGGTCGTCAATCAGCGCACCAGGCAGACCATGCGCATCTCGCGCGACGTGCTGGACGACTACGAGACCAACCGCGAACGGCTCGACATCGTTCGCGCCGCCGAATCGTTGCGCGCGCCCCTCCTCGTGATCCACGGAGGCCGCGATGAGAGCGTGCCGGTCGGCGCGGGACGCCTGCTCGCGGCGCAATCATCCGACGCGTCGCTGCTCGTCATCGAACGCGCCGGTCACACCTTCAACGCCATCCATCCGCTCGTGCATGTACCGTTCGAGCTCCAGCTCGCGGCGGAAGCGACAGCACACTTCGCGCTCACGCGACTATGAAACGGTCCCTCTCCCCGCCGGGGAGAAGGTTGTACCGCGGAGCGGTACGCTGGAGTTTGGCCCTTTTGAGGTACGAAATCGGTCAACGCATGGCGTAGTCGATGGCCTGTTGGCGTGAGATAAGGGATTTTGAACACTTCATGTGCCGTG